>NZ_CP133261.1:324355-648710 GCF_030931715.1 Tissierella sp. MB52-C2
AATACTATTTATACCTCTAATTAATATCATAATGTTTTCTATATGGGCATTTGGAAAAAGGTCTAATATGAATCTGAAAAATTTTTGCAGAGCTATTTTAGTAGCAATAGTTATTGGATTTTGTTTAAAAGTTTTAAGAGAAATATTTTGTTTTTAGAGAAGTGGTGTATAATAATAAACAAGGATTCAGTGTTATAAATATGAAATACTACCATAAGAAAAAAATTAAATAAAAAAATACTTAAAGGAGGATTTTATGAAATATTTATTATTATGTTATCCAAAGTGAACTACGTGTACAAAGGCTAGGAAATGGCTAGAAGAAAATAATATAGGATATGAAGAAAGAAACATTAAAGAAAACAATCCGACTGAAGGAGAATTACGAGAATGGATTACTAAAAGTAATTATCCTATAAAGAGATTTTTCAATACAAGTGGCAATGTATATAAGGAGTTAAAATTAAAGGATAAACTGCCAGATATGAATGATGATGAGAAGATAAATATTTTATCTACAGATGGTATGCTGGTTAAGAGACCTATATTAGTAGGTGAAAATCATGTTTTAGTTGGATTTAAAGAAGATGAATGGAAAAACATATTAGATAGAAATTAGAAAGGTTGCAGATTTTATATTTTCAGGAGGAAAGTGAATAGAGTTAAGATTTCAGTATGATTGCTTAAATATACAGTAGAAAAATGTAGTGGAAGTGTTGAAGTCAGTTGGAATGACTTTGCAGAAAAGATGAAAGAAAAAGACTTCATAGAATAATAAGGAGAGGATAATATGAATAATTATAAATGTACAGTATGTAGTTATATTTATAGACCTGATAGAGGAGATAAACTTCATGATATAGAGCCTAATACGGCTTTTGAAGATTTACCAGAGGATTGGAAGTGTCCTACTTGCAATCAGTCTAAAATGGCCTTTGAAGAAATGAAATAGAATGAGGACAATTTGTCCCCATTTCTTTTATTTGTTTTTATTAAAAAAATCTCTTAAAGCCTCCACAGCTTCAATTTTTGTTGCCCAAGATGTAACAAATCGTACGGCAGTATTATTTTCATCTACTTTATCAATAAACTCATATACGAATTCCTTTTCCATCTTTTCAAGGAGAGTATCTGGAAAAATTGGGAATATTTGATTTGTATATGGTTCAGTATAGAATTTATATCCTGCCTCTTGAATGATTGATCCTAGTCTTTCAGCCATTTCGTTTGCGTGTCGTGCTAATTCGAAATATAAATCATCTTGAAATAATGCTTCAAATTGAATTCCCAGAACAAACCCTTTAGCTGCCATTGCTCCTCTTTGTTTTATTAGAAAACGAAAGTCTTCTTTTAAATCTTGATTTAAGATAATCAAAGCTTCCCCTAGCAATGCTCCATTTTTTGTCCCGCCAATATAAAATATATCCACTAGATTTGCTATATCCTTAATATTTAAATCATTAGATCTACATGTAAGAGCTGAACCTAGTCTTGCACCATCTAAAAATAATAATAATCCATTTTCTTTACATATTTTATGAATTGATATTAATTCATCCTTTGAATATATAGTCCCTAGTTCAGTAGAACTTGATATATATACCATTTTAGGCTGAACCATATGTTCATCAGTATGGTAATCTAGAGCTTTTTTTATAATATCAGGTGTCAGCTTACCATCTTTACAAGGCATAGCTACTACTTTATGTCCTGTAGCTTCTATTGCACCAGTTTCATGGACATTGATATGACCTGTATCTGCTGAAATCACACATTGGTGTGGTCGTAAGAAAGAGGAAATAACCAACATATTAGTTTGGGTTCCACCAGGAATAAAATGTATATCAGCATCTTCTTTTTCAATCAATTTTTTTATATATTCTTTTGCCTTATGACTATGAATGTCTTTACCATAACCTATATTTGCCTCATAATTTGAATTGCTAAGTAATTCTAAAATTCGTGGATGTGCACCTTCACTATAATCATTTCTAAAACTATACATAACTATTCCTCCGTTTATAGTATTTTCTTATATATATAATACACTAAATAATTCTCAATTAAAACTGGTTTTAATAGGACTAATAAAATCTATTTTTAAACAGTTTCAATACTTGAAAATTATGGTAAGATAACAATATAAACATAATAAAAAGTAGCTGGAGTGGACTTTGCTCTTGAGACAATAGAAAGAAAGGACGAGCGCAATGGGAAAAAACATGAATATGGGAATTATAGGAGCAGGAGTGGTTGCAGAGAGAGTCATAAATGCTAGTAACAATCATCCAAGATCAAATATAAAGGCAATATATGATATAAATACTGATAGATTAAGGGAAATAACAGAGAAATATGGTTTGAAAAGTGTAGATTCTTATAATACTTTATTGGAGGATGAAGATATAGATATTATTTACCTAGCAGTTCCTCCAAAATATCATTATCCCATAGCCATGGATATATTAAAGGCAGATAAGCACTTTATATGTGAGAAACCTTTAGCAAATTCAACAGATGAAGCAAAAGAAATGTATAAAGTGGCCAAAGATAAAAATATAGTTCATGGAATGAACTTTCCTACTGTATATATGAAGGCCTATGAAAAAATAGAGGAGCTTTTAGCGGAAGGATTTATTGGAGATTTAGTTAGAGTTGAGTTTCAAGGGTACTTTACTCATTGGCCAAGGCCATGGCAACAAAATGATTGGATAACATCAAGGGAGCAAGGTGGTTTTGTAAGAGAAGTAGTTACTCACTATATTCAAATGACTCAGAGACTATTTGGAAATATAGAGGATGTAAGTTCATTTATAGATTATCCTGAAAACCCTCAAATCTCAGAAAAGAGTATTATTGCAAGAGGAATGGTAAAGGGAGTTCCAGTATTAATCAATGGAGTTACTGATGTGGGCATGGAAGAAGAATTGTGTTTTAAGATATTTGGTACAGAGGGATCTATATACTTAAAGAATTGGAGAGAGTTATGGATAGCTACAAAAGGTACAGCTTTAGAGAAATTAGATATTAAAGAAGAAAATCATTTAGTTGATTTATTAGATAATGTATTTAGGGCAATAGCTGGAGAAGAGGCTAAGATTATTGATTTTGAAGAAGGTTATAAAACCCATATGATTATAGAGAAATTACTAGGGGAAGAATAGGTTTATAAAATAAAAAAAGAAAGGTGGATTTAAATGAACAACGTTTTATTAGTTGTTGATATGCAAAACGATTTTATAGACGGTTCATTAGGTACAAAAGAGGCAGTAAATATTGTTTCAAACGTAGTTAAGAAAATTAAAGAGTTTGAAGGAAAAATAATATACACCAGAGACACTCATGGGGAGAACTATTTATCCACACAGGAAGGTAGATATTTGCCCGTAACTCACTGTATAGAAGGTACATCAGGATGGGAAATACACAATGATATTCAAGCGTTAATAAGCCCCGAAAATACTATTTATAATAAAGTAACCTTTGGTTCAAAGGATTTAGTCATGGAACTAGTAGAAATGGATAATAAAGAGCCTATAGATGAAATAGAATTAATAGGTCTTTGTACAGATATTTGTGTAATATCAAATGCTTTCACTATAAAAGCATTTTTACCAGAAGTAAAAATTTTTGTAGATGCGAAGTGTTGTGCAGGTGTAACCAAAGAAAGCCATGAGAATGCACTAAATGCAATGAAGGTATGTCAAATACAGGTTAAAGAATAACACACTTGCATAAATCTAATAATTATTATAAGATAATACAAATTAATTATTGGAGTGGATAATATGGAATTATTAAAACAGAGAATAAATAAAGACGGAGATATTAAAGAAGGCAATATAGTTAAGGTAGATAGTTTTTTAAACCATCAAATAGATGTAGATTTACTAAATGAAATAGGCAAGGAGTTTAAATCAAGATTTTCATCAGAAAAGATAGATAAAATACTTACCATAGAAGCATCGGGTATTGCCATAGCTGTTGTTGCATCACAATATTTTAATGTACCTGTGGTTTTTGCAAAGAAAACGGACTCAAAGAATCTTGATCAAGATACATATGAAAGTAATGTTTATTCCTATACTAAGGATAAGACTTATACCATAAGAGTATCTAAAAAATATTTGAATAAGGGAGAAAATATACTTATAGTAGATGATTTTCTTGCCAAGGGAAAGGCAGCAGAGGGGTTAATAGATATAATAAAACAGTCTAACTGTAACTTAGCAGGTGTAGGAATAGTCATAGAAAAGGGTTTTCAAAATGGCGGAAAAAACTTAAGGGATCAAGGCATAAAATTAGAATCTTTAGCTATTGTAGATTCCATAGAAAATGATAAAATAATATTTAGATAATATTACATCAAAATTAAAAAGATTATTCTTAAAAGGTTTAAGAATAATCTTTTTAATTTGATATAGAAGGACATAATTCCTGTTTTTTTACATATATAGTATAATTTATAGTAAAAGTATATTATTTAAGGACAGATGTCCTTTAAAATAATTTTGGCTTACTATATACTTGAAGGAGCGAATGTAGTGAATATAATAGAAATTATTGAGTCTAATAAGATAATAAAAAAAATGCTAAAGGATTGTCCATATAATGTTCTTGACAAATGGGAAAGTATGAATTATTCAAAGGGGCAAATAATTTGCCATCAGGATATGAAATATGAATATTTTTATATTATAGTAAGTGGATACGCTAATATATGCATAAACGGAGAGAATGGAAAAAAGTATTCTCAAGCTATATATAAAAAAGGAGATTACTTTGGAGAGCTAGAGATATTTGATAATAAACCCTATGGTTGTTCTATTGAAGCTTTAACAGATATTCAATTAATACGAATAAACAGGGAAAGCTTTTTAAAATGGATAGATAAGGATAGACACTTTTCTCTACATATAATGAAAACATTGTGTCATAATTTTTACACACTATCTAAAGTAGCAGGAGAAAATACTTTATACTCTTTAAAATATAGGATATGTAATTATCTTCTATATAGGACAGATTCTGGAGTTAAGTCTAGTACTGGAATACAAATAGATATAAATAAGGAACAGTTAAGTGAGCAATTTGCAGTTACATCTAGGAGCATAAATAGAGTTCTGCAACAGCTAAAGGAAAGTAAGCTAATAGATGTGTCTAATAATTATATTACCATAATAGATATTAATGAACTAAAAAAGCAAGAGAAAATAAGTAAAAATGAATGACCATGCAAATAGAATCGATTATTTCGATTTTATATAAAAACAATATATAATAAGGAGGTATTTTTCTTGAAAAAGAAACTTACAATTTTTTTAGCATTAATGTTAATAGTATCTTTAGCATTATCAGGATGTAAAAAGGCTCCTGGTACACTAGACGCTTCAGGTAATCCAGAGGAAGCATCTGGAGATGCGGTAAAAGTAGGCTTAGTATTGGCTGGCGGTTTAGGAGACCGTTCTTTCTACGATTCATCCCATGAAGGTGTAGAAAAAGCTAAGAATGATTTTGGAATTGAATACAAAGTATATGAATGTAGAAATGATTCTTCTTTACTAAACGATCAAGTAGTACAAGCATCCCAATATGGTTCAATTGTAGCAGTAGTAGGTTTTGAATTTTTTGATGTTGTGCCAGCTGTTGCAAAAGAGTTCCCAGATGTTCATTATATATATGTAGATAATGAAATCGAAGGAATTGATAATGTAATCACTGTTTCCTATGCAGAAAATGAAGGAGCTTTCTTAGCAGGAGCATTGGCTGCTATGCTAACAACAGAAACATCTATAGAAGGAATAGATGAAGGCAAATTAATAGGTATGGTTGGTGGTAGGGATATTCCTGTAATCAGAAACTATCAAGTTGGATATGAAGCAGGAGCAAAGTATATTGATCCAGAAATTGAAATTCAAACAATATTTGCAGAGGATTTCGAAGACCCTGCAAAGGGTAAGGATAATGCAACGGTTCTTTATGGAAGAGGAGCTGATATTATATTCCAAGCAGCAGGAAAAACAGGAGAAGGTGTATTTGAAGCTGCTAAAGAACATGGGAAATATGCCATAGGAGTAGATACAGATCAACGTTATGTTAATCCAGACAATATAGTTGCTTCAATGGTTAAAGAAGTAGGAAAATCAATCTATGATGTTATAGAAAAGATCCAAAAAGATGAAGTAGAAAAGGGTAAAGTTGTATACTACGGTTTAGCTCAAGATGGTGTAGGAGTATCTTATGGTACAGAAGATATGATACAATTTGCAACTGAAGATATGAAGAAAACACTTGAAGATATTAAAGCAAAAATCATTAGTGGAGAAATTACTGTACCAGCAGGTAAGTAATAATTAATGGAGAAGTAGCTAGCTACTTCTCCATTTTAAAACAGTTTTTTAGATAAAGAGGTGAAACTTAAGTGTATGAAAAGGTTTTAGAGTTAAGAAATGTATCTAAACAGTTCCCAGAAGTATTAGCGAATGATAATATAAATCTCGATATTAGAAAGGGAGAAATCCATGCAATCATCGGAGAAAATGGAGCAGGAAAATCTACACTGATGAATATATTGTATGGGCTCCATGAACCAACTACAGGAGAGATTTATTTTAATGGCAAATCTATAAGATTGTCAAGTCCTTTAGATGCAATAGAGTTAGGGATTGGTATGGTACATCAACATTTTATGTTGGTACCTTCATTTACTGTTGCAGAAAATATAGTACTAGGTACAGAGCCTAAAAAGAGAAAAATATTTATAGACAAGGAAAAAGCCATAGAGTCCACAAGAAAACTGTCTGAGACTTATGGATTAATAGTCGACCCAAAGTTAAAGGTAGAATCATTATCTGTAGGGATTCAGCAAAGGGTGGAAATATTAAAAGCACTTTATAAAGGGGCAGATGTTTTAATATTAGATGAACCTACTGCCGTTTTAACTCCACAGGAGACAGAGGAACTATTTAAAACAATAAAAAAATTAGTAACTGAACTGGGAAAAACCATAATAATAATTACTCATAAGCTTCAAGAGGTATTATCTATCTCTGATAGAGTAAGTGTTATGAGGCAAGGAAAGATGATAGGCACTTTGGATACTAAAGCTGCCAATGAAAAGATTTTAGCAGAAATGATGGTAGGTAGAGAAGTGTTATTGGATAAAATAGATAAAAAACATATAGAAGATAGAAAATATGAAGAAATATTAAAGATAGAAAGATTGCGAGCTAGGGATAATAGAGGTCTTATAGCATTAAGGAGTATAGATTTAAGCTTAAAACCTGGTGAAATTCTTGGGATTGCAGGAATAGAAGGAAATGGACAGTCCGAACTAGTAGAAGTGCTAACTGGGCTTAGGGAAAAGGAAAGTGGAAAAATATTTATTAATGGAGTTGAGGTTTCAAATAAGTCTCCAAGGGATATAAGAAAACTAGGGATTGCCCATGTTCCAGAGGATAGACTCGCTATGGGTCTGTCTAAAGATGCTTCAATTTCAGAAAATATCCTTATGGGAAGTCAACATAATGAACCTTATGCCATTAAAGGTATTCATTTAAATAAATCAAAGATTAAAGAAAAAAGCAGAGAACTCATAAAAGAGTTTGACATAAGAACTCCTTCGGAAGATGTTCTGGTTGGGAATCTATCTGGCGGAAATATGCAGAAAGTAATTATTGCTAGGGAATTTTCCTTTAATACCCCTATACTGATTATATCACAGCCTACTAGAGGGGTAGATATAGGGGCAATTGAATTTATTCATAGCCAAATAATTGAAAAGCGAAATCAAGGATGTGCTATTCTATTGATTTCAGCAGAATTAGACGAAATATTTAGATTGTCAGATAGGATAATAACTATTTATGAAGGGATTATTACTGGAGAGTTTAAGGAAGGTGAAGTCTCAAAACAAGAAATAGGGCTTTATATGACTGGAAAGAACATACAAATTTAAAGAAGGTGAATTAGATGGAAAGATTAACTAAGAATAAGAACTTTGAATATTTGAATTCCCTATTTATATCTATATTTGCATCACTTTTAATAGGAGCTTTAATTATGATGGCAAATGGTAGAAGTCCATTGGCGGGATATGGTGCTTTATTAACAGGAGCCTTTGGATCAAAATATAATATAGCGACTACTTTCGCTAAGACAGTTCCTTTAGTACTTACTGGACTGGCAACGGCCATAGCCTTTAGAGCTGGGATATCAAACGTAGGTGGAGAAGGTCAGCTTTATTTAGGTGCTTTTGCAGCAGCATATGTAGGTATTACTTTTACTAATCTACCAGGAGCAATAGGTATAATATTAGCGATTGTTGCAGGTGCATTAGTTGGTGGAGCCTATGCGTTTTTTCCTGCCATATTGAAGGTAAAGTATGACGTAAACGAGGTAATAACTACAATAATGTTAAACACAGTAGCCACATTATTTACTGCATACTTGGTTAATTACCCATTTGCTTCATCTCAAGGTAAAATGGGTGGTACAGAAATGATAGCAGAACAATTTCAATTTTCTCGATTAGTTAAGCTATCTACATTAAATACAAGTATATTTTATATGATGATTATAGCCTTGGTTATTTACTACTTAATGGAGAAAACTTCCTATGGATATGACTTTAAAATAGTAGGACAAAATAATATATTTGGAAGATATGCGGGAATAAAAGATAAAAATCAAATGGTAATAGCCATGATAATATCGGGAGGATTATGTGGAATTGCTGGAGCATTGGAAGTTTTTGGAGTCCATTATAGATTTCTACAGCATATATCCCCAGGATACGCCTTCGATGGTATGTTAATAGCCCTAATAGTAAACAACAATCCTATCGGTGTAGTATTGATGTCTATATTCTTTGGAGCATTGAAGACAGGTTCTGTCTCCATGGAAAACTCCATAGGAATACCATCAGAGCTAGTGTCAGTTATCCAATCCATAATAATCTTATTTATTGCAGGGGAAGCAGGTTTTAAAAATATATATAAGAACTGGAAAATGAAAAAGATAGCTAAGAGTAAGGTAGGTGAGGAAAATGTTTAAGGATATTTTTAATTTAACATTGCTGCAGCATACCATTAGAACAGCTACTCCTCTGATTTTAGCAGCATTGGGAGGATTACTTACTCAACAAGCTGGAATATTAAATATAGGTATGGAAGGAATGATTCTTCTAGGTGCATTTTTTGCAGTAGTTGGGAGTTATTTCTTTGGCAATGCCTTTGTAGGAGTAGCTTTAGCAGCTATTGTAGGTTTAATCATAGGACTAATATTTGCTTTATTTGTTATAGATTTAAAATCAGACGAATTTGTAATAGGTATAGCCATAAATATTTTTGCAGGAGGATTAACAGTATTTTTATTAAGAAGTATATTTGGAGTAAAGGGTGCATTTTCTTCACCAGATATAATACCCTTACCTAAAATAAACTTTCCATTTATGGATAATATAAAATTTCTAGATATTATCTTTAATAATCATACTATATTTATTTATATCAGCTGGATATTAGTAATACTTACTTACATATATCTATACAAGACACCTCATGGAATTTGGATGCGTGGTGCAGGAGAATATCCTAATGCTTTAGAGACTGCAGGGGTTAGTCCAAGAAAAATGAAATATATTAGTTCCATATTCTGTGGAATATTCTGCGGATTAGCTGGTGCCCATTTATCCCTAGGATATTTAACTTTATTTACAGAAAATATGAGTGCCAATAGAGGATTTATTGCATTGGCTGCAATAATATTTGGTAAAGCCAATCCAATGGGTACTTTCTTAGCTGCTTTACTATTTGGTTTCTTTGATGCATTGGGCATTAGACTACAGGTAGTAGGAGTTCCTGCTCAGTTCACTCAAATGATTCCTTATTTGGCTACTATATTTGCATTAGTTTTTGTGACTCAAAGACAAATGAATAAAAGGAAAAAGAATAAGGAAGAGGCGATAATCCTTGATGAATAAGAAATACGATGTAGTCATAATAGGCGGTGGCATTGCAGGATATTATAGTGCCATGGCTCTAAGAAGAGGCGGAAAGACTGTAGCGTTAATAGAGAAACACTCCTTAGGTGGAACAGCTCTAAGATGGGGAGCTTTACCTGTGAAAAAGGCATTGGATTCCTTTAAGAATATAAAAAATAATTGTGATGAGATTGAAAATATTAAAGAAACACTTATAAATAAATGGAATGAGGATTTAAATATTTTAGATACAAAGATTAAAAAAGATTTAACAGAGGAAGAAGTAGATATATACATTGGTAATGGTGAATTTTTAGATTCAACGACATTTAGGTTAGATGACAAAATATTAGAAGCTAAGTATTTTATCATTGCAACAGGAACTGAACCTCATAGTATAAAGGAAATTCCCGTTGATGGAGTAAATATAATAACTCATAAGGAAGCCATTGATTTAACTAATCTACCAAAAAATATAATTATTTTAGGTGGAAATGTTGAAGGGATAGAATTTGCAGCTTTATTCTCTGAAATAGGTGTAGATGTTACTATTGTAGAAAAAGAAGATAGTATTTTATATGAAAATGATAGAGATTTAGTAGAACCCATAGAGGCTCATCTAGTATCAAAGGGTGTAAATATAATAAAAGGTGTGGGAGCTAAAAGTGCAAAGGTAAGTACTGAAGGAGTAGAGATACTACTAGACAATGGAGATATAATTTCTGCTGAAAAGGCACTAGTAACATTTATGAGAAAGCCTAATTTTCCACTGGGCATTGAAAATACAAATATAAGAACAAATAAAAATAATATAATAGTCTATGAAAATTTATTAACTGATGAAAAGAATATATTTGCCATAGGAGATATTAATGGAATTTTAGGAATGGCTCATGTGGCTATTCAGCAGGGATTAAGTGTAGCAGATTATATATTAAAAAATATCCCAATAGATATATCCCATCATATTTTACCAAGGGCAATATTTACTCTGCCGGAAATGGCAGGTGTAGGTAAACAAGAATGGGAATTGAAGGAACATAATATTCCATATCAAATAGGAATTGCTTTATTTAAAGACTCCTGGAGAGGCTGGGCAAAGAATATAGACTATGGTTTTGTAAAGGTCATACTAGACGAAGAAAATAAAATCCTGGGGCTATGGATGATAGGAGAAAATGTATCTGAATATATTGGACTAATAGGTTCTATGATAAAAGAAGGAAAAACAGCAGATGATTTATTATCTAATTTAATCATTCATCCTAGTCTAGGAGAATCAATACGAGAAGCTTTACTACAAGGAAAAAAATAAGAAGGTGATAAAATGAAACAGCCTCATATACTATGTGAACCAAAAGACATCTCTGAATATGTAATACTTCCAGGAGACCCAGGAAGGGTTTTGAGAGTGGGAGCATTATTAGATTCTTATGAAGAAGTAGCATATAATAGAGAGTTTAGAACTATAAAGGGTTATTATAAGGGGGTTCCCATAACAGTCACATCTACAGGAATAGGAGGCCCGTCAGCTTCCATAGCCATAGAAGAATTGATTTCCTGTGGTGCAAAATACCTTATTAGAATAGGTTCAGGTGGTGCAGTTCAATCGAATATCGACATAGGTGATTTAATTGTTTGTTCTGCCGCCACAAGAGAAGAAGGTACTACAAGTATGTATATAACCCCAACATATCCAGCTGTACCAGATATAAAACTTACTAATTTAATTATAGATACTTGTGAAGAACTAAAATACAAATATCATTATGGAATAGTTAGATCCCATGACTCTTTCTATACGGACAATGAAGACAAAATAATGGAGTATTGGAATAGTAAAAATATATTGGCTTCAGATATGGAAACTTCATCCTTGTTCGTAATTGGACAGCTTAGAGGAGTAAAAACAGCTAGTATACTAAACAATGTTGTAAAATATGACTCAGGATTAAAAGAAAGTATAGGGGACTATGTAATGGAAGGCATAGGATCTGTAGAAGGTGAAAAGAGACAAATTATTTTGGCGTTAGAAACCTTTGCAAAGTTAAATAAATAGCAAAAAGCATATAAACCCAAGGATTTATAGAATTAATAAATCCTTGGGTTTAATGTTATTAAATTAACTTAATAAAGTAGGGATTATAATAAAAAAAGCTGGGTATTACAATACTACTGGAGTATATTAAAGGGGGATTATATATGATTGTAGGAAATTTGATTAATGAGTATGGAAACAAACATTCACCTTATCTAAAGGGGTTGGTAAATCATTTACCAATGGCTCAATTAGCATTATATAAAATGAGTCAAGATTTAGAAAAGGTAAAGGATTTTACCGAAACTTATGTAAAATGTGTAGATATTGATCCAGTAAAAACAGACTATATAAAAATTAACTCCATAGAAGAATGCCTTGGGAAACGAGAATTATATGAATCATGTTTAGATATCATAAGAAAAGAAATTAAGGAAAAAAACATAGATGAAATTATAAGATATGTACTTAATACTTATCCATTTGGTATGTCATCTGGGCTTTTTCATACATCCATTAGATTAGCTTATGGAGTTGAAGGCTTCAAAATGGAGGAGGAATTAAGTGAAGAGGTGGCTAGAGCCTTGGCATATTATATTACAGCTTATAGAAAGGCAGATATATTCGAAAGAAAAATTAATCCTACAGATATTTTGCAAGAATTAGATAGATTGATAAATAATGAAAAGATAAAAGAAATACTACAATCTAAAACCACAATGGGCCAAAAAATTAAAGCTTTATATGAAAGTGAAGATTATATGAAATTAGGATTTTTAATAGATGGAGATGAAGATGAGAAGATAAATACATTACTTCAAATTCTACTGCCAACTTATATTAATTCAGGTAGTATAGTTATACTACATTGCATAACAGGACTTCATGCATTATTAGTATTAAAGGAATACTATAATGATTTTGATACTGCACTAGATATTATGACTACTTGTGTTATTACACATTTATTAACTAATGAAAATCTAATGTTTACTACTGAAAAAGATAGAATAATAGACTTCTCATGGAACTATATATTGAGCATGTGTGTAGAATCAACAGACGTTCATACTTTGAAGTTTGCCTACAGCTGTAGAGAACTCTATAAAAGAAATAAAATGATTGAATTAAAAAAAGCAGCTAAAAAAAGACTTATAAGATATTAACAAATAACTCCGATTTTTGAAGTCTGACTTCAAAAATCGGAGTTATTTTAAATTCTCACTTGATGATATACTTTTTTACCTTTTTTAATCATTATTTTTCCATCCTTGAAATCCTCTAGTGTAATTTGTTTATCTATAGATTCAACTTTTACCTCATCAATAGATATGCCACCTTGCTCTACTAGTCTTCTTCCTTCACCATTAGATTTAGTAAGACCTATTTCTTTTAATAAGTCAAGAATACCTATACCTTTTTCAAAGGTAGATTTATTCATTTCTGTAAATGGTATAGAACCTTCATCTATACCGCCTGAGAATAGTGCTCTAGCTGCTTGTTGTGCTTTATTAGCTTCTTCTTCTCCATGGATTAATTTAGTTACTTCAAAGGCTAATATTTCCTTAGCAGTATTGATTTCTGATCCTTCTAATGCACTAAGTCTTCTTACTTCATCCATAGGAATAAATGTAAGCATTCTTAAACATTTATTTACATCTGCATCTTCAACATTTCTCCAATATTGGTAGAATTCATAAGGAGATGTTTTTTCTGGATCTAGCCATACAGCACCCTTAGCAGTTTTACCCATTTTATCCCCTTCACTATTTGTAAGAAGTGTACAGGTCATCGCATATACTTGTTTACTAGACTTTCTTCTTACTAAATCCATACCAGCAATCATATTTGACCATTGGTCATCTCCACCTAATTGCATTTTACAGTTATGTTTTTCATTTAATACATGGAAGTCATACCCTTGCATTAACATATAGTTGAACTCTAAGAAGGACAATCCTTTTTCAAGTCTTTGTTTGAAACACTCAGCAGTTAACATTCTATTTACAGAGAAATGTGCTCCTACTTCTCTTAAAAAATCAACATAATTTAAATCAAGTAGCCAATCAGCATTATTTTCTAAAATTGCTTTGCCATCACTAAAATCTATTAATCTTTCTAATTGTTTTTTTATACAACTTACATTATATGCTATATCTTCTTTAGTAAGCATATTTCTCATATCAGTTCTGCCTGATGGGTCTCCAACCATTGCAGTACCGCCACCAACTAAAGCAATAGGTCTGTGACCTGCTCTTTGCATATGAGCCATAAACATCATGGCTATAAAGTGACCTACGTGGAGACTATCAGCTGTAGGGTCAAATCCTATATAAAATGTTACACTTTCTTTACCTAATAGTTCTCTTATTTCTTCTTCATGGGTAGTTTGTTTTATATATCCCCTATCCATTAGAATGTCAAATACATTCTCCATTTTATCCCTCCTGTTTTCTAAATGCCGCAGTTTCGCAACTCAAATCTATTTACTCGCTACGCTCATATAGATTTGGTGCTCATTGTGTTTGACCTACTAAAGCTCACTATCGTTCGCTAAGTTAGGTCATTTGCCGCAGTCTCGAAACTCAAATCTATTTACTCGTTACACTCGTATAGATTTGGTTCTCGTTGCGTTTGACCTACATCAGCTCGTTACACTCGCTGTGTTAGGTCATAAAAAACGGGCCTCATCTCATCTAAAGGACGAGAGGAAACCCGTGGTACCACCTTAATTCGCATAAAGCCTCAGCCACGTAACGTGTGGGAAACGCAATAAAATATTGAAACTCCAGAGTTGTAATTCGTTAATTGAAGGATGTAGATTTCTCACCAATAATCTACTCTCTGTGGATTCACCTTTAATTAGCTACTGAACACCTTCATAGTCTATATATAGTTATATTTATATTATATTAATACAATATGGAGATGTTGTCAAGGATAAAAGAAAAAAAGCCTAGAAAATTTCCAGGCTTTTGATTACAAGTTAAAAATCATATAGATATTATGCTTCGACTTTAAGCTCTACGCTATTTTCCCATAGTCCATGGATATTACAATAGGACTCTGCGTATATTGTACCACATTTTGAAGGCTTAAATCTAAGTGATACATTTGGTTCAGTAAATAATTCACTTTCACCATGAGATGTAAAATTACAGGATCCAATTTCTATTGGAAATTTGTGTCCTTCTGGTTGATAATAGACTTTGATCCATGATATGTAATGCTCAAATGTATTTGGATGTGCTATTTCTTCTCCAACCATAACTTTAATATCTACTAAATCCCCAAGCTTAACTTTTTCAGGAGCATGAATTACTGGTACGTGTTTTTCACCTTTCCAATCTCCACTTTGATATAAACTGCCTATACTCTTCATATAAAATCCCTCCACAATTATTATTTCTAACCTGTTACTATATATACCCAAGTATTAAAAAAAATAATCAATATTATGTAGGTAAATCTTTTATATTTAGAGTATAATAGAGTTAGAGATTCTTGAAGGAGAGATGAAATGGGAAATATTGAATTAATAGCTACTGCTACCTTTGGTTTAGAAGCAGTAGTAAAAAGAGAATTAATGAATTTAGGATATAATGATTTAGTGGTAGAAAACGGTAAAGTAATATTTACTGGAACAGAAAAAGATATACCAAAGACTAATTTATGGTTAAGAACGGCAGATAGAGTTCTTTTAAAGATGGGAGAGTTTAAGGCTTTAACCTTTGATGAATTATTTGAAAAAACAAAGGCACTGCCATGGGATCAATGGATCACGGAAGATGCAAACTTTGTAGTAAATGGAAAGAGTATAGACTCAAAGTTATTTAGTATATCAGATTGTCAGAGAATAGTAGAAAAAGCAGTGATAGAAAAGCTAAAGACTAAATATAATGTAGAGTGGTTCGAGAAATCAGGAGCTAAATATACTATTGAAGTGTCACTTCTCAAAGATGTAGCAACTTTAACTATAGATACATCAGGAGAAGGACTTCATAAAAGAGGATATAGAGATAGACAAGGAGATGCCCCTATAAAAGAGACATTGGCTGCAGCTATGATACTTTTAAGCTATTGGAATAAGGATAGAGTTCTATTGGACCCATTCTGTGGTTCAGGAACTATACCGATTGAGGCGGCCATGATAGGGAGAAACATGGCTCCTGGTCTTGATAGAAATTTTGCGGCAGAAGGGTGGCCGAAGGTAAAGGAAGAATACTGGAAGGAAGCGAGGAAGGAAGCTTTTCAAGTAATAGACAATGATACTAAGCTGCATATCCTTGGTTGTGATATAGATAGAAAGGCTATTCTTCGTGCTAGAGATAATGCTGCAAATCTAGGACTAGAAGATGATATTGCATTTTTTATTAAAGACTTTAGAGATGCAGAACTAAAAAATGAATATGGGGTAGTTATAACTAACCCACCTTATGGTGAAAGATTAAGTGAGAAAAGAGAAGTAGAAAGACTGCATAAAGACTTAGGAATTAAGTTTAAGGAGTTAGACACCTGGTCATTATATGTAATTACTTCTGAGGAAGAGTTTGAAAAACAGTATGGCAAAAAAGCAAATAAGAAGAGAAAGCTATATAACGGAAGGATAAAAGTAGATTACTATCAATACTATGGACCAAGACCAGAAAAATAGTAAAGAGTGGATAGCTTTGAATAAAGCTTAAGGTAATGTAAACTATAGGGTGAAAAACTAGTTTTTTAAATTTACTCTAAATAAAATTGGATTTAATAAAAAACGGAGGTGTAGATATGAAGATTTATACTAAGACTGGAGATAAAGGTACTACAGGGCTTTTTGATAACAAAAGAGTATCAAAGGATGATATAAGAGTGGAAAGTTATGGTACTATTGATGAATTAGGGTCTTTTATGGGATTGGCGAAGAACTATGTAGATGATAAGGAAATGTATGGGCTAATTCAAGAGATTCAAAATAAGCTATTCACCGTTGCCACAAATCTAGCAACAGAAGATAGTACAAAGGTGAAATATCATATATCGGAAAAAGATATAGATGACTTGGAAAAGATAATCGATTTATATATGGGAAAGTTAAATAATCCAACTAATTTTATAGTGCCAGGCTCAGGAAAAAAATCGGCATATCTTCATGTCTCTAGAACTATATGTAGAAGAGCAGAGAGAAGGATTATTACTTTGTCAAACTATGCAGAGGTGGACCCTTTGGTTTTAAAATATGTAAATAGACTTTCAGACTGTCTATATGCAATGGCTAGATACTCCGAAGAAAAAGAAATCAATGTTAAATATACTTAAAGATTATGGGAGGTCTATAGGGATAAAGTAATAAATTTAAAAAAGAGTAGAAATTATTATGTAAATAGTATAGAATGAAAAAAAAGAGTAGTTTTTATAATACAAATAAATATTATATAGGTGATAAGCATGCTAAGAAAAGAAGAGTTGAGTCCTGTAGAAAAGAAGATAGAAGAATATGGTATGCTAAACTATCATGTATTAGAAGGTATGGCAGACTGGGTCCGAGTAGTAGATAATGATGGAACTATTATATATGCCAATAGAACAATGAAAGAATCTTTAGGAGATAATATTATTGGCATGAAATGTTATAGAAGTCATTGTAAGACCACTCCTTGCACTTTCTGTATTACAAAAAGAAGTATAAATACTGGTGAAACTGTACAAAAAGAAGAACAAATTAATGGAAGATATTTTTCAGTGAAATCATCTCCTGTTACTAATTCAGATGGAGAAGTCTTTGCGGCAGTAGAAGTATTTAGAGATGTGACAAGGGAAAGAAAATTAGAGTTAGAGTTAATCGATAAAAATAAAAAGATGAGTAAGGATCTTGGTTTTGCTAAAAGAATCCAAGAGAAAATCCTGCCTAATAAAGAGGCATTAGGAAATATTTTTATTAACTATATATATAAGCCTTCAGAGATGTTAAGTGGTGATATGTTTGATGTATTTCATATTGATGATGAAAATATAGGGATATATATATCGGACGTATCTGGCCATGGTATTGCAGCAGCTATGATGACTATGTTTATTAGGCAAACTATGAGATCTATAAAGGATGATCATTTAGACCCATCAGCTACATTGTCTGAATTATATAAGAGATTTAGCGCTTTAAATTTAGAAGTAGATAAATATTTTACCATGTTTTATGGTGTTTTTAATAAGAGTACCTATGAATTTAAATATGCAAATGCAGGGCATAATTGCATACCGATTAAATACAACAATGATGGTATGGAAATGTTAGAAGTAAAAGGATATCCTATGGTTTTACTATTTGATGAAATTATATATGATGAAGAAACTATTCAATTAAAAAAAGGTGATAAAATATTATTTTATACAGATGGGATAACTGAAGCCAAGGATAAGGCTGGACGAGAATTTGGTACAGAAAGTGTAATTAATATGATTAAAAATCATAAAGACGATATTTTAAATGAAATAAATAATAAGATTATAACCTATAGCTGGGGAGAACAACAAGATGATTTCGCCCTAGTACTTATGGAAGTAATCGAATAAATAGACTGAATAGCTAATATTCAGTCTATTGTTATTTAAGGCTACCTTAATAAAATTAGTAATGGTATAATATACATAATATGTAGTTGATTTACAAAAAAAGGTTTGATATAATATTAACAATTAAACTATTGATTGACTAGGGGGGATTTTTTTGAATTGGGATAATTTATTGTTTAGGAAAGAGAAAAATATTGGAGTTTTATCAATTAATAGACCAAGTGCATTGAATGCCTTAAACGGAGCAGTATTGGAAGAATTAAATGAGGCAATTGATATGATTAATAATGATGACGATATTCATATCCTTATATTGACTGGAGAAGGAAGGGCTTTTGTAGCTGGGGCAGATATAGGAGAAATGAAAGATATGAACTCAATAGAAGCTAGAGGATTTGCAGAAAAAGGATTATCCATATTTAGGCGAATAGAATTAATGGAAAAACCAGTAATTGCTGCAATAAATGGTTTTGCCTTAGGTGGTGGATGTGAACTTGCTATGTGCTGTGACATAAGAATAGCTTCGGAAAAAGCCAAGTTTGGACAACCAGAAGTTGGGCTAGGTATTATTCCAGGATTTGCTGGAACTCAAAGGTTAGCTAGATTAGTAGGATTAGGTAGAGCAAAGGAACTTATATTTACTTGCGATATAATTGATGCAGAGGAAGCTCATAGAATTGGATTAGTCAATAAAGTAGTATCAGCAGAAGAACTGATGAATTTAGCCATGGAAATGGCAAATAAAATCGTATCTAAGGGACAGTTAGCCGTAAGATATGCTAAAGCTTCAATAAATAGAGGAATAGAAACAGATTTAGATACTGGAATGGTCATAGAAAAAGATTTATTTGGTTTATGTTTTTCAACAGAAGACCAAAAAGAAGGAATGAAGGCTTTTTTAGAAAAACGTATACCTAATTATAAATTAAAATAATTTGGAGGTGCCTTATGAAAAAAGTAGGTATTTTAGGTAGGGGAACTATGGCTTGTGGTATTGTACAAATTTTTGCTCAGAAAGATTATAATGTTACTATGTGGGTTAGATCTATTGATGAAGAAAACCCAAGGGGAAGTATTAAATCTATAGAGAAGGGATTAAATAGACTGGTAGAAAAGGAAAAAATTACAAAAGAAAGTATGGATAATACATTAAACAATATCTCCATAACTACTTCCTATGAGGATTTAAAGGATTGTGATTTAGTCATTGAGGCTATATCTGAAGATATGGAGCTTAAAAAAGAGATATTTGCAAAACTAGATGTATTATGTAAAGAAGAAGCAATTCTTGCTACAAATACATCATCATTATCTATTACTGAAATTGCAAAATCTACCAATAGACCAGAGAAAATTATAGGAATGCATTTTTTTAATCCAGTTCCGATGATGAAATTAGTCGAAGTTATAAAAGGAATCGCTACTTCTGAAGAAACAAAAAATAAAATTATAGAATTATCTAAAGAACTAGGAAAGACTCCAGTAGAAGTAGAAGAAGCACCAGGCTTTGTAGTAAATAGAATACTGATTCCTATGATAAATGAAGCAGTAGGAATCTTAGCAGATGGAGTGGCTTCTGCAGAAGATATAGATGAAGCTATGAAACTAGGTGCAAATCATCCAATGGGACCTTTAGCACTTGCTGATTTAGTAGGTCTAGATGTTTGCTTGGCTATAATGGACGTTTTATATGAGGAATTTGGAGATCCTAAATACAGAGCACATCCATTACTTAGAAAAATGGTTAGAGGTGGCTTATTGGGTAGAAAAACTAAAAAAGGTTTCTTTGAATATTAAAATTTGCAATATAAAAGACTCTTATTTAAATAAGAGTCTTTTATATTGCAAATTTTTAATTAATAATTTAAAAATATTTTTTTTGGTTACAATATACTAGTAAGAATCCACATGAGAAAGGTGGCTTTATATGAGAACTTTTTCAAAGGTTTTTATTCTATCTTTTATATGCTTTTTATTGGCAATATCTATTGGTTCTTATTCTTATGTAAAAGAAAAAGATATTAAACTAGAGACCAATATAGATAGTCCAATAAAAGAGCAGTTTGACTTAAGTAAAAGAATTGTAGAAAAATTAGAAACAAAACCAAAGGAGCCAGAAATCTATTCCACATTAAAAGAAGCCTTGGAAAAAAGCAATAGAATCAATTTTCTAGTAATGGGGCTAGAAGATGTGAGGACAGATACTATTATTTTTGCTTCTTTTTGTCCTGACACTAAAAAAGTTGATTTAGTAAATATACCAAGGGATACTTACATTCATAGAGTGGGATATAATACTGCAGAACAAAGAAAGATAAATAGCATATATGGAGATCATGGTATAGCAGGAGTTAGAAAAACTGCGTCCTATATTTTAGATAATGTGCCAATTCATCATTATGTTATACTTAATTATGAGGGGGTAGAAAAAATAGTTGATGGATTAGGCGGGGTAGAGGTGGATGTACCATTTCATATGAAATATAAAGACCCTACGGGAAAACCTCCTCTAGAGATAAATATCCTCCCAGGAAAACAAATACTAGATGGTAAAAAATCATTGGAATTTTTAAGATTTAGAAAAGGTAATCAAAACAAAGGTGGATATATGGATGGAGATTTAGGGAGAATAAAGGCTCAACAAGAATTTATGAGCTCCTTTATAGGCAAAGCGACGGATAACCTACTTACTGTGATTACAAAGGGATTTAACCACGTTAAAACAGATATAAATTTAGTTGACTCTTTATCCTATGGAAGAAAGGCTATAGGAATGGGAAAAGAAGATTTTGAGATGACAACACTACCTGGAAAACCGGAATTTAGAAAAATAAGTAAAAAAACGTTGTCTTATTTTATTTATGATAAAAAGGAAACTACAAAGCTACTGGAAAAAATATATAACGTAAAATAAACAGGTGAATTCACCTGTTTATTTTATATTACTGAATCTATTTTGATTAAACAGCTTCTTTTTCCTTATTTTGATCTATTATTGAATCACCAATCATATATACATTTCCTGCACCCATAGTCAGGAGAATGTCATTTTCCTTAACATTATCTAATAAATAATTTTCCACTTCATCAAAGGAACCCAAATAAATAGCATCTGAGCCTTTATCCATAATTGCATTTACTAAATCCTTAGAATGAATGAGTCCATTATCTTTTTCCCTAGCTGCATAAATATCTGTAATTATAACTTTATCTGCATCTTTAAATGATTCTGCAAAGCTATCTAATAAAAGTTTTGTTCTAGTAAATGTGTGAGGTTGAAATACACAATATATATTACCTTTGGTAGAATTTTTAATCGCATTTAATGATGCCTTAATTTCTGTTGGATGATGGGCATAATCATCAATTATTTTTGTACCATTAAAATAGCCTTTTAGTTCTAGTCTTCTATGGACTCCAGAATAAAAAGAAATGTTTTTTTGAACTTCCTCTATTGAAATTCCATGCATATGTGCAACGGCAATGCTAGCTAAAGAATTATATACATTGTGAATTCCCATTACATTTAATTGAATATTATATAGCCCTTCTCCTTTAATTCTAAGGGTATAAGAAGGATAGCCTTCTGAAGAAAAGTTAATATTTTCTGCAGTGTAGTGCCAGTCACCATTTAGACCAAAGGTAGTTACCTGTGCCTTTGTTCTTTCTATTACTTTTTTAGAATTTATATCATCTGCATTTATCAATAATCTACTATTACTTGAAAGGTTTTCACCGTACTTAATGAAAGTATCTAGAATATGATCCATATTTTTGAAGTAATCTAAATGATCTGCATCAATATTTAATATAATTGCCATTGTTGGAAAATATTTCAATATATTTCCTTTATATTCACAGGCTTCTGTAAGAATAAATTCCTCAGACCCTAATCTTACATTTCCATTAATTTCATCTAATTCTCCACCTAAAAGGATAGTAGGATTTAATGTTGAGCGATTTAATATAGTTGATAACATGCTAGTAGTGGTAGTTTTACCATGGGTACCAGATACTGCAATGGAATTTTTATAGTTTTGCATTAAAGCACCTAAAAAAGTAGCTCTGTCAACTACAGGTACTCCAAGGCTTAAGGCTTTTATAAGCTCTTCATTATCTTTAGATATTGCATCAGTATATATTATTAAATCTGCACCAACTACATTATCCTCGCTATGATTTATATAGATTTGAGCTCCCATATTTCTAAGTTTCTCAATTATTGGACTATCTTTAGCATCCGAGCCAGTTACAGAATATCCTTCATTTAATAAAATTTCGGCTAGGCCACTCATAGAGATGCCACCTATTCCTATAAAATGAACCTTTGAATATTCTTTATTATTTATGCGAAAATCGAACATAAGCTTTCCTCCTAATTAAAATACTTTATGTATGTATTATTACCATCTTATATATTAATATTATTTTATTCTAATATTATTAAATTGTCACTGATAGATTATATCATAAACCTTAGATATTTAAACAAAAATTTAATAGATTATGTAAAGTATATGATATTTTCATATAAAAAATCAAAAAAATAAAAGTTTTTTCAAAAAAAAGAAGGAGTTTTGAAACTTTTATAGAATATAGAGAATATTCAATAGTTTTATGACTTAAATAAAGGGGGCTAAATACAAAATGAAAATTACAGATGTGAGATTAAGAAAAATAACAGAAGAGGGAAAGATGAAAGCAATAGTATCAGTGACTTTTGATGAAGAGTTTGTAGTTCATGATATCAAAATAATCGAGGGACAAAATGGACTTTTTGTTGCGATGCCAAGCAGAAAGATGGCGGATGGTGAATTTAGAGACATAGCACATCCTATAAATGCTGATACTAGACAAAAAATTCAGGAAGCAATATTTGAAGAATATGAGAAATCATTAGCTACAGTATAAAAAGAGCCATAGGCTCTTTTTTTATACAAAAAAATATAAATTAGATTAAATTTATATTTTTTTGTAGACTTATATTTTAAATGGGTTAAAATAATAATGATAGATAATTAAAATCGAGGTGTAAAAAAATGAATATTTCTATTATAATGGCAGCTGGTGAAGGTACTAGAATGAAATCAAAACTGCCTAAGGTATTACATAAGGTCTGCGGAAAATCTATTTTAGAATATGTAATAAATGCCAGTAAGGGTGCAGATGTTGAAAAAAACATAGTCATAGTAGGTCATGGCGGAGATATGGTCAAGGAATATTTTAAAGAGGAATCTATAATTTTTAAAACACAGCCTATAGGAGAAGACACTCCTTATGGCACTGGCTATGCTGTAATGCAGGCAATAGACCATATAGATGATAATAGTACAGTGGCAATATTATCTGGAGACACACCCCTAATTACAAAAGAAACCATAAGTAAACTTATGGAGTATCATAATAAAAATGGATTTCAGGCTACGATACTTACAACCATATTAGAGGATGCTACGGGATATGGTAGAATAATAAGAGAAGAAAACCAGGAAGTACTAAAAATTGTAGAACATAAAGATGCTACTGAAGAAGAGAAACAGATAAAGGAAATGAATTCAGGGATATATTGCTTCAATGGGAAACTTTTAAAATATGCATTAAGCAAAATTAATAATAATAATGCTCAAAATGAATATTATATTACTGATGTTATAGGCATATTGAAAGACGAAGGATATAAAGTTGGTGCATACATTTCTGAAGATTCTAATGAAATCCATGGAGTTAATTCTAGAGTACAACTTAGCTTTAGTGAAAAGATAATGAAAGATAGAATTAATGAAAATCATATGATTAATGGTGTAACTATAATAGATCCTTCAAATACCTATATTGAAGATACTGTAAAAATAGGCAGAGACACTATTATTTATCCCGGAGTAAGTTTAGAAGGAAATACAGAAATAGGAGAAGACTGTATTATAAGGAATAATTCTAGAATTGTAAATAGTGTAATTGAATCCAATGTGACCATTGAGTCTTCAACTATAGAAGATAGTAAAGTAGGCGAATATACTCAGATAGGTCCTTATGCCCATCTTAGACCAAATAGTAATATTGGTAAAAATATTAAGATAGGTAATTTTGTTGAAGTGAAAAACTCAACTATTAAGGATAATACGAAGGCTGGGCATTTAGCATATATAGGAGATGCAGATGTAGGGCATGATGTAAATATAGGTTGTGGAGTTGTGTTTGTAAACTATAATGGAAGAGAAAAGTTTAGAACCACAGTAGGAGATAATTCTTTTATTGGAAGTAACTCTAATCTAGTAGCTCCTGTACAGGTAGAGGCTTGGGGATATGTAGCAGCAGGATCTACAATAGTAGAAGAAGTTCCTGAAGGAGCATTATCTATAGCAAGGGCAGCACAAGTTAATAAAGAAGGTTGGGTAGAAAAGAAGGGTTATAAGAAAAGCTTCTAATGAAGCATTAAAGAAAACTATTCTGTTCTATATAAAAAAAGATAAATAAACTTAGGAGGAATACGTAAATGGAGTTAACTAGAGGCAGCATGAAGATTTTTTCAGGTAATGCAAATAGAGGTTTGGCAGAGAAAATTTGTAAGGAGCTAGGCATCCCCTTAGGTACCTGCGATGTTAGTCAATTTAGTGATGGCGAAATAAATGTAAATATTGATGAAACTGTAAGAGGAATAGACGTATTTATAGTACAATCAACTTGTTCTCCTGTAAATGATAATCTAATGGAAACATTAATACTTATAGATGCAGTAAAAAGAGCATCAGCAGGCAGAGTAAATGCTGTAATTCCATATTATGGATATGCTAGACAAGATAGAAAGACTAAAGCTAGAGAGCCAATTACAGCAAAATTAGTAGCAAATCTATTTACTACTGCCGGTGCAGATAGAGTAATAAGTATGGATTTACATGCTGCACAAATTCAAGGATACTTTGATATTCCAGTGGACCATCTTTCAGGTGGAACTATATTGGCAGAATATTTCAAAGACTTCATAGAAGAAGAAACAGTTATAGTTTCTCCAGATCTAGGTGGAGTAACTAGGGCAAGAGCTTTTGCTAACCATTTAGATTTACCTATAGCTATTATTGAAAAAAGAAGACCCAAAGCAAATGTTTCCGAAGTAATGAATGTTATAGGAGATATTAATGGAAAAAATGTAATAATAGTAGATGATATTATAGATACAGCAGGAACCATAGCTAAAGCGGCATCAGTTCTTAAAAACTTTGGTGCTAAGAAAGTTTATGGCTGTGCTACCCATGGAGTATTGTCAGGACCAGCAATAGAGAGAATAAGAGACTCAGAATTAGAGAAATTTATTATTACAGATACAATACCTCTGTCAGAAGACAAGAAAATAGATAAAATAGAAATAGTATCTGTTGCTCCATTATTTGCTGAGGCCATAAGAAGAATTCATGATAATGAATCTGTAAGTAAATTATTTGAATAGAATAACAGGAGATGATTCTTTGTTTGTTGTAGTAGGACTTGGTAATCCGGGAAAGGATTATACAAATACAAGGCACAATGTAGGATTTGATACAATAGATTTATTGGCGGAAAGAAATAATATTAATATAAATAAGATTAAATTTAAATCTGTATATGGAGAAGGTAATATAGGAGGTTCTAAGGTTCTACTGGTAAAACCACAAACATATATGAACAATAGTGGAATTACTGTTAGAGAAATATCTAATTTTTATAAGATTGAACCAGAAAACATCATTGTTATAGTAGATGATATTGATATTGATTTCAGTGCAGTTAGAATAAAACGAAAGGGAAGTGCTGGTTCCCATAATGGATTAAAATCCATAATATATCACCTACAAAAAGATAACTTCCCTAGGATAAAAATAGGAATTGGAAAAAAACGAGAGAATCAAGACCTAGCAGATTTTGTATTAAGTAGATTTTCTAAAGACGAAAGAAAGATAATGGAAGAATCTATTTTAACTGGAGCAGAATCAGTAGAGTCTATTATAAAAGATGGTATAGAAGATGCAATGAACAAATTTAATAAGGTAAACAAGGCCCAGGAATAAACCTGGGCTTAAGATGTTTACCTAAGAGGTGAAGAAATGGTGAACTTTTTAATAGATCCCTTAAATAATTTAGACTCATATAATAAATTAAAACTAGATATAGAAAATAAAATTAGTCCTATAGCTACTTATGGTATTATCGATGAAAGCATAGGACATATTGTCTATGCCTTAAAGGAACATACCAAAAAACAGATATTATTAATTACCTATAATGAAGTAAAAAGTAAGAAAATATATGAGGATATAAAGAATTTAGGGAATAACAATGTGGTTTTATTACCAAAAAGAGAACTAGTTTTCTATGAAATAGATGCATTTAGCCACGAAAGAAATAATGAAAGAATAGGAATTGTTTCAAGACTTATGGAGGGAGAAGATTTACTTATCGTTACTTCAATAGAAGCAATACTCCATAAACTCATGTCTAAAGATATATTTAAAGCTTATTCAAAGGATCTAAGAGTTGGAGATGAGGTAGATTTAAATAAGTTAATAGATCTGCTTATACATGGGGGATACGAAAGGGTTAATATGGTAGAAGGTGCAGGACAATTCAGCCTTAGAGGTGGAATTATAGACTTTTTTCCTCCCTATAGTGCAAACCCAATTAGGATTGAATTATTTGATGATGAGATTGATTCCATAAGAACTTTTGATATTATAAATCAAAGATCCTTAGATATAATGGATTATACTTTTATATCACCAGTAAAAGAGACATTAATTTTAGAAGATTATAGAGAGAAGATGATTGAAAGTTTAGATAAGGATTTAAATAATGCATTATCTAGATCAAGGGGCAATAAGATAGAAAAGGAAAATCTAGAAAATAAGTTTAACAGGTATAAAGAGAACTTGAAGGAGAAATTATTTATCTCCAATAGGGAAATGATAATACCTTATATACCCAAGGAAAATCTATCCTCTATAATAGAATATTTAAAAGAAGATGCATTAATTTATATAGACGAACCTAAGAGAATAGAAGAAAGTATAAAATCTATTGAGGAGGATTTTAGGTTAAAGTTTACAGATCTTTATGAAATAGGACAACTTTTACCTTCTCATTCCAATATGTTATACGATTATATAGATGTTTTAGAAGAAATAAAAGAAAAGATATGTGTTACAAATAGTGCGTTATTAAGTGGGAGTAACAGTTTAAATCCAAAATCCATTCACGATTTTTCTATCAAAGGTACCCAGTTTTATCATAATAAAATGGAAATTTTAAAAGAAGATATTAATCACTTTAAATATAGAGGCTACAAAGTCATAATACTTTCTGGAACAGAAGAAAGGGGAAGAAGGCTTCATGAAACTTTAATGGAGATGAATATAGAGTCTAACTTCTTAACAGATAGAAATACAGAGATTAAGTCTTCTCAAGTATTTATTACTCCAGGTAGTATTGGTGGAGGATTTGAATACCCTCTTTTAAAACTTGTAGTAATAAGTGATAAAGAAATATTTGGAGCTGGAAAGAAAAAATCTAAAAGAATAAAAAAGAAGGATAGTAAACAGATTAGTTTTTCTGACTTAAATGTAGGTGACTATGTAGTACATGAAAACCATGGAATTGGACGATATGAAGGTGTAGAGCAGTTAAATATCCAAGGAATTAAAAAGGATTATATGACCATAAGATATAGGGGAGAAGATAAATTATATGTACCTATAGATCAAATGCATTTAATCCAAAAATATATTGGTGCAGATAGTATAAAACCAAAGATAAACAAATTATCTAGTGCAGAATGGGCTAGAACTAAAGAAAAGGCTAGAAAAGCAGTAGAGGATATGGCTCAGGATTTACTTGAACTATATGCAAAGCGAGAAACCTATAAAGGATTTGCATTTTCTGGAGATGGAAATTGGCAAAGGGAGTTTGAAGATTTATTCCCATATGAAGAAACAGAAGGTCAATCGAGAAGTATTTTAGAAATTAAAGAAGATATGGAAAAACCTAGACCTATGGATAGACTTCTTTGTGGAGATGTGGGATATGGGAAAACAGAGGTTGCTTTAAGGGCAGCATTTAAAGCCATAATGGATGGTAAGCAAGTTGCCATTTTAGTTCCTACTACGATTTTAGCACAGCAACATTATAATACCATAGTAGAAAGGTTTGAAGGCTTTCCTATTAAAGTCGATATGCTAAGCAGATTTAGAACTAAGACTCAGCAAAAGCTTGCCATAGATAATATTAGAACTGGTGTCATAGATATAGTAGTAGGAACCCATAGACTACTATCTAAAGATGTTTCCTTCGATGATTTAGGTCTGTTGATTATAGACGAGGAGCAAAGATTTGGCGTAAAACATAAGGAAGCTCTAAAGAAATTCAAAGAAACTATAGATGTACTAACTCTTACAGCTACGCCTATACCTAGGACATTACATATGTCTCTGTCAGGTATTAGAGATATGTCTATCATTGAAGATCCTCCTGAGGAAAGGTATCCTATACAGACATATGTAGTTGAATTTAATGAGCAAATGATTAGAGATGCTATTTTAAAAGAAATTAGCAGAGGTGGGCAGGTATATTTTCTATATAATAGAGTTGAAACCATAGATAAGGTGGCTTCACTTCTAAGGAAATTAGTACCTGAAGCAACTTTTGCCATAGGACATGGGCAAATGTCAGAAAGAGAATTAGAAAAGGTAATGGTGAGCTTTTTAGAAAATGAAGTAGATGTTCTAGTATGTACAACTATTATTGAAACAGGATTAGATATTCCAAATGTAAATACTATAATAATCCATGATGCAGATAAAATGGGACTTTCTCAGTTATATCAGCTAAGAGGAAGAGTAGGAAGATCCAATAGAATTGCCTATGGATATTTTACTTATGAAACCAATAAAGTTTTATCAGAAGTTGCGGAAAAAAGACTTAGAGCTATAAAGGAGTTTACAGAATTTGGTTCAGGGTTTAAAATAGCCATGAGAGACTTAGAAATAAGAGGAGCAGGTAATTTATTGGGAGTAGAACAACATGGACAGATTGAGGCCATAGGATATGACCTATATGTAAAATTTTTAAGTGAAGCCATTAGGAGATTAAAGGGTGAAGAAGTAGAAGAAAGCATAGATACTACAGTAGACATTAAAGTAGATGGATATATTAAGGCAAGATATATAGAAGATGAAGAACAAAAAATAGAAGTATATAAAAAGATTGCTTCAATTGCTAATATGGATGATTATAGAGAATTATTAGATGAATTAATTGATAGGTTTGGAGATTTACCTAAAGAAGTGGAGAACCTAATGGATATTTCTTATATTAGATATTTAGGTAGTAGAAATAATATTAAAAATATGACTCAATTAAATAAAGAAGTTCGATTAGAGTTTAATGATACAGATAAAATATCAGTGGAATTACTCCATTATTTATCTACTGAATATGGAAAAAGGCTATCATTTAACTTATCTCAAGAACCATCTTTCAATTATAAGATAAGATCTAATGTATTAGATGAGTTGAAATCCTTAGTTGAAAAAATTAACGGTTTTAATCATAAGGAAAATAATATATAATGGACATATTAATAAATAGCTAAGAAAGGATGTTATTATTGAAAAGAATAAATTATAGAAAATTCTTAGCCATAGGACTATTGGTGGCAATGATCTTTGCCATAAGTGGATGTACTAAGGGAAAGGAAGGCCTTGTTGCCAAAGTCGATGGTGAAGGTATAACAATTGAGGAATTTGAAAGTGATTTTGAAGTATATAAGAAAATATATGAGCAAAGACTTGGAGAAGGAGCAATGTCAGAAGTAGGAGAAGATGGTAAGACATTAGAGGAAAATCTTAAAAATGAAATAGTTCAGAAACTAATTATGGAAAAATTAGTAGCAAAAGAAGCTACTAAAATGGACATAAGTGTAACAGATGAAGAAATAGAAGAACAAATGTTAAACTATACTACTATGATGGGTGGACAAGAAAAGTTTGATGAATTTTTAGACAATAATAAAATATCAAAGGAGTTTTTCAAAGAAAACCTAAGAAAAGAGATATTATTTAATAAGCATAGAGAAACATTTATGGCCGAAACTAATATAAGTGAAAAAGAGGCACAAAAATACTTTAATGCTAACAAAGATGATTTAGTTGTAATAAAAGCAAGTCATATTTTAGTTAAGACTGAAGAAGAAGGTAAAAAAATCTTAGAGAGATTAAATGCAGGTGAAAAATTTGATGTACTGGCAAAGGATTTATCTATAGATAAGGCTTCAGCAGTAAATGGGGGAGATTTAGGTTATTTTACTAAGGGAAGTATGATATCAGAATTTGAAGAAGTAGCTTTTAATTTAAAGGTTGGAGAAATTAGTGATTTAGTTAAAACTGAAGTAGGTTATCATATAATCTATCTTGAAGATAGAAAAGATACCTTTGAAACTTTAAAGGATGATATAATGAAGTTATTGAAGGAACAGAAATACTTAAAATCTGTTCAAGATTTAAGAAGTAGTGCTAAGGTTAAAGTATATTTAGATTCAAAGGATTCAAAGAAGAAGTAATCAAACTATGTAAAATCAAAGGTCTAACAGTTATGTTAGGCCTATGTTTTTAACAAGAGTTAAAGTATTTAATGTAAACACTTTAACATAAAGTAACAAAGATGCATAAAAAATTCCTTTTAGTTAAATAATAATTCTACTACACAATTATTGTTTAAGGAGGAAAATAATGAAGGCCACAGGAATCGTTAGAAGAATAGATGAACTAGGCAGGGTTGTAATTCCAAAGGAAATTAGAAGGACACTTCGAATTAGAGAAGGTGATCCATTAGAAATATTTACCGATAGAGAAGGGCAAGTAATACTTAAAAAATATTCACCTATAGGAGAATTAAACGAATTTGCTCAAGAGTATTGTGACTCTCTACATGAAAGTACGAACCATACGGCTTTAATTTCAGATAGAGATTATATAATAGCAATATCTGGTGGTTCTAAGAGAGAATACTTAGAAAAAAGAATTAGCCCTGAATTAGAAAAGTTAACGGAAAGTAGAAGCACTTATGCAACTAGTGGTGATAATGATCCAATGAAAATAACATATGAGGATCCTAATTTAGATAAGTATTCTGCTCAAGTTATTGCACCTATAATTATGCAAGGAGATCCAATAGGTTCAGTTATACTTATATCAAAAGAACCAAATGCCGTTATGGGTGAATTAGAAGTAAAGTTAACGGAAACAGCAGCAGGGTTTCTATCTAAGCAAATGGAGAACTAGCAACCTACCCATCTTGGGTAGGTTTTATCTTTTATTTGTATTATTTTACTAAATTAAGTGATATAATATAAAAGATTATGTTATAGGGGGAAAATTAATGGATAAAAATAATAACTTTCTAAAGGGTGCAGCTATTTTAAGTATAGCTGGAATAATAACAAAAATTTTAGGGGCAATATATAGAATACCCTTATCCAATATAATACAATCTGAAGGTATGGGATATTATTCCACAGCATATCCTTTGTACACCCTATTACTTTCTATATCTACGGCAGGCTTTCCTGTAGCAATAGCCAAGCTTGTATCGGAGAAAAGGGCAGTGAAGGATTTTAAAGGTGCAGAGCGAGTTTTTAAAGTTGCACTAATGGGACTTTCCATAGGTGGATTACTTACATCTTTATTCTTATTTTTAACTGCAGATAGTATGGTAGAGAGAATGGGTAATAGTAATGCCTACTATGCTTTAGTTGCATTAGTACCAGCGTTATTTGTTGTACCTATTATGTCTGCCTTTAGAGGATATTTTCAAGGACGTCAGTTGATGACCCCAACTGCATTATCTCAAATAATGGAACAACTTTTTAGAGTAGGGTCAGGGCTGTTACTAACATATCTTTTATTAGATAAAGGAATTCCCATGGCAGCAGGAGGTGCTTCCCTTGGTGGCTCCATAGGTGCTATAATGGCAACCTTAACTATGATTTTCATTTACTTTTATGGTAGAAAAGAAGCTAAAAAAGAATTAGAAAGTAGCATTTATACAGAAGAGTATGGAATAGGAACTATTATAAAAGATCTTCTTATAATAGCAATCCCCATTACATTAGGTTCAGCCATTGTTCCAATAATGGACACCATAGATGTAGCAATTGTATTAAAGAGACTGCAATCCATAGGATATTTAGAATCAGAGGCCAATGCCCTATATGGTAATCTAAAAGGAATGGCTCAAACGGTAATTAACCTACCTCAAGTTTTCTCCTTGGCAATTGCCATGAGTCTAGTGCCAGTTATTTCAGATGCCAATGCAAGAAGGAAAAAGAAAGAAGTAGAAACTATTTCTTCTTCAGGTATTAGAATGACACTATTAATTGGATTACCTTGCGCATTTGGTTTATTTGTATTGGCAAGACCAATAATTGGATTATTATATTATAAAAATGATTTAGAAACCATAACTAATATAGGGAATCTACTGTCAGTTTTATCTTTTGGTGTAATATTTTTAACTTTAGTTCAAATCTTGTCTTCCATACTTCAAGGTTTAGGTAAGCCCATAGTTCCAGCTATAAACTTATTTATAGGAGCCATAGTTAAAGTAATACTTTCATATATTTTAACCGCTATACCAAGTATAAATATTTATGGCGCAGCCATTTCAACTGTGGCAGCCTTTGGTATTGCAGCGATTTTAGATTTAATAAGTGTAATATCTTTAGCTAAGGTGAAGTTAAACTTTAAAGATATATTTGTTAAACCTTTTATTTCATCATTATCAATGGCCATCGCTGCATTTCTCTCTTATTTATTTTTAATGGATATAATAGGAGAAAAGTTAGCTACAATAGTTGCAATATTAGTTGGAGTCGTTGTATATGGAATATTTTTAATTATAACAGGAACTATTACTGAGGAGGACTTTAATTTATTACCTAAAGGAGATAAAATAGGTAAGAAATTAAGTAAATTTAAATTACTTAAATAGTTATGTATACAAAGGAGAAATATTATGGGAAAGATATATATAATAGGATTAGGTCCTGGAAGTATTGATGCTCTTACATTAGGAGCTGTAGATAGAATAAACGCAGGAGATAAAAATTTCTTAAGGACTGAAAATCATCCTACTGTGAAATACTTTGAAAATAAGAATATACCCTATAAGTCTTATGACTTCTTATATGATAAGGGAGAAGAATTTGATGAAGTTTATGAAAAAATAGCTCTAGATTTAATAGAAGAATCTAAAAATCATCCTCAGATAAATTATTTTGTACCTGGAAACCCTTTAGTAGCTGAGAAAACTGTGGAGATTTTAATTAATAAGGATATAGATATAGAAATAATATCTGGTATGAGTTTTATAGAGCCTATGATAGAATTAGTGGGTAGAGACCCAATAAATGGGTTAAAAATCGTAGATGGTGCAGAATTTAATAGCTTAATGGTGGATATAAATTCAGATACTATAATTACTCAAGTATATAATCATAGGATATTATCTGAAATCAAACTTATATTATCTGAAATCTATGGTGATGAATACAAGGTGTATTTAATTCATAGTGCTGGAATAAAAGAAGATGAAAAAAAGTACTTTATACCTATTTATGAATTAGATAGAGTAGAAGAAATAGGACCATTAACTAGTATATATGTTCCAGAAATGGCAAAGATAGATAAGAAAGTATTTGACTTCAACGATTTATTAGGTATAATAAAAATATTGAGATCTGAAAATGGTTGCCCTTGGGATATGGAGCAGACCCATGAAAGTATGCGTCAATGTTTGATTGAAGAAGCCTATGAAGTAGTTGATGCCATTGATAAAAAGGATATGGATGGTCTTATGGAAGAATTAGGTGACTTATTACTTCAAATCATCTTTCATGGAGAAATTGCCTTTGAAGAAGGGGAGTTTAATCTATATGATATAACATCAACCCTTGCTCAGAAATTAATTTATAGACATCCTCATGTTTTTGTAGAAAAAAGTGTGGAAAATAGCCAAGAAGTAGTATATAATTGGAATATGCTAAAGTATGCCAAGAGAGACATTCATAACTTTACTGACAAACTTAGAAACATACCTAAACTACCGGCCTTAATGACCAGTTTTAAAATTCAAGAAAAGGCAGCAGAAGTTGGATTTGATTGGGAAGATATAAAAGGACCCTTAGATAAGGTAATGGAAGAGTATAAGGAAGTAATAGAAGCTATGGAACAATTCGGAGGTGGTGGCGAAAAAACAGAGGAAGAATTAGGAGACCTTATTTTTGCTGTAGTTAATCTTTCAAGATTTTTAAATGTAAATCCAGAAATAGCTTTAAATCGAACTATAAATAAGTTTATTAAAAGATTTGAATTTATAGAAGAAAGATTAAAAGAAGCAGGTAAAAATATTGAAGATGCAAATTTAGATGAAATGGATAGCTTATGGAATGCTGCAAAAATACATAAAATCCATTAAAATGCTAATAATTATATAATATAAAGAATGGTTTTAAATTTGCAAAGAATTATTATTTAAATAATAAAACTACGAGGAGGAATTAATTATGAACAAAGCTGAATTAGTATCAAGTATAGCAGAGAAAAGTAATTTAACTAAAAAGGATGCAGAAAGTGCACTAAATGCATTTATGAAGACAGTAGAAGAAACATTAGCAGGTGGAGATAAAGTTCAACTTGTTGGTTTCGGTACATTTGAAGTAAGAGAAAGAAAAGCTAGAGAAGGTAGAAATCCAAGAAACCCAGAAGAGATAATTAAAATAGCAGCATCTAAAGCTCCAGTATTCAAAGCTGGAAAGGCTTTAAAAGAAATAGTAAATAAATAAATGAAAAAATCAGGTCTTGGACCTGATTTTTTTGTAGGAGTGATTTTATGAGAATTGATAAGTTTTTAAAGAACGCTAGAATAATAAAAAGACGAACTATTGCTAAGGAGGCCTGTGAGCAAGGTAAAGTGTCTATAAATGGTAAGATTGCTAAGCCAGGAGATGAAGTTAAGGTAGGAGATAGGGTTCAGATTAACTTCGGCAATAATCCTATGAATTTAGAAGTATTAGACATATCAGATAATGTAAGAAAAGACAATGCCTTAGGGCTATATAAGAATATAGAATAAAAAAAGACTTTGTAATAAAAGTCTTTTTTTATTCATAAATATTAGTAGATAGACTATATAAGAATAGGAGGAATACAATGACTGAAAATAAAATAAAATTTAAAAATCAAAATATAATGATCGAAGATAGGGAGAGAATGACAGTAACAGGCGTAGAACAGGTGGAGAGTTTTAATGACAATACAATAGTATTGACAACAGTAAAAGGTGGGATGATAATAAAGGGAGAGGGATTAAATATATCTAAGCTTAATCTAGATGATGGTGGTGTAAAAATAGATGGAAGAATCAGTGGAATAAATTATACTGATAAGGATGCAACGACAAAAAATATAATGGGCAAGCTATTTAAATAACCATAAGGAGAAAAACATGGATACTTCATTAATATTAGAAATACATATTTTTCTTACAGTTATTTATGGTGGCTTAATAGTAGGGTTTACTTACGATTTATATAGAACCGTGAGATATTTTTTTAAGCCAAATAAGATTATTACTTATTTAGGGGATTTATTATTTTGGACAGCTATAGCTTACATATTTTTTTATACAATTATAAAGACTAACTTAGGGGAAATAAGGGGATATATTTTATTTGGATTTTTTATAGGAATAATCATATATTATAAATTATTTAGCAAATATATTTATAGTCTGTGTATTAAGTTAGGTGAGATTTTGAGTACTTTTATTAATGGTATTCTTTCATTGACTTTATCCCCTCTTAAATTTTTAAAGAAGAAATCATCACCAATCTTTAAAAAGATAAGAAAAGTTCCATCAGAAATCATTCAGCAAACAAAGAAATATAAAAAAATAATTTCTTCAAAAAAATAGAGGAGTTTTTTAACTTGTGTAGAATAGTATATATTAGGTGGTGAAATTATGCAAAAGAAGAAAAAGAAAAAGAAAATAAGTTTAATAAATCTTATAGTTTATTCTCTATTTATATATGTAGGACTTATATTTTGGAATCAAAGAGACTTAATGAAGAATTTAGAAGCTAAACAAATTGAAGTTCAAAAAGAAGTACAAACCCTAGAGAAGGAAATAGATATCCTGAACAAAGAAATAGAGGATAGTGACTCCTTACAGTTTGTAGAAAAAGTTGCAAGGGATGATTTGGGTATGGTAAAGCCGAGGGAAATCATATATATAGATCAGAATAGAAAGAAAAACCCATTTTTAAATCCCATAAAAAAGAGAACTAATTGACATTAAAAGAGTTCTAATATATACTAAATTAAGAAAACTATTTTTAAGGAGGAATCATTAATTTATGCCAGTATCTGTGGGAGCAGTAGTTGATGGTACTGTTACAGGAATAACAAATTTTGGTGCCTTTATTCAGCTACCGGAGGGTAAAAGTGGACTTGTTCATATTTCTGAAATATCACATGATTATGTAGAAAAGGTAACTGATCATCTAAAAAAGGATCAAAAAGTAAGAGTAAAAGTTCTATCAATTTCAAATGAAGGTAAGATAAGCCTTTCCATAAGGCAGGCAAAGCCTAAAACTACAAAGCCAATAGAAGTTGAATGGAATAAGCCTGATGACAAGATGAAACATATGTCTTTTGAAGACAAAATTAGCAAATTTTTAAAAGATAGTAATGAAAAACAAGATCAATTAAAAACTAGAGATGGTAGAAGAAGTTCAAAGCCAAAAAAAATGAGTAATATGGATGTATAAAACCGGTTTATCCGGTTTTTTTATTTTTTCCTTTACTCTAAAAACTCTAAAAAAACTACAAATCTCTACATTAAATATGGAATTAGTCACATGAAGCTCTAACCATTTGGAATACTGGATTTTCAGCTTAAAGTAAATTATATTAAGATCTCCTTAGGAAAGATTAAGGTTATAGGAAATACAAATGATTTATGTCTTAATTTTCTCTAGTTTAAGTACTTAGATTTGACAAATTATTATGGCAGCTTTTGTTAATATGTATCTAAATACAAATAACAGGAGTGATTTTTATGATGAGAACGGATTCTCTAAAGAATCAAGGTCATTGGTACGAAGTAAATCTTAAAATGGATAGAAGAACAATAATAACTGTAATTATTGGTTTTTTCTTAGCAAGGGCAAATTTACTAAATAAACTTACTCCATTTGGATTTGCATTTCTAACTGCTTACATTATAATGAAAAGTTTAAATGTGCCTATGTTGCTATCTATAATTATAGGGACCCTAACTTTTCAAGGAACCAAGGGGATAAGCTATGTATTATCTTATTTATTAATTTATGGGTTTTTCTCTTTATTTAAAGAAGAAAAAACTTATTCCTTAATAAAAGCATCCTTAGTATCTTCTATTATATTTACAAGTTGTAGAGTAGCAGGTGTCTTTCTAAGTAAACAATTATTTATTTATGATTTATTTATGGTATTATTCGAAGGTGTAATTGTTTTTACAATGATTTATATATTTTCCTTTAGTTTACCTATTGAAAAAATAGGTGGTGCAAACTTTAATAATGAAAAAGCCATTTGTTCCTTTATTACATTAGCATTAGCCTTAGCTGGGGTTAAAGATATATTGATATTAGGCTTTGGAATTAAAAATGTAATTAGTATAATGCTTATATTATATGTGTCCTATAGCTATGGAGCATTTATCGGAGGAACCTCTGGAATAATCTTAGGAATGGTAGGATATATATCTCAACCCGAGATGCCTTTCATCATAGGAATACTTGGTATATCAGGACTTTTAGCAGGTATATTTAAAGATATAGGAAAATCGGGCTCAGCTTTAGGCTTTATAATTGGAAATGGAATTACTTCTTTTTATGTCAATGGCTTAGGAACTAGCTTTCTAGGAGTTAAAGAAATTATAATTGGAGTAATATTATTCTTAATAAGTGCAAATAAGATAAATGAAAGATTTACTGAAAGCTTTGTATTTGATTTAGATATGAAAAAGGATTATAACCAAAAAAGAGATGATATTATTATTAAAAAACTAAATAGAATGACAGAGGTTTTTAATAATTTAAGTGAGACATTTAAGGAATCAGCAAACGAAAGGGATTTTCATTCTACGGGTGAAGTATATAGTATGGTAGATAGTATAGCTAATAGCATATGTACAAGTTGTGCAAAGTATCAGGAATGTTGGGAAAAAAATTACTATACTACATATCAGAACTTCTTTAATTTAGTTGGCATAGTAGAAATGAAAACTACAGATAGTGAATTTGCTTATGAAGAAGCTAAAAAGTTTTGTATTAGAAGTGAAAAGACTTTAGATTTAATAGATAGAGCCGTAGAAAAGCTTAATATAGATCATAACTGGAAATTAAAATTAAGAGAAAATAGACTTTTATTGGCAGAACAATTAGAGGAAGTAGGAAAAGTAATAGAAAATATGACTGAAGATATATATGTTGATCCAAAGTTTAATGAAGAAATAGAACAAAATCTTTATAAAGACTTAAAAAATAATAGATTGGATATAAAAGATGTCTCTGTAGTTCAAATAGGAGAAGAAGATTTTGAAATATTCATAGACCTAAATACCGCAGTAAAGACTGAAGGAAAGTTAAAAGCGATGATAACTCAAAGCCTGGGGCAGGAAGTTGTCAGTGATACTAACTTTAATAGTATATCTAATAAGACCCAAAGATTTAAACTTCTGAGAACTAATAGATTTAGTGCCATGACCAAGGTGGCAACCATGCCTAACTCAGAAAATAAAATATCAGGAGATAGCTTTACCTTTGGAGAAATAGAAAATACCCACTTCTCAGCATTAAGTGATGGAATGGGAATTGGAAGGAAGGCTAATGAAGAAAGCAAGGTAGCTATTTCTCTACTAGAAAGATTAATGGAAGCTAATGCAGGTAAGGATATGATTTTAAAGACTATTAATTCAGTGCTTCGAGTAAAGTCTAATGAAGAAATGTTTGCTACCTTAGATCTAGCCTTTATAGACTTATATGCAGGAAAACTACAGATGATTAAAACAGGAGCCCCAGCAACTTTTATAAAGAAGAAAGATAGAGTAGATATGATTAGCGATGGAACTTTACCTGTAGGGATACTGAAGGATATAGATTTTAATCTTTATGAAGAATATATAGAAGACGGAGATATTATTATTATGATGTCGGATGGAGTCTTAGATGTTAATAGAGATATATATAATGCAGAAGATTGGATGAAAAATATAATAATTAATATAGATAGTATAAATCCTCAAGTCATAGCCAATGAAATATTAAATAGAGTTCAAGAAGTGGCAGCTACTAATACTGATGATATGACGGTTTTAGTAACAAAGGTCTGGAAGAATGTGTAAAACCATGAATAACTAAATTATTGGGCTAGCAAAGCTAGCCCAAATTTTTGCCTTAAACTTAAAATCAGTTGACAATTAGGTTATAATAAAGATATAGTTCATATATAATAAAATTTAAGGTGATTAAATGAAAGAAAAGGTATTGGCCACAATTAAAGAGTATAATTTGATAGAAGAAAATGATAATATAGTAGTAGGCATTTCAGGAGGACCAGACTCCATGGCTTTATTATATAGCTTATTAGAAGTTAAGTCTTCAATTCCCTTTAGTATACATATAGCTCATGTAAATCATGGTGTAAGAGGTAAAGATGCAAAATCTGATCAATTATTTGTGGAAAGAATAGCAAAAGAATTGAATTTATCATACTACACAAAAGATGTAGATATGATTCAATATGGAAAGGAGAATGGTATATCCTCAGAGGAAGCAGGTAGAGAGTTAAGATATGGATTTTTTAGAGAAATTCTATTGAAAGTAGGTAAGGGGAAAATAGCAGTTGCTCATAATATGAATGATCAGGCTGAGACTTTAATTATGAGATTTTTAAGAGGTACTGGTATAGATGGATTAAAAGGTATGGAATTTAAAACTAAAGATATAATTCGACCTATCCTGGGTATAGATAGAAAAGAAATTGAAAGCTACATAGAAAAGAATAATATTGAAACTGTATTGGATAAGACAAACTTGGAACCTATATATAGTAGAAATAAAGTAAGGTTAGAGTTAATACCTTACATAGAGGAAAATTTCAATCCCAATATAGTCAATACTCTCTGGAGAATGTCCAAGATATCTTCAGTTGATAGTAAGTTTCTAGAGGAGTATTCTAAAGAAAGATTTAATATTATAGTGAAAAATAAAGATAGACATAGTATAATCTTAGATGGTGGAAAGTTTTTACAAGAAGATAAATCTATTCAACAGCGAATTATAAGAGTAGCCATAGAAGAGATAAATGACTCTTTACAAGGAATTACTGAAGTTCAGATTAACTTAACCTTAAGTCTTTTTTCATCCTTAAATACAGGAAAAGAAATCCATTTATCAAATGGTATAATAGCTAAGACTAGATATAATGACTTAATCATCGAGAAAGATCACAAGAAAGAAGCAAGTAAATACTTTTATAAATTAAATCTTGGAAATACTAATCTAGAGGATATAAAATATTCTTTCAAAGTAGAGGTATTTCCGGTAGGAGAAAATTTCATACTAAATAAATCAAAAAATACTAGATATTTTGATTTTGATATTGTAAAGGGAAGTTTAGGAGTAAGAAATAGACGTGAAGGCGATAGACTACATCCATTTGGCATGAGGGGAACAAAGAAGCTTAAAGATTATTTTATTGATGAAAAGATACCGAAGGAATTAAGAGATAGGATTCCATTAATAGTAGACGAAGAAAATATTATATGGGTAGTAGGATATAGAACAAATGATTTATATAAAGTAACAAAGAATTCAAAGAAAATCCTATCAATATCATATAATTAATTGTATAATACATAACAAGGAGGATTATAATGGAGAAGATAATTAAAACTATATTAGTTACTGAAGAAGATATTGAAAAAAGAGTAAAAGAGCTTGGAAAGCAAATTGCAGAAGATTATAAAGGCAAGGATTTAATTTTAGTAGGCATATTAAAAGGTGCCGTTATTTTTATGTCTGATTTAGCTAGAAATATAAATATGCAAATAGGTCTAGATTTCATGGCTGTATCCAGCTATGGCAGATCATCAACATCTACTGGTGAAGTTAGAATAATAAAAGATTTAGACTTTAGCGTAGAAAATAAGGATATACTTATTATAGAGGATATTATAGATACTGGATATACTTTGGCATATTTAACTGACAATTTGAAAAAGAGAGGAGCTAGTTCAGTTAAAGTTTGTACTCTTTTAGATAAACCTGAGAGAAGAAAGGTAAATGTTCCGGTAGATTATTTAGGTTTTGCTATTCCGGATGAATTTGTAGTAGGTTATGGATTAGATTATGCTGAAATAGGCAGAAACTTACCTTATGTAGCAGCTCTTAAGGAAGAAGTGTATAGCAAGTAGAAGGTTGAAAAAGCCATATAAGAGTGTTATAATATATAGATATTGTCTGTTTATAAAGAGGAGGGAGGACTTGTATTGAAAAGATTTTTCAAAAGTATTAGTATGTATTTACTAATAGTAATCATTATAATGTTTCTAGTAACAACTCTTGGAAATGACGTAGAACAAATTAAAACAATAGATGTAACTGAATTAGTAGAACACTTAAATAATAATGACGTAGAAAGTATTAAGATTGTAGGCAGAGAGGCTACAGGAAAGTTAAGAGATAAAACTCAGTTTATGACTATTTTACCTACCCAAATGCAGGATACGTTTTTTGATAATTATTTAAAAGATAAAGTTGATAATAAAGAAATTGCTTTAAGTTCTGACTTAGAACCAACTCAACCCTTTTGGATAAGTATAATTCCAACTATATTAACGGTTTTAGTTATTGGAGTATTTTGGTTTGTATTTATGCAGCAATCTCAAGGCGGAGGTGGTGGCAAGGTAATGTCCTTTGGGAAGTCTAGAGCAAGACTTCATAATCAAGATGATGGGAAAATCATTACCTTTGCAGATGTAGCTGGATTAGAAGAAGAGAAAGAGGAGTTAAAGGAAATCGTAGATTTTTTAAGAACTCCTAGAAAATATATTGAAATTGGAGCAAGAATACCTACAGGTGTTTTAATGGTTGGTCCACCTGGAACAGGTAAAACATATTTAAGTAAGGCTGTAGCAGGAGAAGCAGGGGTTCCATTTTTCAGCATATCAGGTTCAGATTTCGTAGAAATGTTTGTAGGTGTTGGTGCAAGTAGAGTTAGAGATTTATTTGAACAAGCAAAGAAAAATGCACCTTGTATAGTATTTATAGATGAGATTGATGCCGTAGGTAGAAGAAGAGGAGCAGGTCTTGGTGGTGGCCATGACGAAAGAGAGCAGACTCTAAATCAACTTTTAGTTGAAATGGATGGATTTGCTACTAATGAAGGTATTATTGTTATGGCAGCAACCAATAGAGCTGATATACTTGATCCTGCATTACTTCGTCCAGGTAGATTTGATAGAACTGTTTATGTTGGAGTTCCTGATGTAAAAGGTAGAGAAGAAATATTAAAAGTTCATACCAAGAATAAACCATTGGATTCAGATGTTGATTTAGGGGTAGTTGCTAAGAGGACAGTAGGATTTACGCCTGCAGACTTGGAAAATTTAGTAAATGAAGCGGCACTTCTTTCAGCTAGATATAATTTAAAAACAATACCTATGTATTTAATAGAAGAAGCGTCTATAAAAGTTCAAGCAGGTCCTGAGAAGAAATCTAAAGTTGTAAGTGAAAAGGAAAGAAGACTTACTGCATACCATGAGGCAGGTCATGCTCTTACTTCTAGACTTACTCCAGATACAGATCCAGTTCACATGGTAACTATTATTCCGAGAGGAATGGCTGGTGGATTTACAGCTTATATCCCAGAGGAAGATAGAAGCTTTCTAACTAAAAAACAAATGGAAGCTAGATTAGTTACTCTTCTAGGTGGAAGAGTGGCAGAGGCCTTAGTTCTAGGAGATATAAGTACAGGAGCTCAAAACGATATTGAAAGAGCAACTAAAATTGCTAGATCCATGGTTACACACTATGGCATGAGTAAAAAACTTGGACCTATGACTTATGGTACTGATGATGAGGAAGTATTCGTAGGTAGGGATTTTGGCAGAGCTAGAGATTATAGTGAAGATGTGGCAGCTGCCATAGATAAGGAAATGAGAGAGTTAATAGATACTGCATATAATCAAGCAGAAAAATTATTAGAAGAAAATATGGATAAACTTCATAAAATAGCAGAAGCTTTACTAGAAAAAGAGACAATAGATGGTAAAGAATTTGAAGAAATATTTATGAGTGCATAAAAGTAGGTAATCCCTTTTAAGGGAGCCTACTTTTTATTTGATCAAAATTCAACAAATCTTCAAAAACACTTTACAGATTTGTTGAAATACTATATAATAATGTTTAATAATTCTAAATATTTGGTAAATGCTGCTTTATTTATGGCAAAATGGTTACCCCAGTTTGCAAAGTAAATAAAACCCAGTATTAATGGTTTAATATTGCCATTAATACTGGGTTTTTTTATTAATATAGAAAGGAGGAATAGTATTTATCCATAATCAATAATCTTTAATATAAACTGAAAAGATAGGAGGGGTATTAATGTCAAAACTCAAAAAAATGAAATTATTTCAAAAGATTTTTATTGGATTGTTTTTAGGCGTTATAGTAGGTGCTATTTTATCGGCTATAGGGAAAGATGAAACTTTTGTAGTAACTTTATTGCCTTGGTTAGGTCTTTTGGGAGATATATTTTTAAGATTAATTAGAATGGTAGTAGTTCCTTTAGTACTTTTCTCAATAATTAGCGGTGTTTCAAATTTAACAGAAATTAAGAAGCTTAGAAGTATAGGAACTAAGACTATAATATTCTTTTTAGTAACAGGATTTCTTTCCATAGGAACAGGTCTTTTAATGGCCAATATATTTAAACCAGGCGCAGGGTTAAAAATTGCCGAATTAGGAGCTGACGTAGTAGAAATGAAAGAACTTCCTACAATATTTGATTCTATATTAGGGCTATTTCCAGCAAATATATTTGAATCTTTAGCTCAAGGAGAGATGTTACATATAATTTCTTTCGGTATCTTTGTTGGAGCTGGACTATTAATTATGGGTGAGAGGGCAAAGCCTATTGTTGATTTAGTAGATAGATGTTCGGAAATGATGTATAAAGTAGTTGACATTGTAATACAATTTACTCCGATTGGAGTGTTTGGACTTATGGCAAAAGCAGTAGCTACCTTTGGTGTAGGAATATTTGGACCTGTATTTAAGTTTATTCTAGTTGATTATGGAGCAAATATATTTAATATAGCAGTCTGGTATTCTTTAATACTATATTTCATAGCTAAGGTAAATCCATTGACTTTTTATAAGAAAGCATTTCAACCTTGGGTCATAGCATTCAGTACATGTAGCAGTGCGGCAGCCCTTCCAGTGACTATGAAGGTTGGTACTGATGAGTTGGGAATTCCAAAGGAAACGGCTAGTTTTATCTTACCTTTAGGAGCTACCGCAAATATGAATGGCACAGGGATTTATTTTGGAATAGTAGTAATATTTGCAGCTCAGTTATATGGTATACCAGTTTCACTTACTCAACAGATAATGTTGGTATTTACAGCTACAATGTTATCCATAGGATGTGCAGCAGCACCTCAGACGGGGCTAATTATATCAATAGCACTCTTAACGAGTTTAGGGATTCCATTAGATGGGATAGCATTAATAGCGGGAGTCTATAGAATTGTAGATCAAATTCATACTTCTACTAATGCTTTAGGAGATTTAGTAGTTGGGGTTGCAGTCTCGTCTTTAGAAAGAGATTTAGATATGGAGACATTTAACGGAAAAGGTATGTTTTCAGCAAATAAAGACATTAGTTAATATCAAATATGAATTGAATATCTTAAAGGGGGAATTTTCGTGAGTTTAAATAAAGCACCTAAAAATAATGTATTTTATAGAAATCAAAACTGGATTTATCCTAAAATTGAAAAAGGAGAAGGAATATACTTAATTGGTGAAGATGGAAAGAAATATATTGATGGGTGTTCAGGGTCTGCCGTTGCTAATATAGGTCATGGCAATAAAGAAATTGCTGAATTTGCCAAAGAGCATATTGAACGAATTGCTTTTACTCATTTATCTAGATGGACAGTTGATTCTATTGAAAAATGTGCCGAAAGAATAGTAAAGTGGTGTCCAGAAGGATTAGAACATGTATATTTTGTATCTGGTGGTTCAGAAGCCACAGAAACGGCTATGAAAATGGCAAGGCAGTACTTTGTTGAAAGGGATGGCAAATCAAATAAATGGAAGGTTATATCAAAGTGGAATTCTTATCATGGAGCAACTTTGGGTTCTCTATCTATGACTGGAACAATTGGAAGAAGAAAAATCTACGATCCTCTATTAACTAATTTTCCTAAAATCAATCAATTTTATCATTATAGAAATCCATGGGGAGCAAAGACTTTAGAAGAAACCAGTATACTTGCTGCTAGAAGTTTAGAAACAGAAATCTTACGTCATGGAGCAGATAATATTGCTGCTTTTATTTCTGAACCAGTAGTAGGTTCAGCAGCACCAGGAGTTCATCCTGAGAAAATCTACTTTGATATGGTGCGGGAAATCTGCGATAAATACGATATACTTTTTATAATGGATGAAGTCATGGCAGGGACAGGAAGAACGGGGAGGAAAATGGCATCAGAACATTTTGATGCTAAGCCAGATATCCTAGTAGTTGCCAAAGGATTAAGCAGTGGATATACTCCAATAGGAGCGGCTATATGCACCACTGAAGTATTTGAAACAATCATGGTTAAAGGTTCGGGTAATTTTATTCATGGTCATACTTATGCAGGTAATCCACTATCTTGTGGTATTGCAGATAAGGTGATGGAGATTATTGAAAGAGAAAACTTTATTGATAATTGTGCCAATCAAGGAGATTATTTAATGGAAAAACTAGAGGGGCTATATGATTACCCAATAATAGGAGAAATTAGAGGAAAAGGTTTAATGATAGGTATTGAATTTGTTAAGGAAAAAGAAACTAAGGAACCTTTTGATCTATCAGATAATATAAAGGGGAAAATTACTAATAATTGTTTGGAAGAAGGTTTAGTACCATATCCAGGTGGTGGATCTGTAGATGGATCAAGAGGTGACCATATACTATTGGCTCCCCCAATAAATATCACTAAGGAAGAAGTAGATTTGTTATATGAAAAATTAGAAAATGCCGTTAGAAAGACATCAGAAGTATTACAGGGGATAATCGCATGAATTATAGAAAAGAAAAACTCATAATAACCGTTGCCTTAACTGGAAATGTTCCGACAAAGGAAATGAACTCTAATACTCCAATTACAGTAGGGGAAATAGTGGATGATATCATTAAATGTAGGGAAGCCGCAGCTTCTGTGGCACATATCCATGTAAGATATGAAAATGGAGCTCCTACCTGCGACAGAAGCTTATATAAAGAAGTATTGGATAGGTTAAAGGAAAGAAATTGTGATATAATTACTCAACTATCTACAGGAGCAAGGGGAGGAGGAAATACTGCTGAATGGCGTGGACAGATGTTAGACCTAAATGCAGAAATGGCAAGTTTATCAACAGGTTCATCTAATTTTCCCTCTCAAGTAAATGCAAACTCCTTTGAATTAATAAGAGAATTGGCTAAGAAGATGTATAATAATAACATTAAGCCTGAAATAGAAGCCTTTGATTTAGGAATGATAGACAATGCAGTTTTCTTATTAAAAGAAGGAGTGCTTAAAGCACCATTACAATTTAATCTAGTAATGAATGTAAGAGGGTCGGTCAAGGGAACCCCTCGAAATCTTTTGCATATGATTGAGTCATTACCAGAGGGTTCTACATTTACAGTATCAGGAATTGGTCCTAGTCAGATACCTATGTTGACCATGGCAATATTATTAGGAGGCCATGTACGGACAGGATTGGAAGATACAGTATTATATGATAAAGGGATATTGGCTACTAATCAAATGTTAGTAGAAAGGATAGTGCGAATTGCAAAAGAATTAGGTAGAGAAATTGCAACACCAGATGAGGCAAGAAAAATATTAGGTATAGAATAATAAGAAGAAGGCTGCGTTAATATACGTAGCCTTTTGAAGAGTATATAGAAAGGATGTATAGAATGAGAGAAATAAAAGAATTTGGGGCAGATACCGTATATTTTGTTCATTATTCTAAACTTCCAGAAGATATTTCTGCCACTTATGTACACAAAGTAGTGGGAGTTGGCTTCCTGATAAATGTAAAAACAGGAATTATTGAAGATATTATGGTAACATTAATTTCAGATTTATGTAAGGAGTTCTTAGCATATCTAATAGTAGGACACAATATCGATAGAGATGGAATAGATGAAATTATTGAGAGGATTGATAATCGGTTCTTTGGTTATTCACAAAAAGCTGTTATGGTATGTATCAGAGGAATATATGCTAGATACACACAATGGAAGGAGAAGAATAAGAAAGTTAACTAATGATTAGAAGAATAAATATTTTAAGATTTAATACTAATGAATGATAAACCTCATTAGTATTATTTTCTATGGAGGTTTTTAGATATATATTTCACATATTTCATTGAGAGAATTCATACATATTTATACTAATAAATGCAATATTCCATTCATTTTCAAAATATATTGAAATATATGTTGCAAAAAACACCCAGTTATTACTATAATAGACTTAGGTAGAACTTTTTAGAAAGACCATAAGTTACCATAATAGGAGGTAAGAAAATGTTTGATAATAAAAAGATCGATGAAATTAAATCCTCGGTTGATCAATGGGAAAAAGAAGTGGTAGAGAAGTCTATAGCCAGATTTCCAGAAAGGAAAGAAACGTTTACAACAGGATCAAATATAGAAGTAGATAGGCTATATACTCCTGTTAATGTGGAGGAAATGAATTATAATGAAGATTTAGGTCTTCCAGGAGAATATCCATTTACTAGAGGTGTTCAATCTACCATGTATAGGGGTAGACTTTGGACAATGAGACAATATGCTGGATTTGCATCGGCAGAAGAGTCAAATGGAAGATATAAATATCTTTTGGAGCAAGGACAAACTGGGCTTAGTGTTGCCTTTGACTTACCTACACAAATAGGATATGATTCAGATGATGGTTTATCTGAAGGAGAAGTTGGTAAGGTTGGAGTAGCCATAGACTCATTAAGAGATATGGAAACTTTATTTGATGGTATACCTTTAGATAAAGTAAGTACATCAATGACTATAAATGCCCCTGCATCTGTTTTATTGGCAATGTATATTGCTGTTGCAGAAAAACAAGGTGTATCAAAAGAAAAATTGAGAGGGACTATTCAAAATGATATTTTAAAGGAATACATAGCAAGAGGCACTTATATATTCCCACCTGAACCATCTATGAGATTAATAACAAATATATTTGAATATTGCTCAAAGGAAGTTCCAGGATGGAATACCATAAGTATTAGTGGATATCACATAAGAGAAGCGGGCTCTACTGCATCACAGGAAGTTGCGTTTACATTGGCTGACGGTATAGCTTATGTTGAAGCAGCTATTAAAGCAGGACTTGATGTAGATGATTTTGCACCGAGATTATCATTTTTTTTCAATGCTCATAATGATTTACTAGAAGAAGTTGCTAAGTATAGAGCAGCGAGAAGACTTTGGGCTAAGATAATGAAGGAAAGATTTAATGCAAAGAATCCAAAATCAATGCAACTTAAATTCCATACTCAAACAGCAGGTTCTACCTTAACAGCTCAACAACCTGATAACAATATAATAAGAGTTACAATTCAAACATTAGCAGCAGTTCTTGGTGGAACTCAATCTCTTCATACAAATTCAAGGGATGAGGCACTGGCATTACCTACTGAAGATTCTGTTAGAATTGCTCTAAGAACTCAACAAATAGTAGCTCACGAATCAGGAGTAACAGAAACAATAGATCCCCTAGCAGGATCATATTATATAGAAAATTTAACTAATAAAATAGAAGAAGAGGCTTTAAGATATATAGAAAGTATAGATGAATTAGGTGGAGCACCTAAGGCAATCGAAAAAGGATATATTCAAAAAGAAATCCAAAATGCTGCCTATAGATACCAAATGGAAGTAGAATCTTTAGATAGAATAGTTGTAGGAGTAAATAAGTTCAAAATTGAAGAAACAGATAAAAAAGAATTATTAAAGGTAGATAAAACAGTAGAAATAAACCAAAAAGAAAAATTAAAAACTCTAAGAGCTGAAAGAAATAATGAAGAAGTAGAGAAGACTCTAAATATGTTAAAGGAAAAGGCACAAACTGAAGAAAACTTAATGCCATTTATTCTAGATGCAGTAAAAACATATGCAACTTTAGGTGAGATATGTAATGTATTAAGAGAAGTATTTGGAGAATATCAGCAATCAGTAATACTGTAAATATAGTGAAAAGTGAATAGTGGAAAGTTAATAGTTTTGAGTCAAGCTTTTAGATCTTTTAATCTTTTTAACTATTCACTGGATGAACAAACTAAGCGATGTACACAAAATTGAAAACCACAATTTTGGTACTCTGCTTATATTAGTTATTAACTATTCACTAAAAAATGGGAGGAATATACATGGATAAACCAATTAGAGTTTTAGTTGCAAAACCTGGGCTTGATGGACATGATAGAGGTGCGAAGGTAATAGCAAGGGCTTTAAGGGATGCAGGTATGGAAGTTATATATACTGGACTTAGACAAACTCCAGAACAAATAGTAGCTGCTGCAATTCAAGAAGACGTAGATGCAATAGGTATGAGCATATTATCAGGAGCTCATAATCATTTATTTCCAAAGGTTGTTAATCTTTTAAAGGAACAAGGAGTAGACGATGTTCTAATAGTAGGTGGTGGAGTCATTCCAGAGGATGATATTCCTTTCCTAATAGAATCAGGTATAGAAGCAGTATTTACTCCTGGAACTCCAACAAAGGATGTAGTAGAATTTATCACAAATAACCTTAAAAGGTAAATAGGTGGTGCTTTATTTGGATATTCAAGAAAGACTTTTAAAGGGAGATAAGAGAGCCTGTGCTAGACTTATTACTATGTTAGAAAATAATGATAAGGAAGCAATAGATATATTGAAGAAATTATACAATCATACAGGTAATGCTTATGTCATCGGTATAACTGGACCACCAGGTTCAGGAAAGTCTACTTTAACAGATAAACTGACTAAAGAACTTAGAAAACATAATAAGAAAGTAGGCATAATAGCCATAGACCCTACTAGCCCCTTTAGTGGTGGTGCCATTCTGGGAGATAGAATTAGGATGAATGATCTTTCCCTAGACAAAGATGTATTCATAAGGAGCATGGGTACTAGAGGCTCCTTAGGTGGTATGTCGAACTCCACCTGGGGTGCAGTAAAAGTATTAGATATTTTTGGATGCGACTATATTTTCATAGAGACAGTAGGCGTAGGTCAGTCAGAAGTAGATATAGTAAAAACAGCAGATACAGTACTTATGGTTATGGTACCTAATCTAGGTGATGATATTCAAGCCATAAAGGCAGGAATAATGGAGATAGCAGATGTGTTTGCCATAAATAAATCTGATCTTGATGGTGCAGATAAGACTAAGGTTGAAATAGAAATGAACTTAGACTTAAATGAACATAATGACTACAGGCCGCCAGTAGTTAAGGTATCAGCTGGGCAAAATAAAGATATAGATATTTTACTGGAAAAGATTTTAGAACATAGAGATTACTTAGAGAAAGCAGACAAGCTAAAAGAAATAAGAACGAGAAATAATAAGCTAGAACTATTAAAGATGGTAGAAGAAGATTTGATGAAGCTAATATTAGATAAGGCAGTAAAAGAAGACCTATTAGAAAATTTGGCAAAGAAGATTACATCAAAAGAAACAGACCCTTATACTGCTAAAGAGGAAATAACTCAGTTAATAACTAAAAGTGAATAGTTACTAACTAAAAACTATTCATCATTCATTATTCACTAAGGAAAGGTGGTAATCAAATGGTTGGTAAAGTTGATCATATAGGTATTGCTGTGAAAAATCTAGATGAAACTCTTAAATTTTATGAAGATATATTAGGTATGAAATGTGTAGATAAGGAAGTAGTAGAGGAGCAAAAGGTAAAGGTTGCTTTTTTACCTATAGGGGATACTGAAGTAGAACTACTGGAATCAACAGAAGAAGACGGTCCTATAGCTAAGTTTATTGAGAAAAAAGGTGAAGGAATTCAGCATATTGCCTATAAAGTAGATGATATAGAAAAATCAATAGAAGAATTAAAGGCAAAGGGTATTAGAATGATAGATGAAAAACCAAGATATGGTGCTGGTGGTGCTAAAATTGCGTTCTTACATCCAAAGTCAACTTTTGGAGTTCTTATAGAACTTTGTCAAAGAGATTAGTCATTTTAAAAAAGGAGGGTAAATATGAAGGAGAAAATTGAAAGGCTCCTAGAAACTACTAAGAAAATAGAGCTTGGTGGTGGGGAGCAAAGAATTGAAAAGCATCATAAGTCAGGGAAGCTTACTGCTAGGGAAAGAATCAACCTATTATTCGATGAAGATAGCTTTGTTGAGGTTGATAAGTTTGTGGAGCATAGATGTACAAACTTTGGTATGGAAAAGGTAGAAGCACCTTCTGATGGTGTAGTAACTGGATATGGTACAGTAGAGGGAAGACTTGTATTTACTTATGCCCAAGATTTTACAGTAGTAGGTGGATCACTAGGAGAGATGCACGCTGCTAAGATTTGTAAAATTCAAGATATGGCATTAAAAATGGGTGCACCAATTGTAGGATTCAATGACTCTGGTGGAGCAAGAATTCAAGAAGGTGTAGATGCACTATCAGGATATGGAAAGATATTTTATAGAAATACAATTGCATCAGGAGTTATACCACAAATATCAGTTATAATGGGACCTTCAGCAGGTGGAGCAGTTTATTCTCCAGCATTAACAGACTTTATATTTATGGTAGATAAAACTAGTATGATGTTTATAACAGGACCACAAGTAATTAAATCTGTTACTGGAGAAGAAGTAACTCAAGAAGAACTAGGTGGTGCAAGCACACATAATAAAGTATCTGGAGTAGCTCACTTCATGGATAAAACAGAAGCAGAGTGTATAGAAAGAATAAAAGAGTTAATATCATTTTTACCTTCAAATAACTTAGAAGAAGCACCGATGTATGCAATGGAAGATGAAATCAATAGGGTAGAAGAAAGATTAAATGAATTAGTTCCGGTTAATCCTAATAAGCCTTATAATATGAAAGAAGTTATAAAGCTCATAGCAGACGGAGGATATTTCTTTGAAGTTCAAGAAAACTTTGCTCAAAATATAATAACTGGATATATAAGATTAAATGGAAAGACCATAGGAGTAGTTGCTAATCAACCAAATGTATTGGCAGGATGTCTAGATATTAATGCATCGGATAAAGCAGGAAGATTTATAAGAACCTGCGATGCCTTCAATATTCCATTACTTAATTTAGTAGATGTTCCAGGGTTTTTACCAGGAACAGCTCAAGAATATGGTGGGATAATAAGACATGGTGCAAAGATGCTTTATGCTTATAGTGAGGCAACTGTACCAAAGGTTACACTAATAGTTAGAAAGGCTTATGGTGGAGCTTATCTTGCAATGTGCTCTAAGGACTTAGGAGCAGATCAAGTATTTGCATGGCCAAATGCAGAGATAGCAGTTATGGGACCAGAAGGGGCGGCAAATATCATATTTAAAAAGGATATTGAAAACTCAGATGATCCAATAGCAACTAGACAAGAAAAAATAGCTGAATATAGAGATACTGTAGCTAATCCATATATAGCTGCTCAAAGAGGATTTGTAGATGATGTAATAGTTCCAAGCGTTACAAGACCAAGACTTATTTCTGCCTTTGATATGTTAGAATCAAAGAGAGAAAATAGACCTGCTAAAAAACATGGTAATATACCAGTATAGAAGAGGTGAAATAATTGGGTGAATATATTAATTTTGGAGATAGCATAGTAATTACAATATTTAGTATGGTGGTAGTATTTGTAGGACTAATTCTACTTGCAATGTTAATATCTGTTCTAAAGACCATTGGAGGTAAAGCGGATAAAGACGGAGTTGCTAAAGAAGCAGTTGCATCGGATAAGGTTGAAAAAACTGTAGCAAAGGAAAATATAAGCGAAGTAGAAAAAGACACTGTAGATGATGAAGAATTAGTTGCAGTTATAGCAGCGGCTGTAGCAGCAAGTTTAGGAGTTAGTATACCAGAAGTAAATATAAAAAGTATAAAAAGAGTACCACAAAGAAATTTAGCTTGGTCTACAGCTAGTAGACAGGAGCAAATATACGGAAAACTATAAAAAATATTAAGGGGGAGAAGTCATGAGAAAGTTTATGATAAATGTTAACGGTAATTCTTATGAAGTTGAAGTTGAAGAAGTAGGAGTAAGTAACACATCACAAAGACCAGTGGCATCATCAGCACCATCAGCATCATCAGCTCCAAAAACAGCACCAGCTCCTAAGGTTGCTCCAAAGGAAGAAAAGAAAGAAGTTGTGGTATCAGCAGGACAAGAGGTTGTAGAGGCACCAATGCCAGGAAATATTTGGAAAATAGAAGTTAAAGAAGGAGATACAGTTAAAGCAGGAGATATATTACTAATACTTGAAGCAATGAAAATGGAAAATGAAATTTTAGCTCCAAGAGATGGGGTAGTTGCTAGTATAAATACTACACAAGGGGCCACTGTAAACACAGGAGATAAATTAGTAGTATTAGACTAATTCCATTAAGAAAGGAAGGTAAATTTCATGAACTTAGGACAGATATTGCTGGAATTTTTCCAGAGTACAGGAATTGCAGCCATAACCTGGGGTCAGGCATTGATGCTTCTGGTATCCTGTATACTGTTATATTTAGCAATTGCTAAAGGGTTTGAGCCCTTATTACTTATCCCAATTGCCTTTGGTATGTTATTGGCAAATTTACCAGAAGCGGGGCTAATGGCACCACCAGTTGTACAAATTGCTCCAGATCCTATAACTGGAGAACTAGTCTCCACTACCATAGAAAATGGAGGACTTTTATATTATTTATACCAAGGTGTTAAGTTAGGTATATATCCACCACTTATATTCCTTGGAGTAGGGGCTATGACAGACTTTGGACCTTTAATAGCAAATCCAAAGAGTATATTACTTGGTGCAGCAGCACAGTTTGGTATTTTTGCCACATTTATAGGGGCAACTTTATTAGGATTTACAGGACCAGAAGCAGCTAGTATCGGAATTATAGGTGGAGCAGATGGACCAACGGCTTTATTCTTAACATCTAAATTAGCACCCCACTTATTAGGGCCTATAGCGGTTGCAGCTTATTCATATATGGCTTTAGTACCGATTATTCAGCCGCCAATTATGAAGGCCTTAACAACTAAGACTGAGAGAGAAGTAGTAATGGGTCAACTTAGAACTGTATCAAAAAAGGAAAAAGTAATTTTCCCTATTATGGTTACATTATTAGTTTCTTTATTATTACCATCAGCAGCATCTTTAGTAGGTATGCTAATGTTAGGAAATTTATTTAGAGAATCTTTAGTGGTAGATAGATTATCTAAGACGGCACAAAATGAAATGGTAAATATAGTTACTATATTCTTAGGTACTACTGTAGGAGCTACAGCAAATGCAGAAACTTTCCTTACAGTAAGGACTCTAAGTATAATAGCTCTAGGACTTATAGCATTCTCCATAGGAACAGCAACTGGTGTAGTATTTGGTAAGATAATGTATAAGATATCAGGTGGAAAAATCAATCCACTTATAGGTTCTGCTGGAGTATCAGCAGTGCCGATGGCAGCTAGAGTATCACAAAAAGTAGGTCAAGAAGCTAATCCAAGAAATTTCCTATTAATGCATGCTATGGGACCAAACGTGGCAGGAGTAATAGGTTCAGCCATAGCAGCGGGGTTATTGCTGAATCTCTTTGGAGGCTAAAAATCAATTGATAATTATAAAACAGGATTACAATAGAGACTTTCTCTATTGTAATCCTATTTATTATTTATATTTTTAATCTTAAAATTGTGAATCTTTAAAGGGGTGATTTTATGTATGAAGGTTATATAACCGATGTAGAGGGTATCAAAGTAGGGCATAGTCAATCAGAAGAAGGCATGACAGGTTGTACTGTAATCATTTGTGAAAAAGGAGCTACTGGTGGTGTAGATGTAAGAGGATCAGCTCCTGGAACCCGGGAGACAGATTTATTTAAGGCTGAAAAAATGGTAGATAAAGTTCATGGGTTAGTTTTGTCAGGTGGATCTGCCTTTGGACTAGATGCAGCATCAGGTGTTATGAAATATTTAGAAGAAAATGATATTGGCTTTGATGTGGGAGTGACTAGAGTTCCCATAGTAGCCTCTGCAGTAATATTTGATTTAAATATTGGAGACTATAGAATAAGACCTGACTTTCAGATGGGCTATATGGCAGCAAAAAATGCGAATACATATGATAAACTACAAGGTAATATAGGATGCGGTATGGGTGCCACCATAGGAAAAATATTGGGGACGGAAAATTCCATGAAATCGGGATTAGGTTCTGCCACTGTAAAATCAGGAAAATTAATAGTGTCAGCCTTAGTCTCTGTAAATAGCTTTGGTGATATATATGATTTTACCATTAATAAGCAAATAGCAGGCGTCTATGATTATAAAAATGAAAAGCTCCTTAACACAATAGAGATAATGAAGAGTACAAATAAAGATTTAGGATTTAATATAGGCAATACTACCATAGGAGTAATAGCTACCAATGGAACTTTGACTAAGGCGGAGGGCAATAAAATAGCAGAAATGGCTCATAACGGCTTTGCAAGATCTATTAATCCAATCCACACTATGTTAGATGGAGATACAATATTTACCATGGCAACAAATGAAATAAGGGCGGATATAAATCTTTTAGGAACTTTAGCAGCAGAAGCAATGAGTAAGGCCATAACCAATGCCATAATGTTTGCAGAAAATTCTGGTGGATTAAAAGCCTATAAAAATATTTTTAACTAATAATTAATTTTTATTGAATTAATATGAAAATACAATTATAATAATTGTATTAAATAGCCAATATCAAAATTGAATTGGACTGGATAAAAGTTAAATTGAATATTAAATCGACTGGTATCCAAAATAATAGGAACTAGAGCGGAGGGATTTTAATGATGAAAGAAAAGAGATTTACTGTAAGGAAAATGACGATCATAGGAGTATTAGGAGCCATATCAGCAGTCCTTGGCATGACTCCATTAGGGTTTATTCCTGTGGGACCTACTAGGGCAACTATAATGCACATTCCTGTAATTATAGGAGCCTTAATGGAAGGACCTTTAGTGGGAGGTTTTGTTGGATTGATATTTGGATTGTTTAGCATTTTTCAGGCCATAACAAATCCGACACCAGTATCCTTTGTGTTTTTAAATCCTTTAGTATCTGTATTACCAAGGGTATTAATAGGTATAGTATCTTTTTATATATATGATATATTGAAGAAAGTGGGAAAAGAAAAGATAAGGATAGCATTATACCTAATCTGGATAGGAATTATATCCTATTTGTCCTATGGGATATATATAAATATTAAAAGTCAAGGCAGCATATGGTTAGTTTTAATAAATATAGGGCTAATAATTTTAACTTTAATGATAGTTTATTTTACTATAACTAAACTGAAGGATAAAGCATTAGATATTATTATATCAACTACCATAGGTACATTGACTAATACAGTAGGGGTTCTAACTCTGATATATGTATTTTATGCTGAAAGATTTGTAGAAGCCCTAGGTGGCGATATAAATACAGCAAGAAAGGTCATCTTTGGAATAGGGATGACTAATGGCATACCAGAGACTATTATAGGAATTATAATAGTGACTTCAGTAGTTGGAGCTTTAAAGAGCAGAAGATAAGAATGGAAGGTGAAAATCATTGCTATTAGTTATAGATGTTGGAAATACTAATGTAGTATTTGGAGTATATAAAGAGAAAAAGTTATTATATGATTGGAGAATAGCAACAGAGAAGGATAGAACGTCTGACGAATATGGGCTTTTATTTGAACAGATTTTTAGATATCATGGATTAGATCCAAAAGAAGTAAATGATGTTATTATTTCATCTGTAGTGCCACCACTTATGCATACTTTACCTGCTATGAGTATAAAATACTTTGGCATAGACCCTATTGTAGTCGGTCCAGGAGTTAAAACTGGAATAAATATAAAATATGATAATCCAAAAGAGGTAGGGGCAGATAGAATAGTAAATGCTGTAGCGGCCTATGAAAAATATGGCGGACCTCTAATAATAGTAGATTTTGGTACTGCCATTACATTTTGTGCTGTAGCCCAAAATGGAGATTATTTAGGTGGTGCTATTACTCCAGGAATTAAGATATCATCAGAGGCATTATTTATGAGAACATCTAAACTTCCTAAGGTAGAGATTGCAAGGCCAGAAAAAATAATAGCAAAGAATACAGTAAATAGTATTCAATCTGGTTTGGTATATGGATATATAGGAATGGTAGACTATATAATATCAAAGATGATAGAAGAAATGGAAGAAGATGAAGGAAAAGTAAATGTAGTAGCAACTGGTGGATTTTCAAATCTAATTGCCTCAGAGAGTAAATATATAAATAAAATAGATAAATTGTTGACCCTTGAGGGACTTAGAATAATATTTGAACGAAACAGGTAAGTAGCTATCTAGCTACTTACTTTTGTAATGTGTATTGAGGTGAATATATGAAAATAGGAAACATAGAATTAGAAAATAATATATTCCTAGCTCCAATGGCAGGAGTTACAGACTTGGCTTTTAGAATATTATGTAAGGAAATGGGTGCTGGATTAGTAGTATCAGAAATGGTAAGCAGTAAAGGAATGTATTATAAAGATCCGGGTACAAAAACTTTGCTCCAAGTAAATCCTAAAGAAAGACCAATAGCTGTACAAATCTTTGGATCAGACCCTGAAATCATGTCAAATGTAGTGGTAGAATATTTGAATCCAAGGGAAGATATAGATATTATAGATATAAATATGGGTTGTCCAGCTCCTAAAATAGTTAAAAATGGAGATGGCAGTTCTTTAATGAGGGAACCTAAATTAGTAAGACAAATATTAAAAGAAGTAATAAATGTATCTAAAAAACCTGTTACATTAAAGATAAGAATGGGCTGGGATGAAAACAGTATAAATGGAACAGATATAGCCAAAATAGCAGATGAAGAAGGAGTGGCAGCACTTACAGTTCATGCTAGAACTAGGGAAATGTTTTATTCGGGAAAGGCAGACTGGGAATTTATAAAAAAGGTTAAAGAAAACGTTAGTATTCCTGTAATAGGTAATGGAGACATATTTAACCCACAAGATGCAGTAGAAATGTTTAAATTGACCAACTGTGATGGGGTTGCCATAGGTAGAGGTGCTCAAGGAAATCCTTGGATATTTGGAAGAATAAAAGATATAATGGAAGGGAAGGAAGAGAGGGCCCCTTCAAATGAAGAAATAGTAAAGATGTGTATTAGACATCTGGAGCTTCTTTGCTCTATAAAAGGTGAAAGAGTCGCAGTAAGAGAAATACGAAAGCACGCTGCTTGGTATCTAAGGGGGTTGAGAAACTCTAATGAAATAAAAAATTTGATATACACTATGGTCAGCAAAGAGGAAATAGAAAAGGTTTTATATGAATATATTATTCTGAATCCATAGATTTGTAATAATAACAAACTCTCCTCATATAATAAAGTAAAAATTATATAGGAGGGATACTATAGGATTTATATATATATTAAGTAATGAAAGATATTTAGAGTTTTATAAAAAAGGATTTTTAAAGTATATCCCTGATTTTATTTTACCTGAAATTAAACCTAAAGCCATAGAAAGTACTATAAAAGAAAATAATGTGATTGGTAAAATAGTAGGAATAAATTTGAAGCCTATGGATCTTAACAATAAAGAGGATTTAGATGAATACTTAAAAGCATTAGCAAAACTTAAAGACGAAAACAGTAATACGTTATTTATTGAAGGCTATGAGAATTTAAGTTCATCAACATTAGATTATATACAAGAGTTTACAGAGATGAAAATCTTTAATGGAGAACATACTAAGTTATCTAATATTTTAACAGTCATTAGGAAGATTTATAGTATTCTTAAGGAAGATGTTGGAGATAAAGAAATTCTAGTTATTTGTGATGAAAAGGAAATGACAAAAAGAATAATAAAGGAAGTTGCGAAGGACTTTAGATTTATAGCTGCCATAGGCTGTGAAGAATACAATGATGAAATTTATGAATATATATTAGAGGAAACAGGGTTATCTCTATTTTATCCTGCAAATATTCATAAGATTTTAAATCAGTATAGCATAATAATTAATTTTACAGGGGAATTAGAATTTGATATTTCAAATGCTAAAAGGAATGCTATAGTCTTTAACTTTAGCAAGACAAACCTTAAAGATAATAAAAATAGGGTACATTTTATAGAGGACTATGGTTTTGACCTTAAAGAATTAGGTATAAAAAAGCCTGAATGGATAGATAGTAAAATTCCTTCGAGTTTATTTGAAGCTTTACTAGGAAGTGAGAATAAGAGTATAAACTATTTAGTAGCAGGAAATAACTATTATTCAATAAAAGATTATGTTAATTCATTTATAAAAGTAAAAGGTAGATTCTAAGACTTGACATTATAGACTCACTTGATTATAATATCTTGCATACAATAAGGAATTATGCTTTTGTTTTATTAATTTCAGACCTTATATATAGAGATAATATCAATTATAGAGCTTAAAACTACTAATATATCTTAGTCAAAGGAGAGAGATGTAAATGCCAGAAAAAGATGTTTTTTTAACAGAAGAGGGATTAAAGAGATTAGAGGATGAATTAGATGAATTAAAAAGTGTTAGAAGAAAAGAAGTAGCTGAAAAAATAAAGCAAGCTTTAAGCTTTGGTGATATAAGCGAAAACTCAGAGTATGATCAAGCAAAAAATGAACAGGCACAGTTAGAAGAAAGAATTGCAAAACTAGAAACTATGTTAAGAAATGCAAGAATAATAGATGAAGATGATATTACAACTGATGTTGTGGGAATAGGGTCTAAAGTTTTAGTAAAAGATTTAGAATATGACGAAGACATGGAGTTTATTATAGTAGGTTCTGCAGAGGCAGATCCATACAATGGTAAGATATCAAATGAATCACCTGTGGGGTCAGCACTTTTGGGATATAAATCAGGAGATACAGTAGAAGTATCAGTACCAGACGGAAAAATAGAATATAAGATAATGAATATTACTAGATAAGCATATAGCAAACTAAGGAGGTAATGTAGTGGGAGATACTGAATTAAATTTAAATGAAATGTTAATGATGAGGCGAGAAAAGCTTAAGGAATTAATCGAAAAAGGAAAAAATCCATTTTTAGTTGAAAAATTTGATTATACACATCATAGTGCTACTATTAAAGATAGATTTGAAGAATTGGATGGAGAAAAAGTAGCTATTGCAGGAAGAGTAATGTCAAGACGTGGACATGGAAAAGTTAGCTTTATTGATCTTCAAGACAGTGAGGGACGTATTCAAATTTTTGCTAAACAAGATATATTAGGTAAAGAGGAATACAAGGATTTAAACTTACTAGATATTGGAGATATTATAGGAATTCACGGAGAGGTATTTAAAACAAATGCTGGTGAAATATCTATAAGAGCAAAAGAAATACTTATAATGAGTAAGTCATTACAAATTCTACCAGAGAAGTTTCATGGATTAAAAGACCAAGATTTAAGATATAGACAAAGATATGTAGATTTAATAGTAAATCCGGAAGTAAAGGAAACTTTTATTCTTAGAACGAAAATTATTAAAGCAGTTAGAGAATATTTAGATGATAGAGGATTCCTAGAGGTAGAGACTCCAATACTAAGCCCTATAGCAGGTGGGGCAAACGCAAGACCTTTCGTAACTCACCACAATACCTTAGACATAGATATGTATTTAAGAATAGCAAACGAACTTTACTTAAAGAGACTTATAGTTGGTGGATTTGAAAAGGTTTATGAAATGGGAAAAATGTTTAGAAACGAAGGTATGAGTCCGAAACATAACCCTGAATTTACAAATATTGAACTTTACCAAGCATATGTAGACTATGAAGAAATGATGAGACTAACAGAAAACCTTTTTGCATATGTTGCAGAAAAGGCTTTAGGAACTACAAAGATAAACTATCAAGGAACGGAATTAGAATTATCTCCGCCATGGAGAAGATTAGATATGGCAGATGCAGTAAAAGAGTTTACAGGTGTAGATTTCTCTACAATAAACACTGATGAAGAAGCAATAGCTGTAGCGAAGGAAAAGGGAATAGAAATTAAACCTGGTATGACTAGAGGACATATTATATCAGAGATGTTTGAAGAATTCTGTGAAGAACATTTAATTCAACCTACATTTATTACAGGACACCCTGTAGAAATATCACCTCTTGCTAAGCGAAATCCAGAGGATCCAAGAAAGACTAATAGATTTGAGGCCTTTATTAATACATGGGAATTGGCTAATGCCTTTTCAGAGCTAAATGATCCTATAGACCAAAGGGAAAGGTTTGAAGATCAAGTTAAACAAAAAGATTTTGGAGATGATGAAGCTCATCCAATGGATAATGATTTCATTAACTCCATTGAAGTAGGTTTACCACCTACAGGTGGACTTGGAATCGGTATCGATAGAATGATTATTCTTCTTACAAATCAACCAAGTATTAGGGATATACTATTATTCCCAACTATGAAGCCTTTAGATGAATAAAAATATAAGAAATATGGTGGGATTATAATCCTGCCATATTTTTTATAATATAATAAGAATTATTTCTCTGAATAAGGAGGAAGACAAATGAAGAAAATTTTACATATTATATCTCAGTATCCAGGGAGGACAGGTAGTGGAATATATCTTAATGCCTTAGCTAAGGAAGGGAAAAGAAGAGGATATACTCAAGGACTAATTGCTGGTATACCATATTCAGATAACTTTCAACCTAAATATGTGGAGGAATTTTACCCTATGGTTTTTAACACAGAAGAACTACCATTTTCCATAGTAGGAATGAGTGATACTATGCCTTATGAAAGTACAAGATATAATGAGTTAACAGATGAGATGTTATATCAGTGGGAGTCAAGCTTTAGAAAGGCAATAATCTATGCCTTAGAGGATTTTGAACCAGATATTATACTATCACATCATTTATGGTTATCTACTTCCTTAGTAAGAGAATTAGCCCCTAATGCTAAGGTAATAGGAATATGCCATGGTACAGATATTAGGCAATTAGAAAAATGCCCACAATATAAAGATCATATACTTTCAAACTTTAAAAAATTAGACTTAGTCTTATCTCTAAGTGATTTTCAAAGGGAAGATATTGAAAGGATATATAATATACCTAAATCTAAAATAGTAACCATAGGTGGAGGATATGATGAAGATATATTTTTTCATCCATTAGATAAGATAAGTAATGAAAAGATAAAGATAGTATATGCGGGAAAACTTAGCTTTGCTAAGGGGTTAGTATCTCTATTAAATATATTTAAAGAAATAAGAGAAAAAAATAATCTTGAATTGTACTTAGCAGGATCAGGAACAGGTAAAGAGGAAAAGTTTATTAAGACGCTAGCTATGGAAATTGGTTCTAATATTAGTTTTTTTGGGGAATTAACTCAGAAAGAGTTGGGACAAGTATTTAGAGAATCTCATATATTTGTTTTGCCATCTTTCTTTGAAGGGCTATCCCTAGTAAGTATAGAGGCTTTAGCCAGTGGGATGTTAATCGTTGCTACAGAGATTGAAGGACTTAAATCTAATTTAGGAAGTGAAATCAATGAAAATGGAGTAATAGAATACGTAAAGCTTCCTAGGATGACGAAAGTTGATGAACCTTTGAAGGAGGACTTAGAAATATTTGAGAACAGATTTAAGCTAGGAATAGAAAAACAAATAGAGAAGGTAAAGGAAGGATATAAGGTGGATGAAGATATTAAAAAAAGAATAAAGGAAAAGTCTTGGAAGAATATATTTAATAAAATTATAGACTATATTGAATGTATAAATTAAGCAAGTATTATTATTTTTATATAAAAGTAATAAAAGGTGTTGACTTTTGTTATAAAACAGGGTATCATAGTAAAAGTCAGCTACGACATTAAACTTCATAAATCAACAAAAGATTTGAAAAAAAGTTTTTAAAAAGTAGTTGACAGCAAATGAAAAATTTGCTATACTGAATAAGTTGTCTCAAACGAGGCAACGTGAACTTAGAAAACTAAACAGTGTGAGAAACTTTGAATTATAAAAAGTAACACATGAAACAACAGTCAGCAAATTGAGCTGAATCAAACTTTTAAATGAGAGTTTGATCCTGGCTCAGGACGAACGCTGGCGGCGTGCCTAACACATGCAAGTCGAGCGAAGTTTTCAAAGTTGATTTCTTCGGAATGAAACTTTGATTATCTTAGCGGCGGACGGGTGAGTAACGCGTGAGAAACCTGCCTTTCACAAAGGGATAGCCTCGGGAAACTGGGATTAATACCTTATGATACTAAATCTTCACATGAAGGAATAGTCAAAGCGTAAAGCGGTGAAAGATGGTCTCGCGTCCCATTAGTTAGTTGGTGAGGTAATGGCTCACCAAGACCACGATGGGTAGCCGGCCTGAGAGGGTGAACGGCCACACTGGAACTGAGACACGGTCCAGACTCCTACGGGAGGCAGCAGTGGGGAATATTGCACAATGGAGGAAACTCTGATGCAGCGACGCCGCGTGAACGATGAAGGCCTTCGGGTCGTAAAGTTCTGTCCTTGGGGACGATAATGACGGTACCCAAGGAGGAAGCCCCGGCTAACTACGTGCCAGCAGCCGCGGTAATACGTAGGGGGCAAGCGTTGTCCGGATTTATTGGGCGTAAAGGGTGCGTAGGCGGCCTTTTAAGTCAGATGTGAAAGATCACGGCTCAACCGTGGTAAGCATTTGAAACTGGAAGGCTTGAGTTAAGGAGAGGAAAGTGGAATTCCTAGTGTAGCGGTGAAATGCGTAGATATTAGGAGGAATACCAGTGGCGAAGGCGACTTTCTGGACTTATACTGACGCTGATGCACGAAAGCGTGGGGAGCGAACAGGATTAGATACCCTGGTAGTCCACGCCGTAAACGATGAGTGCTAGGTGTTGGGGGTCAAACCTCGGTGCCGCAGCTAACGCATTAAGCACTCCGCCTGGGGAGTACGTACGCAAGTATGAAACTCAAAGGAATTGACGGGGACCCGCACAAGCAGCGGAGCATGTGGTTTAATTCGAAGCAACGCGAAGAACCTTACCAGGGCTTGACATGCCCCTGGCCGGTCTAGAGATAGATCTTTACCTTCGGGTACAGGGGACACAGGTGGTGCATGGTTGTCGTCAGCTCGTGTCGTGAGATGTTGGGTTAAGTCCCGCAACGAGCGCAACCCTTGCCTTTAGTTGCTACCATTAAGTTGAGCACTCTAGAGGGACTGCCGATGACAAATCGGAGGAAGGTGGGGATGACGTCAAATCATCATGCCCTTTATGTCCTGGGCTACACACGTGCTACAATGGTCGGTACAACGAGCAGCTACTTAGCGATAAGATGCAAATCTCTTAAAGCCGATCCCAGTTCGGATTGCAGGCTGCAACTCGCCTGCATGAAGTCGGAGTTGCTAGTAATCGTGAATCAGAATGTCGCGGTGAATGCGTTCCCGGGTCTTGTACACACCGCCCGTCACACCATGGGAGTTGGCAATACCCGAAGCCAGTGAGCTAACCGTAAGGAGGCAGCTGTCGAAGGTAGGGTCAATAACTAGGGTGAAGTCGTAACAAGGTAGCCGTATCGGAAGGTGCGGCTGGATCACCTCCTTTCTAAGGAGTTCAAAAGAACTCACACTGTTTTTTAGTTTTTTATTTAAATTGCGAAACTGTGATTATTTAAATTATAAATCTAATATGGACCTGTAGCTCAGGTGGTTAGAGCGCACGCCTGATAAGCGTGAGGTCGGTGGTTCGAGTCCACCTAGGTCCACCAATGTGATCTGACGCAATAAGCGCCAAATTTAATAAATAAATTTGAAATGCGAAATTGCATTCACACTGAACATTGAAAACTACAAATTGCAATATAAATAAGTAATTTAGGTCAAGTTATTAAGGGCGTAGGGCGAATGCCTTGGCACCAAGAGCCGATGAAGGACGGGATAAGCACCGATATGCTTCGGGGAGTCGCAAATAGACTATGATCCGGAGATTTCCGAATGGGGAAACCTACTTGAGCAACCCTCAAGTATCATACACTGAATACATAGGTGTATGAAGGAAGACCAGGGGAACTGAAACATCTAAGTACCCTGAGGAGAAGAAAGAAAAATCGATTTCCTAAGTAGCGGCGAGCGAACGGGAAAGAGCCCAAACCAGATTTATCTGGGGTTAAGGACCAGCACAATGGAATAATGAATCTAATAGAAGAGGATTGGAAAATCCCACCATAGACGGTGATAGTCCGGTATATGAAAGAAGAATTTACCAGCTGGTATCCAGAGTACCACGGGACACGAGAAATCCTGTGGGAAGTAGGGAGGACCACCTCCCAAGGCTAAATACTCCTTGGTGACCGATAGAGAAATAGTACCGTGAGGGAAAGGTGAAAAGAACCCCGGAAGGGGAGTGAAATAGAATCTGAAACCCTACGCCTACAAGCAGTGGAAGCACATTATTCGTGTAACCACGTACTTTTTGTAGAACGGGCCAGCGAGTTATGGTAGTGAGCAAGGTTAATGACTTAAGGTCAGGAGCCGTAGGGAAACCAAGTCTTAATAGGGCGACTAAGTTCCCTGCCATAGACCCGAAACCGGGTGACCTATCCATGGGCAGAGTGAAGTTGAAGTAAAATTCAATGGAGGCTCGAACCCGTTAGCGTTTAAAAGCTATGGGATGACCTGTGGATAGGGGTGAAAAGCCAATCGAACTCGGAGATAGCTGGTTCTCCTCGAAATAGCTTTAGGGCTAGCCTCAAGGAAAAGTGATATGGAGGTAGAGCACTGAATGGTCTAGGGGCGCATAGCGTTACCAAAACCTATCAAACTCCGAATGCCATACTCATAACCTTGGGAGTCAGACTATGTGGGATAAGCTTCATAGTCGAAAGGGAAAGAGCCCAGATCACCAGCTAAGGTCCCTAAATCCAGATTAAGTGGTAAAGGATGTGAGGTTTCACAGACAACCAGGATGTTGGCTTAGAAGCAGCCATACATTTAAAGAGTGCGTAATAGCTCACTGGTCGAGAGACCTTGCGCCGAAGATTTCCGGGGCTTAAATCTGGTACCGAAGCTGTGGGATTCGTAAGAATCGGTAGAGGAGCATTGTGTGTGGGTAGAAGGTATACCGTAAGGAGTGCTGGACTGCACACAAGAGAGAATGCTGGCATAAGTAGCGAAAGGTGAGTGAGAATCTCACCCGTCGAAAGCCTAAGGTTTCCTGAGGAAGGTTCGTCCACTCAGGGTAAGTCGGGACCTAAGCCGAGGCTGAAAAGCGTAGGCGATGGACAACAGGTTGAAATTCCTGTACTAGTTATAAGCGTTTGAGAAATGGAGTGACGCAGGAGGATAGGCTAAGCGTGCCGTTGGTTGAGCACGTCTAAGCATAAAGGAAGTGAGTATAGGCAAATCCGTACTCATAATTCTGAAATGTGATGGGGATCGAAAAACAAGTAGAGAAGTAGCTGACTCCACACTGCCAAGAAAAGCTTCTATCGAGCAAGTAACTACCCGTACCGCAAACCGACACAGGTAGGCGAGGAGAGAATCCTAAGACGAGCGGAAGAACCATTGTTAAGGAACTCGGCAAAATAGCCCCGTAACTTAGGGAGAAGGGGTGCCAGGGAAACCTGGCCGCAGTGAATAGGCCCAAGCGACTGTTTACCAAAAACACAAGTATCTGCTAAGTCGAAAGACGAAGTATAGGTGCTGACACCTGCCCGGTGCTGGAAGGTTAAGGGGAAGGCTTAGCGTAAGCGAAGGCTAGAACTTAAGCCCCAGTAAACGGCGGCCGTAACTATAACGGTCCTAAGGTAGCGAAATTCCTTGTCGGGTAAGTTCCGACCCGCACGAAAGGTGTAACGATTTGGGCACTGTCTCAACAATGGATCCGGTGAAATTGTAGTATACGTGAAGATGCGTATTACCCGCGACAGGACGGAAAGACCCCGTGGAGCTTTACTGCAGGCTGACATTGGATTTCGGCATTGCATGTACAGGATAGGTGGGAGACTTTGAAGCCAGGGCGCCAGCTTTGGTGGAGTCAACCTTGGGATACCACTCTTGTAATGCTGAAATTCTAACCTGATACCATGAAACTGGTATAGGGACACTGTCAGTTGGGCAGTTTGACTGGGGCGGTCGCCTCCTAAAGAGTAACGGAGGCGCTCAAAGGTTCCCTCAGCACGGTCGGAAATCGTGCGAAGAGTGTAAAGGCAAAAGGGAGCTTAACTGCGACACCAACAAGTGGAGCAGAAACGAAAGTTGGACTTAGTGATCCGGTGGTTCCGAGTGGAAGGGCCATCGCTCAACGGATAAAAGCTACCCCGGGGATAACAGGCTTATCTCCCCAAGAGTCCACATCGACGGGGAGGTTTGGCACCTCGATGTCGGCTCGTCTCATCCTGGGGCTGGAGTAGGTCCCAAGGGTTGGGCTGTTCGCCCATTAAAGAGGCACGCGAGCTGGGTTCAGAACGTCGTGAGACAGTTCGGTCCCTATCCGTCGTGGGCGTAGGAAATTTGAGAGGAGCTGTCCTTAGTACGAGAGGACCGGGATGGACAGACCGCTGGTGTATCAGTTGTCATGCCAATGGCACGGCTGAGTAGCTATGTCTGGAAGGGATAAGTGCTGAAGGCATCTAAGCACGAAGCCCCCCTCAAGATAAGATTTCCCACTTTAAAAGTTAAGACTCCAAGAAGACCACTTGGTAGATAGGTCTCAGGTGTAAGAGTAGTAATACTTTAAGCTAAGAGATACTAATAAGTCGAGGACTTGACCTAAAATATTGCAATTGATAGTTTTCGTCTGGTGACGATAGCAAGATGGACACACCTGTACCCATACCGAACACAGAAGTTAAGCATCTTAACGCCGATGGTACTTGGTTGGAAACGACCTGGGAGAGTAGGAAGTTGCCGGGCTTACATAAAAACATATAGAAAGCTCTATTACGTTGGTCGTAGTAGGGCTTTCTTTTTTTATGACCTAACTTAACGAACGAAGTGAGTTTTAGTAGGTCAAACGCAACGAGAACCAAATCTATGTGAGTGTAACGAGCAAATAGATTTGAGTTTCGAGACTGCGAAGTACAGTATATTCATATATAAAATCCTATTTTAACCTAGAAACTATTACTTATGATAAGACTTATTCTATTATGACCTAACCCAATTTGTGAACAACGTGAACAAATTGATGGTAGGTCAAACGCAACGAGCACCAAATCTACATGAGCGTAGCGAATGAATAGATTTGTGATGCGAAACTGCGTGGTCACTGTGTCAAACAACTCAATCTAACGACAGTACATTCACATATAAAGTCCTATCACCTTTGAAAGTTATCTTGTATTACTAATCTATATAATATATAATTGAAAATAGACAGTTTTGGAAAATAAGAGGTGATAAAATGAAATATGAAGGTTCATTATATAGGCCCCCTAGTGAAGCCTATAGTTTAATTGTTCAGGCTACCATAGGATGTACTCACAATAAATGTACTTTTTGTTCTATGTATAAGGATAAAATTTTTAGAATCAGAAGTACTCATGAGATAATAGAAGATTTTCAAATAGGAAGAGAAAGATATAAATATGTAAAGAGAATATTTATTGCAGATGGTGATGCTTTAGCAATAAAAACTGGAGAATTAATAAAAATTCTTTCCTTTATAAGAGAAAGATTTCCAGAGTGTGAACGGGTAGGAATTTATGGGTCCCCTAAGGCAATATTGTCTAAAACTAGCCAAGAATTAGAGCAATTAAAATCTCTTGGTCTAGGAATTATATATCTTGGAGTAGAATCAGGATCAGAAAAAATCCTTAGAAATATAAATAAAGGTGTAACTAGAGAAGAAATGATTCAGGCAGGAAAAAAGGTAGTAAAATCTGGCATAAAGCTTTCCGTAACACTTATCTCAGGTATAGGCGGAAAGGAAAATTCCTTAGATCATTCCTTAGAATCTGCTAAAATAATAAATGAAATAAACCCTAATTATGTAGGACTTTTAACTTTGATTGTTGAAGAAGGAACTCCTTTATATGAGGATGTACAGACAGGTAGGTTTCAACTTTTAAGTCCAAGAGAAATTCTTTTGGAAACGAAAGAAATGGTGGAAAATATAGATGTAGATAATTGTATTTTTAGATCAAATCATGCATCAAACTATGTATCTTTAAAGGGAACTCTGCCTCAAGATAAAGATTTAATTTTATCTCAAATAGCAGAAGGACTTGAGTTATCTAATTTAGAAGAAAAGGATTTATTTAGAAGGCTTTAGAAAGTCTTCCTTTTTTTGCAAGAAATATTTTACAAAAAAGCATTGTACAAATTATTAAATGGTGATATAATATTTTGGATGACGGATGAGCCGTCGCAGTTTCGCAACACAAATCTATTTACTCGCTTTGCTCGTATAGATTTGGTGCTCATTGCGTTTGACCTACATCAACTCACTAGCGTTCGTTGTGTGTTAGGTCATAAAAACTTTTAAATCAGTCCTGTGAGGCTGGAAAGGAGAAAATATAATGATTAATAATTCAATCAAAGAAACAGTTATGCCTAAATCTAAAGAAATGTCTTTATTAGGTAATTCTAAAAAGGTGATATTAGCACTTCAACATCTTATAGCTATGTTTGGTGCAACGGTTCTTGTTCCCATATTAACAGGGTTAGACCCATCCATAGCTCTATTCTCAGCAGGTATAGGTACTCTTATATTTCATGCTTGTACAAAGGGAAAGGTTCCCGCATTTTTAGGTTCATCCTTCGCATTTATTCCAGTAATTTTATCAGTAAAAGAATTATATAATGGTGATCTAGCTTATGCACAAGGTGGTATGGTAGTAGCAGGGTTAATTTATGTATGTATATCCTTTATGATTAAGAAAATCGGAATGGATAGAATAGAAAATTATCTTGCACCTCAAGTAGTAGGCCCTATGATTATAGTAATAGGAATGAACATGATACCAACGGCTTTTGGAATGGCAAAGGAAAGTCTTCTAGTTGCAGCTATAACTTTAGGTACAGCATTACTTATAAACTTCAAAGGAAAAGGATTCATAAAACAATTATCAATACTAATAGCAGTTATGGTAGGATATATAGTTTCTTATAAAATGGGACTAGTAAATACGCAAGCAATAAAAGAGGCTTCAATAATAGCAATGCCAAACTTTAGATTACCTAAATTTGATTTAGGAGCTATAGCAATGATTGCACCCGTAGTATTAGCAGTATTTATGGAACATTTAGGCGATGTAACTACTAACGGTCAGGTAGTAGGTAAAAACTTCATAGAAGACCCAGGTTTAAACAGAACTTTACTAGGTGATGGATTAGCTACTACAGTGGCTGCTTTAATAGGTGGACCTGCAAATACAACTTATGGAGAGAATACTGGAGTATTGGCAATAACTAAAAATTATGACCCCTCAATCCTTAGGCTTTCAGCAGTATTTGCAGTATGCTTAGGATTTGTGGCTAAAATTGGAGTTTCATTATCTACTATACCAAATGCTGTAATGGGTGGAATATCACTAATGTTATTCAGTATGATATCCTTAATCGGAATGAAAACCATAAAGAATCAAGAGGTTAAATTTAACTGGAAAAACATTGTAGTAATGGGTGTTATCCTAATACTAGGATTAGGTGGAGAATATTTATCCAAGAAGTTAGGGTTTACAGTGGGAATTACAATAAATGAATCGGTAAAAATATCAGGACTAAGCTTTGCAGCTTTAGTCGGTATAATATTAAATGCGGTACTAAATAGGAAATAAAATTAATAATATATAAAAAAATGAAGCCTATCAGATATATCTGATAGGCTTTTATGTACCTTTTTTTCAAATCTGATATAATATACATATCTAAAGGGGTGGAATATATGAGAAAGATAGATGAAGTTTATAGGACAATTCTAAAATTACAAGAGGAAAGTCCAGCGGGTATATCTGCCATGAAAATAGCTCAAGTAATAAACCTAGATAGATCCAATGTTAGTAGATATTTAAATAGGTTATATAAGGAGAATAAACTTATAAAAATAGATGGTAGACCAGTTTTATATAAAACCATGTCTTCTGAAGGATTAAAAGAAGATATGCAAGAAGATAACTTAAACAGTCTAGATAAACTAGTAGGTGCAAAACAAAGTTTAAGTATTCCTATTGAAAAGGCAAAGGCTGCCATAATATATCCACCAAGGGGACTTCATTCTTTAATTCTTGGTAATACAGGTGTAGGGAAGTCTTTATTTGCCGAACAGATGTGTGAGTATGCAAAAGAAATCAATATATTAAGTTTAGACTCTCCTTTTATTAGATTTAATTGTGCCGATTATGCAGATAATCCAAACTTACTAACTTCTCAAATATTTGGAGTAAAGAAGGGAGCATATACAGGGGCGGATAAAGATAAGGATGGATTGCTGAAACAGGCTAATAAAGGAATATTATTCTTAGACGAGGTTCACAGATTACCGCCTCAAGGTCAGGAAATGTTATTTACATATATAGATAAGGGGTTGTATAGACCCCTAGGTGAAACGGAAAACCTAATTCATGTAGATGTAAGAATAATAGCTGCCACAACAGAAAAGCCATCATCTTATTTGTTGCAGACATTTTCTAGACGTATTCCTATGGTAATATCATTACCAGACTTATCGGAAAGGACTTTATCAGAAAGATACTCCTTAGTAGAAACCTTTGTTAAAGAAGAATCTCATAGAATAGGAAAAAGTATATATATAAATAAAAACTCTATTATTTCTTTTCTATTATATAATTGTCCAAATAACATTGGTCAACTAAAATCTGATATTCAATTGGCTTGCGCAAAAGCATTTTTGAATTATAAGGCAAATGACCAAAAATATTTAATTATAAATCAAGGAGATTTGCCTAATCATGTGAGAAAAGGAATATTAAATATTAAGGAATATAGAAAGGAAATAGACGAACTTTTAAGTTCAGCAGATGATATTCTTAAATATAGTAAGGATGATGAGCCTATTTTGCAATTAGTTCACGAAGAGGAAATAGTAGGAGAAGACTTTTATAGTATTATTGAAGAAAAAATAGACTCCCTTAAAGTACTGGGAATGGAAGATAGTGATATAAATGAAATATTGAATTTAGATATAGAATCTCATTTTGAAAAATATATAGGAGAAATTAGCAAAAGATTTAAGAAAGATGAAATACAAAATATAGTAGATAATCAAGTTTTAGATATTACGGAAGAAATATTAATGTTAGCAAAGACAAACTTAAATAAAGAATTCGGTGAAAAAATATATTTTGGTCTAGCACTACATTTAGAAAGAAGTATAGAGAGAATTAAAAAAGGAGATAAGATATATAATCCTAAACTAAACTTTATTAGAATTAACTACGAGGATGAATTTCTTTTTGCTATGAAGATAGCAAAGTTAATAGACAATAGATTTAATATTGAGATTCCCGTTGATGAAATAGGGTATCTATCTATGTTTTTTACTAAGGAATTATCGCAAATGGAAAAGGAGAAAATCCCTCAAATAGGAATCATAGTAGCTATGCACGGAAGAAGTACTGCCAGTTCCATGGCTGAGGTGGTAAATGACTTAATTGGAATGGAATATATAGTACCAATAGATATGCCATTATCTATGAAGCCAGAAAATATCTATAATATTGTAAAAGAAAAGATTAAAGATATAGATAAGGAAGAAGGAATTATATTAATGGTGGACATGGGATCACTTACAAACTTTGGACCTATGATTTCAGAAGAAACAGGAATTAATATAAGGACAATAGATATGGTAAGTACCCTTTCAGTTTTAGAAGTGGGAAGAAAAGCAATGATGAACTACGATATAGATGAAATAATAAATTCAACATGGAATAAATCATTTACTCATAATATGAAAGCAGATGTAAAAGATAAGAAAAATATTATTCTGACGGCTTGTTATACAGGTGACGGTTCTGCAAGGATAATTGGGAATATAATTAACAAAAGAATTAAAAATAAAAATATAGAAGTTATGCATATAAATATAGTTGACGAAAGGTCTCTACAAGATCGAATTAATGAAATAAAAAAAGATTATAATATTTGGGTTATAGTAAGTATTGTGGATTGTAATATACGAGATATTCCATTTATACCTGCTCTTGAATTATTTACTAGAGATGGAGAAGAAAAGCTAGATAATATAATTGAATATGGTGAATTATGTAATAAAATAAGTAGTTCTTTAGAAGAAAGCTTAACTAATCTTAAGGGAGATAAGATAATAAATGATATTAGAAATACTATAATAAGGTTAGAGGAAGAACTTAGAATAAGAATATCTACTGATATAAAGATTGGGCTGACTTTACATATTTGCTCTTTAATGGACAATTTATTATCTGGAATAATTCCAAGGGAATTTCATGGACTGGTGGATTTTATAGAGCATAATATAGAAGATATGAGTATAGTTAGAGAACTGTTTAGAGATATAGAGAAGGAATATAAAGTGAAGTTTAGAGATGATGATATTGCTTATATAGTGAAACCCCTTAAGGAAAATGGAATACTGTGTAATAGTGTGTAAGAGATTACACACTATTTTGATTTTATAGGTACATTTTGCACAATAAATTTACACTTATTCCTTTGAAAACCTGTAGAAAGCTTAATTTAAGTAAAACAAAAAATTTAAAGTACTTGGCATGAATATTGCTTCATATAAATAGTACACTGGTACTAAGATTAAGAAAGGGGGGATTAAATTGTATAATATTTTACTAGTATGTTCTGGAGGTATGTCTACTAGTCTATTAGTAACGAAAATGGAAAAGGCAGCAGAAGAACAGGGAATAGAAGTAAAGGTAAAGGCTGTAGCAGAAACTGATTTACAGAAAAATTTAGATGGGGTTCAGGCTGTATTGTTAGGCCCTCAAGTGAGGTATATGCTTACGAAGATAAAAGCAGCAACGGAACCTAAGGGAATACCTGTAGATGTTATTTCCAGTGTGGATTATGGAATGATGAAAGGGGAAAGCGTATTAAAATATGCCATATCTATGATTGAGGGTAGATAATTAGTTTTCTTAATTAATTAAGTGAGGGGGATAAGAATGAGTGGCTTTATGAAATGGATGGAAGAAAAATTTGTTCCAGTAGCGGGAAAAATCGGTTCACAAAGACATTTAGCGGCTATTAGAGATGGATTTTTTGGTATTATGCCTATTGTTTTAGCAGGATCTTTTTCAGTTTTACTGAATAATACCCTAGGTGCTTGGATAGAACCCATAGGTAAAATCCTAACTCCTATAAATGGCAATGTATGGTGGGGAACCTTTGGAATGCTTGCCTTATTGACTACATTTTCCATTGCATATAATCTTGGCAAAAGTTATGGAGAAGATGGATTAGCAGCAGCACTAGTTTCCATGGCATCATTTTTAATTACTTTACCACAAGCCCACGGAGATGCAGGATGGGGATATTTACATTGGGGATATTTAGATGGTAGGGGACTTTTTACAGGAATTATAGTGGCATTAATTGCAACGGAAATATTTGTAAGACTTACTAAAAAAGGATTAACTATTAAAATGCCTGACAATGTACCACCAGCAGTAGGGAAAGCCTTTGCTTCAGTAATTCCAGGACTCATAACACTATTTATATTTGGTGCCATAACTTACGTAATTAGCACTTTAGGATGGGGAAGTTTATACGATATAATATTTAATGTAATTCAGAAACCTCTTATGGGACTTGGGCAAGGTATGATTTCAGTAATCTTAATTCCTATGTTAATAAATCTATGCTGGTTCTTTGGTATCCATGGTGGAAATATATTTGAGCCAGTTATGCAAAGTATTTATCTACCAGCTTTAACTGAAAACTATGATGCTATAATGAATGGATTACCAGCACCACATCTTATTACAAAATCATTTTTTGATTCTTTCGTACACTTAGGCGGTGCAGGTGCAACCTTAGCACTTATAGTGGCTGTTCTGATTGTAAATAAAAAGAAAAAAGAGTATAGAGAAGTAGCAAAACTATCTTTAGCACCAGGAATTTTCAATATAAATGAATCAGTTATGTATGGTCTTCCTTTAGTATTAAATCCAATACTAGTTATTCCATTTATATTAATACCGGGAATACTATCTACTATATCTTATATAGCTACGGTATTGGGAATTGTTCCAATTACCTATGTTGCAGCACCATGGATTACACCAGTAGGTATAGGGGCATTTATAGCAACTGGGGCTAGTGGAATAGGAAGTATAATGGCTGCTCTTTTATCTGTAATTAACTTTGTAATAGCGGTCTTAATCTATCTTCCATTTGTTAAGATTGCTGAAAAGCAAGCCATAGAAAGAGAAAAGGTAAAAGGTTAATATATGGAAGGGGTATCCCTTCCATATTTCTACATATGAATATTTACTTTATAACAAAATTAATAATAATTGGATAAAAAAAGGAGTTAGAGATATGGATTTAGAATTAATAATAATGAATATAATTAATTATAGTGGAGAAGCGAGAAGCCTTTGTATGGAAGCCATCGGATATGCCAAAGAGGGTGAATTTAAAAAATCAAAAGATTCTATAATAGAAGCAAATGAAAGACTATCTGAAGTCCATAAAATTCAAACAAAGTTAATACAAGAAGAAGCTAGAGGCGAGGGAAAGCCAGTATCTTTATTATTAGTGCATGCTCAAGATCATCTAATGAATGCTATTACCGTAAGAGATATGGCCAGTGAATTTATAGATTTATATAAAATGGTAGAAGAATTAAAAGGGGAGAAGAAATATGACTAAATTAGGAGTTTCTATCTATCCACAGAAATCCAATTTAGAAGATAATAAAAATTATTTAAAATCAGCATCAGAATATGGGTTTAGTAGAGTGTTTCTAAATTTTTTAACTGTGGAAAATAAAGAGGATCTAGATAATTTTAAAGCCATAGTTAGCTATGCCAATAAGCTAAATATGGAAGTTATAGCAGATGTTGCACCTGTAGTATTTAAAGATTTAGGCATAAATTATAATGATCTAAAGGTATTCTCTCATATGGGGCTTGCGGGAATTAGATTAGATATGGGGTTTAGTGGAAATGAAGAAAGTATAATGTCTTTTAATCCCTATGGTTTAAAAATAGAATTAAATATCAGTAGTGGAACTAAATATTTAGATAATATTATGAGCTATTTGCCAAATAAAGATAATATAATCGGCTGTCATAATTTTTATCCTCATAGATATACAGGTATATCTAGGAAACATTTTATAAAAACAACAGAAGAATTTAAAAAGCATGGGCTTAGAACTGCAGCATTTGTTTCATCAAATAATGCAAGTTTTGGACCTTGGAATGTAAATGAAGGATTACCAACATTAGAAGAACATAGGGAATTGCCTATGGAAGTTCAAGCAAAAGACTTACTAAATACAGGATTAATAGACGATATTATAATATCCAACTGTTTTCCATCGGAAGAAGAACTTAGAGCTTTAGGTGGGGTAAATAGAGACATTTTAGAATTAAATATAGAAATAGAGAAGAATATTCCTAAGGTTGAAAAAGATATATTACTAAATGAACTTCACTTCAATAGAGGAGATGTTTCTGAATATATGATTAGATCTACTCAGTCTAGAGTTAAATATAGGGGATATGAGTTTAATTTAATAAACCCTAAGGATATGGTAAAGGGAGATATCATTATAGAGTCTAGTCTATATGCTCATTATGCTGGAGAAATGCATTTAGTATTAAAAAATATGAAGAATAGTGGAAAGTCCTCAGTTATAGGCAAAATTGTAGATGAGGAAATATTTTTACTTGATTATATAAAGCAGTGGCAAAAGTTTAAGTTAAAACTAAGATAATGAAATGGATAAGGGGGAGATATTATGATCACAAAGGAAATAGTACTATCAAACGAATCAGGATTACATGCTAGACCAGCTTCCATGTTTGTAAAGGAGGCTTCTAAATATAAATGTGATATAAAGATTATAAAAGATGGAAAGGAATATAATCCAAAGAGTATAATGAGTATATTAAGTATGGGGGCAGGAAAAGGAAATAGTATCGTAATACAAGCTGAAGGAGAAGATGAAGAAAACGTAGTTAATGAATTAGCCGATTTCATCCAAAATAAGATAAAAGATTAGGGGGAAACCTTATGAAAGGACTAGGAACTTCCGTTGGAATTGGTATAGGAAGGGTTTTAATATATAAAGAACCTAAAATAGATATTATCAAAGAGAATATTTTAGACTTGGATCTGGAAATAAGAAGGTTAGAGGATGCCCTTAAAAAAGCTATAGAAGAAATAGATAATATATATAATACTACATTAATTAAAGTAGGGGAAAAGGAAGCAGAAATATTTACAGCTCATAAAATGATACTTGAGGATCCAGAATATATAGGTAGTATAAAAGAAAAGATAGAAGCCAGTAATATAAATAGCGAATGGGCAGTTAAAGAGGTAACTAATTTCTATATAGATATTTTTAAAGATATGGAAGATGAGTATATAAGAGAAAGAGTTCAAGATATAAAAGATGTATCCAATAGGCTTCTTAAAGTCTTATTGAACATAGAAACTAAAGATCTTTCATCAATAAAAGAAAGGACCATAATTGTAGCCCAGGATTTAACTCCTTCTGATACAGCCCAAATAAATAAGGAAATGGTAGTTGGAATAGTAACAGAAGTAGGTGGTAGAACATCTCACACATCCATTATGGCTAGAATCATGAATATTCCAGCTGTAAGTGGAGCTGAAAATATTACTAATATAGTGAAAGATAACGAATTAATGATTATAGACGGTAGTACAGGAAATATATTAGTAAGTCCTGGAGATGAAGACATAGTAGTTTATGAAAATAAACAGAAGGATTTTATAAGTCTAAGGAAAAAATTAGAGGAAATGAAAGGCAAAGAAAGTATATCTAAGGATGGATATAAAGTTGAGATAGCAGGAAATATAGGGACATTAGAAGATATAGATAAGGTAATAGAAAATGACGGGGAAGGTGTAGGACTTTATAGGACAGAATTTCTTTATATGTATAGAGACAGACTCCCTACTGAAGAAGAACAATTTGAAGCATATAAATCAGTAGCAGAAAAGTTAGGAAAGAAGCCTTTAGTCATAAGAACCTTAGATGTAGGTGGAGATAAAGAAATCCCTTATTTAAATATTCCTAAGGAAATGAATCCATTTCTAGGCTATAGGGCCATTAGATATTGTCTAGATAATATGGAAATATTTAAGACTCAGTTAAGGGCAATACTACGGGCTAGTATATATGGAAATATAAAAATAATGTTTCCAATGATTTCAAATATAAATGAAGTAAGGGAAGGAAAGAAAATAATTAAAGAAGTTATGGAGGAACTAAGAAAAGAAAGTATATCCTTTGATGAAGATATAGAAATAGGAATAATGGTTGAAATACCTGCTGTGGCAATACACTCTAGAGCCTTTGCGAGGGAGGTAGACTTCTTTAGTATAGGTACAAATGACTTGATTCAATATTCTCTAGCAGTAGATAGGGGAAATCAACATATATCTTACCTATACAATCAATTCCATCCAGCAATATTATCCTTAATTAAAATGACCATAGACAATGGACATAAGGAAGGTATATGGGTGGGAATGTGCGGAGAAGTAGCAGGAGATGAGAAGTTAATCCCATTACTTCTAGCTATGGGATTAGATGAATTTAGTATGAATCCTTCATCAATTTTAAAAGCGAGACATCTAATTAGAAATATTTCAAAGGTAGAAATAGAAGATATATTAGATAAAATATTAAATTTATCGACAGCAGAAGACGTAGAAAAATTTATTGATGAAAATATAATATCTAGAATACTACCTGTTTAGAGAAGCTAAGAGAAATCTTAGTTTCTTTATTTTTGTATAAAATAGACAAAACTATTTAAAAGAGATAAAATAAGATAGAATGTAAATTTAATAAAGGAGTTTATTATGAGTAATAGAATAATAGTTATAGGCGGTGGAGCTGCGGGAATGATGGCAGCATTATCAGCAAAAGAACATGGTGGAGAAGTTTTAATCTTAGAAAGAAATGATAGAGTAGGAAAAAAGCTTTTAGCCACAGGAAATGGAAGATGTAATTATACAAATATAAATTTAAACATAAACAACTATCATGGAAATAATCCTAAATTTTGCTATAGTGGATTATCTGAATTTAATGTGGATAGTACAATAGAATTTTTTGAAAGACTGGGGATAACTCCGGCCATAGAGGATAATGGAAAAGTATTTCCACTATCTTTTCAAGCTTCATCTATATTAGATGTACTAAGGTATGAGATAGAAGATAAAGGAATTGAATTAATAACAGATGCCCAAGTAGCTGAAATAAAAAAGAAAAATGGATTTACTGTAATACTAAAGGATAAGAGTGTATTTGTAGGTGATAAAGTGATTATAGCCACAGGGGGCATGGCATTACCTTCCAGCGGCTCAGATGGTAATGGTTATACAATATGTAAAAAGTTAGGGCATACAATTACTGATGTATTTCCAGGGCTTGTACAATTAAAGCTTGAAAGCAGTTTGCTTAAATCTATAGATGGAGTAAAATTTCCTGGAATGGCAGGAATTTATATAGATAATAAATTGATTCTAGAAGACAAGGGAGATATTTTATTTACTTCGTATGGTATCTCAGGTCCACCAATTCTCCAACTAAGTAGAACAGCTTTAGAGTATTTAAATAAGGAAGAAAATGTAGAATTAAGAGTATCTATAATTTATACTAAGACTGATGAAGAGTTATTGAGCTATCTAGTAAATAGATTTAAACTTATGCCTAGAAAAACCATAGAAGCTGGATTAATAGGATTAATAAACAAAAGATTGATTATTCCGATTCTGAAGGAAACTAATATCGATAAAAATAAAGAAATATCATCACTATCTAAAGAGGAGATAAGAAAACTAGCCAATATACTTACATCTTGGAGATTTAATGTTACAGGCAGTCAATCCTTTGGTAATGCCCAAGTAACGGCAGGTGGTGTAAATACTGATGAAATAGATAATCAAACTATGGAATCAAAAATAGTTAAAGGAATATATATAGTTGGAGAACTACTTGATATAGATGGGGATTGCGGTGGATTTAATCTTCAGTGGGCTTGGTCATCAGGTTATATAGCTGGATTAAATGCATCTAAGAACCAAAAATAGGGGGAAAATATGATAGGTTTATATAATAAATTAAATAAGCTTCAAGAAGATAATAAAAATATAAAGGTTTCAATTATTGGTGCAGGACTCATGGGTAAAGGCTTAGTTAGCCAAATGATGTTGGTAAAAGGTATGGTACCTTCATTAGTAGTAAGTAATAAAATATCAGATGCAGTAGAGGCCTATACCTTGGCAGGTGTATCTAGGGATGATATTGTAGTAGCAAAAACTTTAAGTGAAATAAATTTAGCTATGGAAAGTAATAAATATGTAGTAACAGATATAACAGAATATGGGACTAAGGGAAATTTAATAGATGTAGTAGTGGATGCTACAGGAGTACCCAATGCAGGTGCAACAATAGCTATGGACTCAATAAACAATAAAAAACATATTGTAATGTTAAATGTAGAGGCAGATACAGTAATAGGGCCTATATTAAATAAATTAGCTAAGGAAGCAGGAGTAGTATATACAGGCACAGCAGGAGACGAGCCAGGATCAGTTAAGGAAATCTTTGATTTTGCAGAAACTACTGGATTTGAAGTGTTGGCCATAGGAAAGGGGAAAAATAATCCCATAGATTATAATGCTACTCCAGATAGTGTAAGAGAAAAGGCTTTAAAATCTAAACTTAACCCTAAGAAATTAGCATCTTTTGTAGATGGGACAAATACAATGGTGGAAATGGCAGCCATGGCAAATTCAACTGGATTTATTCCTGATATAAGAGGCGGATATGGACCAACAACAACAGTAGATAATCTACCTAAAATTTACAGTTTAAAGGAAGATGGGGGTATATTAGATAAATATAAAATAGTAGACTACGCTCATGGTATAGCTCCAGGAGTATTTGTCATAGTCACCACATCTTTACCACAGGTTCACCATGAAATGCAGTTTTTGAAAATGGGGCCTGGACCAAACTATGTACTTTATAGACCATACCACCTAACAAGTTTAGAAACACCAATTTCCATAGCTAGTGCATATCTATATAATGAACCTACTATAGCACCAAAATATAATAAGCCAGTGGCAGAAGTAATTACAATGGCTAAGAAAGATTTAAAAGCTGGAGAAAGGCTAGATGGAATGGGAGAGTATACAATTTTAGGAAGTATAGATACTTATGAAGTAGCTAAAAAAGAAAACCTTGTTCCCATAGGACTTATAGATAATAATACTATAGTCAAGAGAGATATTAAAAAAGGTGAATTTATTACTTATGACATGGTGGAATTAGACACTACAACAGAGATATATAAATTGCGAAATATACAAGATAAGATCTAGCTATAAATTTGATATAATATGATGAAGTCCACAGAGTCTTGCCACTGCCATAGTGTAGTTTTTTCGATATACACTAGGAAGGTGGAAAAAATATCAGTGCTTAAGTGAGAATACTACCTATTTTTTATTTATGGAAGATAAAGGGTAGGCTAATATTATTTGTTTATAGAACAACCCATTACTATCTAGCTAGAGGGTTGTTTTTGAATTAGCAGAGGAACAAAGTATGGAAATCAGTAATTGAAACAGTTCTCTCGATCTTTCTTTTAGTTTGCCCCATATATCGGCATCATCTACTATATTTCTTCTTTAGGTGGTGTTCCCTAACTCTATAACTTCTTATTTTAATATATAAGGTGAAATCCAAATTTTTTATATTGCATTTTGTATAAATGTTACAACTGAGATATTAATGATTTACAATATGATTATATCAACGTAATAAAGATTTTTTTTGTATAAATTTTATCAATTTTAGATTGATATATTATTATTTTACACCTATATTACTGAAAATTTGTAAAATTTCTATAATCAAAAATAAATTGTTATAGAATAAACTATCTTTAAACCTATCTGATAGGTTTATATGTTGACAAGAGTATTATAAAAAATTTAAGGGAATGGGGATGTGTTTATGATGAAAGAAAATTCAGTAGAAATGCCAAGTGCAATTTTTGAGATGGAAGGGATGCCAAGGATTAAGGAAGTCATACCTTTAGGGTTTCAGCATGTTGTAGCTGCAATTGTGGGTGTAGTTACTCCAGCATTATTGGTAGCAAGTGTGACTGGTTTAGATTCATCTGATAGGACAATATTAGTTCAAATTTCACTTATTATAACAGCTCTTGCAACTATGATACAATTATATCCAATTGGAGGAATAGGCTCTGGATTGCCCGTAATTATTGGTATCAGCTTTGCTTATGTACCTACTATACTTGCAATCGGAGGGCAGTTTGGTATAGCAGCAATTTTTGGTGCACAGATAGCTGGGGGAATAGCAGCATTCATAGTGGGAATATATGTAAAGCAGCTTAGAAAGTTTTTTCCACCTATAGTAACTGGAACTGTAATATTTACAATAGGACTATCACTTTATCCAGTTGCAATTAAATATATGGCCGGTGGTGCAGGAACTCCTAATTTTGGTTCTCCAGAAAATTGGATGATTTCCATGATTACATTTGGAGTAGTTGTGTTTCTTACATATTTTACGAAAGGATTTATGAAATTAGCGGCCATATTAATAGGAATGATAGTGGGATATATTATATCCTTCATGACTGGTATGATATCCTTTGATGCGGTTTCAGCATCAGGTTGGTTTAAAATAGTTGCTCCTATGCATTTTGGAATTGAATTTGAAGTGAGTTCCATTATTTCCATGATTATAATATATATAGTAAATGCAGTCCAAGCAATAGGAGATTTATCGTCAACAACTATTGGAGGATTAGATAGAGATCCCACAGACAAAGAGTTATCTGGCGGAATCAAGGCAAATGGTATAACTAGTGTTATCAGTGCATTCTTTGGAGGGTTGCCTACAGCAACTTTTAGTCAAAACGTTGGAATTGTAACTGTTAATCGAGTTGTAAATAAAATGGTATTTGTTTTTGCAGCAATTGTTTTCTTAATAGCAGGGTTAATACCTAAGTTCGCATCATTGCTCACAACTATACCTCAAGCAGTTATAGGAGGGGCAACAATATCTGTATTCGCAATGATCACAATGACTGGAATAAAAATGATATCTTCTTCCGAATTGACTCCAAGGAATACAGCTGTAGTTGGATTGGCAGTTGCCTTGGGAGTAGGTGTTACATCTGTTCCCGGTGCCTTAGATGGATTTCCAGCATGGGTAGGAACTGTATTTGGAAGTTCTTCAGTTGTAATTTCAACACTAACAGCCATAATATTAAACTTGATATTGCCTAAGGATGAGCTAGATTGCGATGTTCAACAAGAAAATTAAATTATATTAATATATTTATTGTGTTACCAATGTTAAAATAATATTGTTCAGAGTATTTATGGAAGGAAGAATAAATATGAGTATTGGAGATATGAATAAAATTAACAAACAGACTGTGGCTCAACAGGCAATAGAATATCTTAGGGAATATATTTTGAATATAGAAAATGAAGATAATCAAAAATTGCCTTCTGAAAGTGATATAGCAAAGAATATGGGTGTTTCAAGATTGACTATTAGAGAAGCCCTAAAGGTATTGGAAAATGAGGGATTGATATATAAAAGTCAAGGAAGCAATACCATGATTACTACATTTGCAAGGAAACTCTCTGAAAACATTGATTACACTGGAGAGTTAGGAAGCTTTTTAAAAGATTGCGGATATGATTTGGAGGTAGATGTACTTTCTCATAGATTGGATAAGGCTGATGAAAAAATTGCAAAGATTTTAAAAGTACAAACTGGAGAAGAAATACTTATTGTAGAAAAAGTATTTTTTGCAGACGGAAAGCAAGCTGTATACTGTATAAATAGATTACCTAAGAAGATATTGAAGGATATGGAACTTTCTGAGGAACTTTTTGGACAATCAATATTTGAGTTTATAGAAGAAAATACTAATTTTGAATTTAGTCATGACCATATGGAATTAATTCCCGAATTAGTTACTAAGGAACTATCTGAAATATTGAATTTAGATATAAATTCTCCATTACTTAGGGCTGATATAATCAAATATGCTACTGATGGAAAAGTGGTCATGTATAATTCAGAGTATTATGTAGACGAATTGATTAGATTTAATGCACTAAGGAGCAATTATGGTGCAAAACTCAGTAAACTTGGCTCTAGCATTAACAAGAGGAATGGTGATTAAAATGATATCATTTGGAGATTATATGGCGCCTAAGGATCTAGATGAAGCATATTCTACATTGATTTCTAAGAAGCCTGCTAGATTAATAGGTGGAGGATGTTTTTTAAGAATGGGAAATAGGAGAATTGGTCTGGCAATAGATTTATCACAAGCTGGGATTAATTATATAAATGATCTGGAGGAAGAAATTGAAATTGGAGGAATGACTAGCTTAAGGGATTATGAAACTTCAGAAATATTGAAGGATAATTTTGGGAATATAATTCGGGATTCTGTTAAGCATATAATTGGGGTTCAGCTTAGAAGTATAGCTACAATAGGTGGGACAGTTTATTCAAGATATGGATTTTCAGATCCTATCACGGCTTTATTGGCATTAGATGCAGATATTTATTTATATAAAGGAGGCAGAATGCCTTTAGAGGAATATCTTAAAGAGGAAAATCCTAGAAAAGATATTTTAGAAAAAATAATTATTAAAAAGAATGTGGAAAAAGCTGCTTTTGAGACCCTAAGAAATTCAGCAGTTGATTATGCTATATTAAGTGTAGGTGCTAGCAGAGTAAATGAAAAGTATAGAATATCAATTGGAGCACGACCTAGAGTGGCAACATTAGCATATAAGGCTATGGAGTATATAAACAATGTTGAAATTAATGAAGATACTGCCACTAAGGCTGGAGAGTTAGCTTCGGAGGAAATTCATTTCGGGACCAATAATAGAGGAACAGGTGAATATAGGAAAGAAATTTCTAAAGTACTTGTTAAAAGAGCATTGTTGGGGGTGCAGAGATGATTGTAAATTTATATATAAATGGACATAAAAAGTCTTTAGATGTTAAACCAGATGAGTATCTTTCTGAAGTATTAAGGCGTTATGGCTATCTTAGCGTAAAGAAAGCGTGTGATACAGGTTCTTGTGGTGTATGTAGTATATTAATAGACGGAAAACCAGTCTTATCTTGTTCATATTTTGCAGCTAGAGCTGAGAACAAACATATAACTACAATTGAAGGAATCTCTGATGAGGATAAAAAGGTTGGAGAATTTTTAGTTGCCGAAGGAGCAGAACAATGTGGATATTGTAGTCCAGGACTTATTTTGACTGTTATTGCAATGAAAAAAGAGCTTAAAAATCCTACTAAAAAAGATATATCTCAATACCTAACTGGAAATCTATGTAGATGTACAGGATATGTGGGCCAACTTAGAGGGATTATGAAGTATATGGGGGTGAAGGAATGAGTGAATATGCCATAGGAAAAGGAATTTCAAAAGTAGACGGAATGGCACTAGTTACAGGGAAACCAGTATACACTGATGACCTTGCACAGAAGAACTGTCTTATAATTAAAATACTTAGGAGTCCCTATGCATTTGCTAGAATAGAAAGTATAAATATTGAAAATGCAAAGAAAGTTCCAGGAGTTGAATGTATTTTTACTTATGAAGATGTACCAAAACATTTGTTTACAAGAGCTGGACAGTCATATCCTGAGCCATCAACTTATGATAAATATATTTTAGATAAATATGTAAGATATATTGGGGATGAAGTTGCAATAGTTGCTGCTGATACGGAAGAAACAGCTATTAAAGCTATGAAGCTAATAAAGGTGAAATATGAAGTATACAAACCAGTTTTGGATATGACCAAGGCAGAAGAGAGTAAAAGTAAAATACATTTTAAAGATAGATGTTTTTCAAATATAGATAATGGATTTAATCCAGAAAAAAACATTGCAGCAGTATATAATTTTAAAGTTGGTAATGTTGAAGAAACATTGAAAGAATGTGATGTGATTGTAAGTGAAGAATATTCTACACAAGCCACAGCACATGCTATGATGGAAACATATAGGTCCTATTCATATATGGATCAATATGGAACTCTTGTTGTAGTATCATCAACTCAAATTCCCTTCCATGCTAGAAGGCATATTGCTAAGTCTTTAGGAATTCCAGTAAATAAAGTAAGAGTTATTAAACCTAGAATCGGAGGAGGATTTGGGGGAAAGCAAAATACTCAGACAGAATTTTATCCTGCTTTGGTAACATATAAAACAGGTAAACCATCAAAAATAATCTATAATAGAAGAGAAACTTTTGAATCCACGTCTTCAAGGCATGCAATGAAAATAGGAGTTACTATAGGGTCTGATAAAGATGGCAATATTAAAGCCATAGATATGAATGTCCTATCAGACACTGGAGCCTATGGAGAACATGCCAGTACTGTACTAGGATCATCAGGATATAAAACCTTACCTTTATATAATAAAATAGTTGCATCAAGGTTCACTGGAAAGGCAGTATATACCAATCATACACCAGGAGGTGCCTTTAGAGGTTATGGTGTAACACAAGGTACATTTGCACTGGAATCAGCAGTAAACGAGTTGGCTTATAAATTGAATATGGATCCTGCTAAACTTAGAGAAAAGAATATGATAAAAAAAGGAGAAACCTCAGAGGTATTTAATATAACCACTATTGGAGCAGGCGAAGATCCTATTATTATGAATAGCTGTGAACTTGAATACTGTGTTAAAAGGGGAAAAGAGCTCATAGATTGGGATAATAAATTTCCTAGGAAGGAAATTTCTCCTACAATAATAAGAGGAGTAGGGATGTCTATTTCTATGCAAGGTTCTGGAATTCCTGGAATTGATACTGCTTCTGCTACTATAAAACTTGATGATGGAGGAAAATTTACTTTATTAACAGGTGCATCAGATATAGGTACTGGAAGCGATACTATTTTAAAACAAATAGCCGCAGAGGCATTGGGGATATCTGTTGATAATATATCAGTGTTTTCTGCAGATACTGAGCTTACTCCTTTTGATGTGGGTGCATATGCTTCTGGAACTACTTATTTTAGTGGTAATGCAGTAAAAAATGCAGCTTTAAAAATGAGAACTATGATAGAGGAAGAAGCTGCTAGAATTTTGGAAATAGAATCTTCAGAGGTTGAATTTAATGGAATTTATTTTAAGAATAAAGACGGGAGTAAGGAAATAACATTAAGTGACTTAAGTAATAGATTGATATACAAAGCTCCTCATATTCAATTAACTGCTACAGGTTCCTTCAATACTACAGATGTGGCACCTCCTTTCTTATCTGGGTTAGCTGAAGTAGAGGTTGATATTGAAACTGGAAAAGTAAATTTGATAAATTTTGTATCAGTTATAGACTGTGGAACTGTAATTAATCCCAAACTTGCTAGAATACAGGCAGAAGGAGGAATAGTACAAGGAATAGGCATGGCACTATTTGAAGAAGTAAAGGAAACAAAATCAGGAAAACTTATAACAAATAGTATGATGCAGTATAAGATACCATGTAGAATGGATATTAATAATATAATTGTAGATTTTGCAGATGGATATGAGTCCACAGGTCCATTTGGTGCAAAATCCATTGGAGAAGTCGTCACAAATTCAGCTTGCCCTGCCATTGCCGATGCTATATTTAATGCAGTTGGAATTAGAGTAAGGGATCTACCTATAACACCTGAAAAAGTAAAAATGGCATTAATGAAAAAACCGAAAATATCCTAGGGTTGATTTAACCTCCCCAAAAGTGACATTTTATACTAGACTATTAATGAGGATTGAGTTCTAATTAAATAGGACTCAATCCTTTAGGTTTATGCTTAATTTTATATTTGTTGTACCATTCTATATAATATATTAATTTATAAATTTATCATATTTTTTCTTGACAAATAATTGCAAATAAAGTATATTATTATACAAGTAAAAATATATGCATTGATAAGGACAGTATCAAAATAAATTTATTAAAGAGAGATAATTATTTGGTGAGAGATTATTATAAATTATTTTGTGAAAATCACCTTTGAGCATAATACCTGAAAAGAGTAAGGTATTACGTGAAGACGTTATACTTTTTAAGTGACAAGAAATATTCTAATTATTTCTTGTAATTTGGGTGGTACCACGGAAATTTCGTCCCTAAGTCTAAGACTTAGGGATTTTTTATGACCTAACCCGATTTGTGTTTTTTGCAAATCGATGGTAGGTCAAACGCAATGAAAACCCAATCTATACGAGCGTAGCGAGTAAATAGATTGGTGTTTGAAACTGCGTAACACAACCGAGGTTCAAAATCAATTTAAATAATAAGATAGTGGGTCAAACGCAACGAGAACCAAACGTGGCGAACAAATGAATTTGAGTTGCAAAACTGCAATTCTATAAAGAAAGGATGAAGAAAGTGAAAAGATTTAATGAGTTATCAAGTGAACCCGTTAAAGTACGTGAGCATAATATAAGCAAGTACTGGGAAGAAATAGATTTGCTTCATAGATCTGTAACTACAAGGGATGAAAATAAGCCATATGTATTCTTTGAAGGGCCTCCTACAGCCAATGGAAAGCCAGGAATACACCATGTAATGTCTAGAACTTTAAAGGATTTAACTTGTAGATATAAAACTATGCAAGGATACCAAGTAAAGAGAAAAGCAGGATGGGATACCCATGGACTTCCAGTAGAGATTGAAGTGGAAAAGAAATTAAACTTAAAGAATAAACATGATATTGAATCCTACGGATTAGAAGCATTTAATAAACAATGTAAAGATTCTGTTTTCCAGTATGAAAAGCTTTGGAGAGATATGACAGAAAGAATGGCATATCTAATAGACTTAGATAATCCTTATATAACTTTAGACAATAATTATATCGAATCAGTATGGTGGATATTAGATAAATTCTATAAAGAAGGATTAGTATATGAAGGACATAAAATATTACCATATTGCTCAAGATGTGGTACAGGGCTTGCGTCCCATGAGGTCGCACAAGGCTATGAAGAAATCAAGACAGAAACTGTAATAGCAAAGTTTAAGCTAAAGGATAAAGATGAATACTTCCTAGCTTGGACAACAACACCTTGGACGTTGCCTTCCAATGTTGCTTTAACAGTAAATCCAGAAGTAGATTATCTAAAGGTAAAACAAAATGATGAAGTTTATTATGTAGGTAAGGATTTAGCAAATAAGGTATTAGGTGAGGACTATGAAGTATTAGAAGAAATGAAGGGTAAAGACTTAGAATTAATAGAATATGAGCAATTAATTCCATTTATAAAAGTAGATGGAAAAGCATTCTTTGTAACTTGTGCTGATTATGTAACGACTGAAGACGGAACAGGAATAGTTCACTCTGCTCCAGCCTTTGGTGAAGATGACTATAATACTGGAATGAAATATGGATTATCAGTTATTCAACCGGTATCTGAAGATGGAAAATTCACTGAAACACCATGGGAAGGCAAATTCGTAATGGATGCTGATCCAGATATTATAGGGTGGTTAAGAGAAAATGGAAAGCTATATAAGAAGGAAAGAGTAGCACATAATTATCCGCATTGTTGGAGATGTAAGACTCCACTTCTATATTATGCAAAACCTTCTTGGTATATAGAAATAACTAAATTAAAAGATAAATTAATAGAAAATAATAATGGTGTAAACTGGTATCCAGATTTTGTTGGAGAAAAAAGATTTGGAAACTGGTTGGAAAACTTAAATGACTGGGCGATTTCAAGAAGTAGATATTGGGGTACACCTCTACCTATTTGGAGATGTGGAGATTGTGGTCATACTGCTTCTGTAGGTTCAAGAGCTGAACTTGTAGAAAAAGCTATTGAAGATATAGATACAAGTATAGAACTTCACAGACCATATGTAGATGATATTCATTTAAAATGTGAAAAATGTAATGGAAAGATGACTAGGGAAAAAGATGTAGTAGATGTTTGGTTTGACAGTGGTGCTATGCCATTTGCGCAACATCACTATCCATTTGAGCATAAAGATGATTTTGATTCATTATTCCCAGCAGACTTTATTTGTGAAGGTATAGATCAAACTAGAGGATGGTTCTATTCACTACTTGCCATATCAACTTTTGTAACAGGAAAATCACCATATAAAAATGTGTTGGTTAATGACTTAGTATTAGACAAAGAAGGAAAGAAAATGTCTAAATCTAGGGGAAATACTGTAGATCCATTTGATTTATTTGATAGATATGGGGCAGATGTTCTAAGATGGTATGTAATCTATGTATCTCCACCATGGACACCAACGAAATTTGATGAAGATGGACTTAGAGAAGTAGAAAGTAAATTCTTTAGATCCATAAGAAATGTATATAATTTCTTCTCATTATATGCAAATACAGATGGTATAAATCCAAGAGAATTTTTCATCGAATACAAAGATAGACCAGAAATCGACAGATGGATACTTTCAAAATATAATAGTTTATTAAAAGAAGTAAAGGCAAATATGGATATTTTTGAACTAACAAAAGTAGTAAGAGATATTCAAGAATTTATAATAGAGGATCTATCTAATTGGTATATCAGAAGAAATAGAAGAAGATTCTGGTCAACTGAATTAGATGACGATAAAAAAGCTGTATATAATACAACTTATGAAATACTTGTAGGTTTATGTAAAATGGTAGCTCCATTTGTACCATTTATTTCCGAGGAAATATATCAAAACTTGACAGAAGATGAATCAGTACATTTAGCATATTATCCAGAAGTAAATGAAGAATTAATAAATAGAGAAGTAGAAGAAAAGATGGATTTAGTAAGGGACTTAGTAGGGCTTGGCCGTGCATCTCGTGAATCAGTAAAGATAAAAGTACGTCAACCACTTAAAGAAGTAGTTATAGATGGAAAATATGAAGAACAAATCAAAGACTTAGTTCCATTAATCATGGAGGAGTTAAATGTTAAAGAAGTAGTATTTGAAAAGGATTTATCTCAATTTATGAACTACTCCCTAAAACCAAATTTTAAGGTAGCAGGTTCAATACTTGGAAAGAAAATTAAATCCTTTGGAAAAGCTTTAGGAGAACTAAATGCCCATGAAACAGTAGAAAAACTAGAATCAGGTGAGAAACTAGTATTAAATTTAGATGGAGAAGATACAGAAATTGAAAAGGATTATGTATTAGTTACTATATCATCTAAAGAAGGTTTTGATGTGGCTATGGAAAACAATCTATTTGTAATTCTAGACACAACTCTTACTCCTGATTTAGTAAATGAAGGGTATGCAAGGGAATTTGTATCTAAGATACAGCAAATGAGAAAGAGTAATGGCTATGAAGTTCTAGATAATATAAATATATTCTATGATGGATCTGACGAGATCCAAACAGCAGTAGATGAATATACAGAGTTCATTAAATCTGAAACTTTAGCTAAATCTATAGAAAAAGTGACAGAAGAAGATTTAGAAAAACAGGATTTAAATGGACAAATGACAGGAATAAGGTTAGAAAAGACAGAATAGAAATAAAAGTAAGGTAGATAGCGAGAGTTATCTACCTTCTTTTTCTATAAATACAAGTAACCTATAGAAAAAGAAGGAATTTCAAAAAATCTGTAGAATTCATAATTGTAAGAATTTTATTATCAGAAGTAGCACTAGTAGAAGTAAGAAACCATGTCGAAGAATATAAAGACATTACAAGTCTGATTGATATAATAATTACCTGAAAGGTTATGTTTTAATAAGTTGTATCTCTATGTAATTATAATTAAGGTAAAAATAGAAATTGAAAACAAAACTACCACCCAGTTACAGACGGTAGTTCGATTTCTAATGTATAAAGTGTTTACATGATTATGTTTTATTGATATGCTAGTGTTATAGAAGGGGAAAGGGGGGAATAGTTAATGAAATCAAAATTTAAGTACGGTTTAATTGTTATTGTTGTAGCTAGTCTTGCATTAATCGGGTTTAAGAGAATGAATATCTCAGCCTATGATAGCAAAGAAATCAACAATGATGTAATTGAACAAGTAAATAAGGAATATGCAGAAGCGGAAGACGTAACCACAATGGAAGAAGAAACCCCAGTCCAGGTTGAAGTTCACGCGGATAAAATAGGCGAATGGGCTTCGGAAATGAAAAAGATGTTATCTGAACCATTAGACGACCCAAAGTTAAGAGAAACGAACAACGACGAAGCTTTTGAGAAATACTTAAAGGCAGGAATAGTAGTTGACAGTTTTCCATCGAGGGCGGTAGAACAAGGTTCGGCCATTAGAGAAGATTTCTCAAACATACTTTCACTATCTACTCTCATGGGACTTTTACAATTTTCACGAACGACACACTTAGACCCAAATGGTGGGGCGATAGAAGCTACGGAACTATATAGTGAATGGAGACCGGCTAGCGACGACTTGGAAAAAGTATATGAGAAAATAACCCAGATTATAAACGATATTGACGTCAAATACAACAAAGAAGGCGAGGGCGAAGTCTTTGGAGTAACTTATTCACTAGATGGGGATAAAGTGGATGAATTAGAAAAGTTTATTAGGGGCGAATAAGGGATAACGAGAATGGATGGAAGAACCTTCAAGGATATACGGAAGTAAGTTAAACGACGACTATAATAAAATATTTAATTTTTAGGCGGAATTACGTTATGAGAACGTAGTCCCGCCTTTTTATTGGAACATTTCAGTTGCAGTTTAAAATATTATTATGAAAAGAAGGAATCTAGAGACTTATGTAGAATTAGTATATAAGACAAAAAGGGATTGAGACTATAGGTATATGAGGTTAGTAGCTTAGTATTTTGACTATCTAGGATGTTTTGGAGTGTGATACTATGAGAAATAGAAGTAAAATAATGCCTATAATTGTAATAATACTAATAGTAGTAATTACATTAGTATTATCCAAATACAACCAAAAGCAAAAGAGATATGAAGAGTATGTCGATGAAAAACTTAATCAGCACTTTTATATAGTTTGTGATTATATAATAAATTCCAATGCAATCATTGAAAATGCTATTGAAAATCAGTATATCTTTGAGAATGATTTAGAATATCTAAATCACCAATTTTACGTATATTTACAAAGTTTAGATGAAATTAATGAAATATCAATGAAATTTAAAGAATTTGATTTTTTTAGTGTGAAAAAAGAATATGATTTTAACAGGGAGTATTCTTACTTCTATTATAATATTGGAGATTTGTTTGGTAAGCAACAATATGATGATTATTCCACGAAAAAACATGAGTTAAGTGAAAAGGATTTAGATGTGTTTAAACAATCCTATGAATATACTTTCAAAGTTGTTAATATTATAAAGAATCATATAGACTATTACAATATGTTTGATATAGTAATTACAGAAACTGAAGGAGAAGAAAGAAGCCACCTAATGCAAGTATATAAAAAAGAATATCTTATTCCTTGGCCTGATAATAAAGGAGGTAGTGAAGTAACCATGACAGCTATTGAAGATGGAACTGTAACCAAAATACCAGCTAGATATGATTATCCTAAAAAACCTTTTATAAGTATAAATACTGAAGAATGGATAAGTATTTATAAATCTATTTATTTACTTAGTATTAATAAATAGATTTGATTAGGAAATGTTACAAACACTAAGATATATAGGAATGGTTGTTATAGTCCGATGAGTTCATTACTGATAAAATAAGATATTGAATATTAGTAAAAAAATAAAAATAGAGATTATTTATATAATTAAGGGGTGGATATAGTTGTTTAAAGTAGATAAACTTAGCTCAGAAGCTATTGATAATTTAACATATGATGATAGTCCAAATTTTTCAGGAATTGTTGCTGGAGAATGTAAAGGTGATATGTGGGTTGATGACTTAGATAATCCTAATATTGCATTGGTGTATTCATTTGCAGTAGGTAGTTTTTCAATATTAGGAGAACCTAGTAATATTCAGATATATAGCAAATTTAAAGATTTTATTTTGGATAGTATGTTTGACCAGTTAAAGAGTAAAGGTATTAATTATTTTGAGTTTTCCGTTGAATCGGAGAAAGCAAAACCATATATATTAGATATATTTAATAATAGAGATATTCAGAGTGAAGATGAATATGTATTTCGAAAGAATGATAAATATAATGGAAATATTATGGTCCCAGATGGATATGAGATATTTAAAGTTGATTATGAATGCTTAAAGAAGTTAGAAAGTGGTCTATTTGAAAATAAGGATTTTTTAGTTGAAAGATTATTAGAATCCTGGGGTAATTATGACAATTTCTTAAATAAAAGCATAGGGTATGTGGCAGTAAATCAAAATAGAGTAGTTTCTGTTATTATTGGAACAGCTAGGTTTAAAAATATAATTCCAATTGATATTGAAACTGAAAATAGTCACAGGAAAAAAGGATTAGCTCTTGCTTTGACGCGTTACTTCATAAATGAATGTGTAGATATTGGAGTTATGGCACAATGGGATTGTATGGATTCTAACATAGCTTCAAGGAAAACAGCTGAAAGAGTTGGATTTCAGTTCTTGAAAAAAAATAAGGTTTATTGGTTTGACTTTTAGATGAAGTATGATAGACTATTTAAATTCACTTAAAGGTAGAAGGTTGATTTTTGAGGAGGAACGATAATGGAACGAGTCATATTTAAGAATTCAAGGAACTTAAACTTAGTTGGGCACCTATACCCATCTACTTTTGAATCAATAATTATAATGTGTCATGGATTTATGTCGAACAAGCATTCAAAGGGACGATTTGAAAGGCTTGCTACAGCATTTAGCAAATCAGGCTACAGTGCTTTACTTTTTGACTTTAGTGGATGTGGAGAAAGTGATGATGATATTTTAACTGTTGAAAAAGAAGTAGATGATTTGAAGTCTGCAATTCAATTTGTAAAGTCAAAAGGATATAAAAAAATTGCACTTTATGGTCATAGTCTTGGAACTCTTATTTGTTTAAAAAATTATACTCCTGAGATAATAACAATGGTTTTATCAGGTGCTGCAACTGATTCTATGAAGTATAACTGGTATGAATTCTTTACAAAAGAACAAATGGAAGAACTGGAGGAAAAGGGATATTTGACACAGTATACGCCACAAGAACTAAGAAAAAAGACTATAATTGATGAAAGAATTCTAAAAGATTTTGAGTTGATTGATCAGAGGGAGCTATTAAAGGATGTTAATTGTCCAGTTCTAATAATTCATGGGAATAATGATGAAGAAGAAAAATTACTCTACGAAAGATCCAAAGCAGCAATGGCATTGCTTTCAAATGACTCAAAATTAGAAGTTATTGATGGAGCAGATCATAGTTTCCTTGAGCATTTTCATATAGTAATAAAATTAGCTACGGAATGGTTTACAAAACATCTTGGTTAATATTGCGAGGTATAAGGTTTCGTAGGTTAAGGCATTCTATAACAATGTTTGTGCAAGAGTGCACTAGGGCATAATCTTAGGCAATGTGTACCACATCCCTTCATCGGGAATAAAGCTCCGGTAAGGGGTACTTTTTTGGTGTCCAGTTAAGGGATGGCGAAAATACAAGAGACTTTATAAGACATTGTACGCTATTTTTAGTCAAATATTCAGTAATCTATATTAGGGGGATAAGTTATTATGAAAAATAAGATTGCATGGGAGTATCGTGCTTATGAGTTCTGGAATCTGCGTGATGGGAATCCTAAAGATAAAGCGATTCAGATAAAAAAAGATCCTTTGAGATGCCTAAAAAAACATCAAAAGTATTTTCATAATATCAAAGATTTAAAAATTGCTAATCTCTGTGGATCAAATGGTCGAAAAGCTGTTCCATTAGCAATTATGGGTGCACAGGTTACAGTGTTTGACATATCCGAAGAAAATATGAGATATGCTCTCGAATTAGCAGAAAGTGCAGAGACGTCAATTGATTATATCCTAGGGGACATTTATGATATTGATATTCAAAAATATAAAGATTATTTTGATATTTTATATCTAGAAGGTGGCATTTTGCATTACTTTATCGACATTAATGAATTTGCCAGAATATTGTATCAAATATCTAAGAACAATGCAAAGCTTGTATTAAGTGACTTTCATCCCTATAGAAAGATAATCCCAATAGGGCAGGGAGGAGCGAGTTCATTACATACAGATGGAAACTATTTTGACTGTGATATCCATGATGGTGAAGTAGCATATGCAGTCCAATTTGATAAAGATGAACAGAAGGATTTTCCAACTTGTCATCTTAGATACTATACGTTAAGTGAGATAATTAACGCTGTAATTTGTGCCGGTTTTGTACTGAAAGAATTCTTTGAACACCCGAGTTGGAATGATAGTAAAATACCAGGAGAATTTACTATATATGCAGAAAAATTAGAATAGGAAAATGATTAAAAAGAAGGGTAATGGTAATTACTACTTCACAAATTTAAGAAATCCATAGTGTAATAATATATTTGCGTAAAGGTATAGATGGGAGTAATTTTAGGATGGTGGGTATCACATTTTCTGTGGAAATAAATTTATTGAAGGAATGATATAATGAAAAATGTAGAAGAAGTTAGATATAAAAATGAACGAAGCAAAATTAAGGAATATGAGCTGTTTAGTAAGTATTATATAAATGGATCGCCAACAGTATTATTTGAGGCTGGAATGGGTGATAGCAGTGAAGTATGGACCCATATTCAAAATAAGATATCATTACTTACTACAACTTTTTCTTATGATAGAGCAGGAATAGGTAGAAGTGATACTTCAGTAATTCCTCGTACATGTCTAGATATTATAGAGGATCTGTCTGAGCTTTTGCAAAGAGTATCAGTTAAGCCCCCTTTTATTTTAGTCGGGCATTCTTTCGGAGGAATGGTGTCAAGATTGTTTGCAAGTATTTATCCAAATTTAATAGTGGGGATAATATTAGTGGACGCTGCTCCCGAATATAAAGAATTAGCTTTTGAAAAAGTTTTACCTAATCACTTAAAAGCTTCAAACAGAGAATATTACAGTAATCCAATGATTAATTCTGAAAAAATTGATAAAATCGAAAGCTATAAGCAAGTAGATAAACATAAGTGTGTGTTTGAATTTCCATTAACAGTAATAACTCGAGGGTTACCTGATAATTATAAAAAAGATTGGCCTAACCAAGAAATTCTAGATGTAGAGCAAAAGCTTCAATTTGAATTTAAGAAATTATCTAGTGATAGTAAAATTATTGTAGCAAAGAAAAGTAGACACTATATACAAAATGATGAACCAGAATTAATTGTGGATGTAATAACAGAAATAGTTAATAAATACAGAGTCGGGCAAGTGTCAAACATCATCTAACAAAGTGCTTGAGCAAGGGTACTCATAGGGAAGGAGTGATAGAGGTAGGGAAAACTATAATTTCTTACTTAGAGTGAAGCATAATCAAGCTGATATTCCTTTGGGAGAAGTTCGAACAAGCTGAGTCTGAAGATGGAAAAAAACATTTCTTTGATGTATGGCAAAAGACCACGGCTTTAAGAAGAATTAATCATCCAAAATATGCTATAATGTTAGGAGATAATCTTCAAAGTGACATTGAGCCAGCACAAAAATTAGGTTTGGCTGGAATATGGTTAAATAAGAGTCTTACTTTAAGTGATACTGGCATTAAGTCTGATAATGAAATATCTAAATTGAAAGAATTGCTAGATTTATTGTAGTTCAAATCTTATTTTAAATTAAGTCATGTGTTGTTAAATAACATTTTAAGGAGTTGAAATAATTATGAAAAAAATAAATGGAAAGACCATTATAAGAGAGGTATTGGAATGGAGTTTATATTTAACTGTATCATTTGTGATTGTATTATTTCTTAATACTGAGGTATATGCGTTAACTGAAGTGAAACAATGGTCTATGGAGAATACTTTGTTTGAAGGAGAAAGGCTATATATAGATAAGATTTCTTATCATTTTTCAGAGCCTCAATTTGGAGATATTGTTGTATTTCTTCAAGGTGAAATAAATGAAGGCTTTAATGATAGAATTATAACTGCATTAGAAGATATAAAAATGAAGTTTCAAGGAGAACCTCGTAGGAATAGGTTTATTAAAAGAGTAATTGGAGTTCCAGGAGACAAAATTGATATTCAAGATGAAAAAGTATATGTAAATGATAAACTACTAGAAGAGACATACGTTAAAGGTAATACAATTAATAGTACCGTAGAATATCCCGTTATTGTACCTGAAGGGCAACTATTTGTAATGGGAGATAATAGAGAACATAGTAATGATAGTAGGGCATTTGGTCTTGTGGATTATAAGAGTATTGAGGGTAAAGCAATATTTAGATTTTGGCCAATTAATAAACTAGGAGATATAAAATAGGTAGAGACTATTTCTATAAGCTAAAAGGATAGCCATAGGATATGGTGTAAGAATTTATATATATAAAATTGGGATTAATATATGATGATATATATTATAAGGCTTTTACTTAATTTTTGATGAAACAAGGTAAATAGATAATACTATTTGTCTTGTTTTTTATTTAGGATATGTTTTAGAATAGTATTGAAAATATTATATTTTTAAATGGAAGTCAAAAATGACTTCCATTTGTTTATATCTTGTGGATTATACTAAGTTATTAAGGTAAAGAGAGTGTCTATGATGTAAGTATTTTTTATCTATAAATAATTCATAGCTTGAACCAGATAAAACAAATCTGAGGTTTTCTACAAGTGACTATTACAAGATTTTAATTATCTTTTAACTTAATTGGAATAAAGGCTTCCATTTGAGCCCAGCCTTGAGCTTCAATAATTTCGGGAGGAGTAATAATATGTCCCATGGAATAATGATTTGGTCTTATGTCTAGTTCAAAGACCTCCGATTCTTCAATATATTTTAAAGCTTCATTATAGAGTTTTGTCCTAATATCGTCATCGCCATCTTTGTATGCGTATGTCAGGTAAAAACCTCCGTCAAAATCAATTACTTCATTTCCACCACTATCTATATCTTCGCTAAGTGCAAATATCCATATAAGTCCCTGATTTTCTTCATCAAAGTATAAGAAATCTCGTGGCAAAAAACTATCCCTATCAGATGGTTTGATGATAGAAAAATAGTCATTGAATTTCCCTAAAACACCTGATGGAGAAAAATCAAAATTCTTATCCACACCTGAAGAAGCTGCTTTAAATGCTGGCAATGATATAATTCTAAACTTCATACTATAACCCCCTATTTTGATGGTAATTAAAAGTTCAAATTCTTGTTTTAGCCATCATATCATATTTTCAGAATATTGTCACCAGTTTTATATAAGTGTTATTTAGACTATATTTTATATAAATGAGAGATATTATTTGCTTTATTTTTTATTGAAAAGGATTTAAAGATAAAAGAAGGAGTTTAGAAAAAATTGTAGAATATTATATTGTTAGAAACCTTGTATGAAAATTAGAAAATGGACTGAATTTCACTATTATGTATTAAGGAAAAGGTGATATTATGATGACATGGAGGTAGGTACTATATGGAAAATATAATATAAGGAGAGATATTTATGGATGATTATACCCTTATGGAGCTATCAGAAGAACAAGCTAAAGAGATTTGTAATTGGAGATATGAAGGAGAATATTCAATATATAATTTTTCAGACTGGGAAACTGTAGTAAAGAATAAATGGGGACTGTCAATAGAGAAGAAAAGGAAATCAGAATTTGTTGCTATAGTTTTAAATAATGAATTGATTTCTTATGGCAGGGTAAGTTTAAAGTTTGATAAGGCATATATAGGAATTGGACTAAGACCATGTTTTTGTGGAAAAGGTCATGGAAAAAATATTATGAAATTATTAATTGAAGAATGTAAGAGAAGGTTTCCTGACAATGGGATAGTACTTGAAGTAAGAAGCTTCAATAAAAGAGCAATTAATTGTTATAGGAATGTTGGCTTTGAAATTAAAGATAAATATATGAAAAAGACTTTTGATGATTCGGAAGATGAATTTTATTATATGGAGTATATAGGGCAATAAATATTATGAGAAAGAAATTGTGGAAGATGAATCTAAGAAGTACCCTCTAATCTTATTTTACATGGTTCGGGGGGAGCGGAGATAGGGAATTCATATATAGATAAGAAGAATATTCCAGATATAATTGTATCACAACAATGCTCACATGGTGCTTTGGAAATCAAAGAGAATTAGAGGTTAAGTAATTATGTTATGATTTGTGATATTGTGTTTGTATAGAAGATATAGATGTACTAGGATTAAGATACAATTTTAAGGGGTAATATATCATATTTCAACTGAAGGATTTTTATATTAAATTCAGCTGAAGAAGAGCTCTTAAAATTTGATTTTATAATCGTGATTGCTTTAAAAACATAGAATTATTAGCTAGGATAGCTATTACAATTTTAATAATTTTAATATAGTACTTAAGGGATATGATGATAATACGGAAAAATCATTGGCAAATCTACAAATGGAACTTTATAAAAAAGGCTATGATGGAGAGCATACGAAAGATTTGCCACAGCATATAACACTAGGGACTTTTAGAGTTTCACAAGAAATGGAGATAAGAGAGCTTTTAAAAAAAGTAGCTGCTAAAACAGAAGCATTTACAATAACGTTTAATCATGTTGGAATTTTTGGAGGTTCAAAAGTTCTCTTCATCGCACCTGACTTGAATCGAAAATTGCTTGAATTGAAGGAAAACTTTAGTGATAGCCATAATTGGACTCCACATACGACGATGTTAATTGATAAGCCTAATATTATTTATCAAGCGTTACCAATTGTAGCTGACAAGTTTGAAGCATTTGAAGGGTATATCAATTATATTTATCTATATGAATTTTGGCCAACTCGTTTTATATGTTCTGAAAAATTAATTTACCAGGATTAATTGGATAGAAAAATTATTAAATATACAAGGAGAATGTGAGTTACTTATATTTTATTCTTAAGGTTATATGAAAAGAGGGAGAATAGAGATGTACACAAATATTTATCTAGTTAGGCATGCAGAGGTTGATTATATTCCAGATGAATATAGTAGACCATTGTCAGAAAAGGGAAGTAAAGATGTTTTAAGGTTAACAGAATTATTTAAAGAATATTACATATCTAGAGTAATATCGAGTCCTTATTTAAGGGCAATAAATACTATAAGAGGTATAGCAGAAAATAGGGGAGTAACTATAGAGATAGTAGATGACTTTAGAGAAAGAAAAATTGCAAATAGGCCAGTTGAAGATTTCATTTTTTTTACAAAACAGCAATGGAATGATTTCGATTATTATTTAGAAGATGGAGAAAATTTAAATGAAGTACAAGCTAGAGGAATTAATGCCTTAAAGAATATTATAGAAAAATATAGCGGTGAGAATATTGTAATTGGAACACATGGGACAATATTAGCTGCTATCTTAAATTTTTTTGATAAAAAATATAATTATGATTTTTGGAAATCAATGAAGATGCCAGATGTATTTAAGTTACAGTTTAAAGATGGAAATATGGAAAATATTATAAATATAAAGATTTAATATGTGAGAAATGAAAATTGAGAAATTATTGGGAGAGGAATGATAATATTTTCTTGATATCGTAATGATAAGCAATAATGATTAGAAAACAATATTGAAGTCAATCTGTTGCGAATCATATTATAAGGAGGTTTTACCTTGATAGAGTTGCTAAATGAAGAAATATATAATCTCCGTTCCCTATGTGAAGGAAAAAAGAGTGTTGTTCTCTGGGCAGTTGTCGAAGGAAATATGGGAAAAGCCTGGGTTGATAGCAAGGATGATCCTACAATAGGAAATGTTTTGGTTGCTGACTTTTGTTACCTATTAGGAAGCATTAAAGACGAAAAAGACGAAAAAGATGAAATCAAGGTAAAGGAGTTACTTGATAAATGTAAAGGTAGAATCATTGTTGCAGATAGTTTTTTGTGGATTTCTACTATTGAGAAATATTATTCTTATAGTCTTAAAAAGTTTAAAAGATATGCTATAAAAAGGGAACATGATGTATTTCAAGAAAAACTTCTCAATGATTATATTTAGGCTGTTGAGGATGAATTTAAAATAGATAGGATTGATGAAGATTTTTATTATAAGGTGTTAGAAGATAGTTTCATGGCAGATTGCTGTTCAAACTTTTCGTCTTTAGAGGGATTTATGAAACATGGAATAGGATATGTAATCGCATATAAAGGAGAGATTATTTCAGCCGCATCTTCCTATAGTTATTGTGAAGGATATATTGATATTACTATTGGAACTAAGAAAGAATATAGACAGAAGGGACTAGCTTTGGCTTGTGCTTCTAAACTGATTTTAGAATGTCTAGAAAAAAAGATATATCCTGTTTGGGATGCGGTAGATATGAGATCAGTGGCTCTTGCTGAAAAATTAGGATATCATTTTGATAAGGAGTATGAGGTGTATTCTATTTCATAAAATTTAGATAAGCACTTAGTTAAGTATATAAGCAAGAGCAATATAAGAATGGAGGACATAGTGAATGAAAAAGTCAATAGGAATATTAGCTGGAATGGGACCAAGATCCACATCACCATTTCTTGAATCAGTACTAGATCAATGCCAAATTCAATACGGTGCAAAACATGATATAGATTATCCACATATTATGATTTACTCTCTGCCTACACCATTTTATTTAGATCGTCCAATTGATCATAAGTTAATGAGAGAAACCATAATTGAAGGAATTCAACATCTTGAATCAACAGGTGTTAGTTGTATTGCTATGCCGTGTAATTCTGCCCATATATATTTTGATGAACTAAAGGAAAAAATTAGCATTCCATTATTAAATATTGTTGAAGAAACCATGAAAAAAGTAGATTCAAATAAAAAGATAACTATATTTGCTACGGAATCAACTTTTAATTCAGAACTATATCAAAAAGGAATATTAAATTCAGACAATCAATTTATATTCAGAAGTGATTGGCAGAAAAAAATAAATATTATAATTCAAATGATAAAAGAGAACAAGGAAATATCTGAAGTCAATTTATATTGGAATGAGTTAGTTAAAGATGCTATTGCCGAAGATATTGATGATATAATTATAGCCTGTACCGATTTAAGTATTCTAAAAAATAAATTTAAGAATGAGGTAAATTTTATAGATTCATCTCATGCCTTAGCTGAGTCGTTAATAAAAGAGTATTTAAAGTAAGAGGCTATCAATATCTAATACATAAATAGTCAAATAATTAATGAAAGGATTGATAAGATGTCCTATGAAGAGATATTAAAGTTGATAGGGAATATCTCTCCTCATGCAAAAGATTATGTACAAAAATCCTTTGAAAATAAGAGGATTGAAATATTATATTCTTTATTTACGGAGGAAAATAAAGGTGTATTTATAATTGTTGATAATGATGATTGCTGTATTTTCTATGCTTCATTTCTTAATGAAAAGAATATAGAAGATATCTTAAGAGCAATTAATGATAATACTAAAGAATATATTTCAAGAATAAGCTCAAAAGAATTATGCTTTAACATATATGGTAAAAATCAAAAGATAATTGACTTAGTAAGCAAATTAGGCTTTAGATCAGATATGGAAGGATATCATCTTGAGTATACTGGTAGAGAACTTCCACAAATAAAAAAAGCTAATTTGATTGAAAAAGGTTTTGAGCAGGATATGCTAGAAGAATTTATTGATTTGTTTGATAGTTCATATTTTCAACTAAATATAGATAATGAATGGAAAGTAAATGGTTATGCTGTAAATAAAAATAAATTTTGCCAAAAACTTAATGACTTGAATAAACTTAGTCAAGTGCGTTCATTTTGGTTAAATAATGAGTTAGTAGGTGCATATAGTTTTGAGCAAAACTACATAACAGATATTGTTGTCAAACCAATATTTCAAAATAAAGGATATGGAAGTTATATACTAGCACATTGCATTAGAAATATGTCTGTAGACAAATCTATTAAGAATATAAGACTTCGAGTTGCGAAATCAAATACTGGTGCTAAAAAATTATATGAAAGAAATGATTTTATTGAAATAGCTTGTTTTGCAGAGCATACTTATGGAAAATAAATGAAGAACCTTACTAACATTGCTATTAGTAGATAATTAAGATATAGATAGGAGAGATAAGAGTGGGTAATATAAATTATGAATATAAAGTTGTTGGTAATGGGAATACAATACTTGTCATAGATGTAGGAATAGGAAATTCATTTTATGATTTATATCCACTTATTGAACAGATAAAGGATTATTTTACAGTTATTATTTACCATAGACAAGGATATGGTAAGAGTAGTCTTCCAAAATCCTCTAGAACAACAAGAAATATAGCATATGAATTAAATACAATGCTTAAAGAAATTGGAATCAAAGAAGAGTATATTTTAATGGGACATTCCTTCGGTGGACTATGTGTACAACAATATGCAAAAATGTATCCCGATGAAATTAAAGCTATAGTATTATTGGACTCAACTTCATATAACTTAGAGCAGCTAGATAATCTTGATACTCCAATGATAAATTCACAAACATCAATAGATAAGATGACTGCTTTATTTAATGAATTATCTTTTAAATCCAGAGAAGAGCTTATTAGCCAAAATACAGATATGACCTCTAAATATGAGAAGTATGTAGGTAGTGAAGAGTTACAAGATGTTGTGGAATTTTTCGGAAATCCAAATCTTTATAAGACAGTATCAGATGAATTTGCAAATTGGATACATGATGGAGAAGATATTAAAAGCATGGATACATTCCCAGATGTTCCTTTAAGAGTAATTGCTAGGGATAAGATGGCATCTGTTAGAGATTGGATGAAATATGATATTCCAGAGGAAGAAGCAGTTAGACATGAAAATAAATGGCGTGAATTACAAGAAGAATTGGCACTGCTATCTAATCAAGGAAAATTTATAATTGCTTCAGAGAGTGAACATTTAATATACATAAATAGACCAGATGTGGTAATTGAGTGTTTAAAGTCCCTAATTTAAAAACGTAAGACAGAAAAAGAAACATTGTTATTTATAGGAGGAATTTATGAAAAGAGACAAGCTAGCTGAAATTGCCAAATTAGAAGAACAAAAATGTTTTCATGGAAATGTTATGGGGCTTGAGTCCAACATTGAGCCAATAATTAATTTATTTCCTAAATGGTCGCTGGAAAATTGGGATGGTAGATGGTGTGCTGCATTTGTTTATTACTGTTGTATGAAGGCTGGGTTTAATATTCCAGTAAAATTTCCCAATGAAAATGTAAAATGTAACTTTGCAGGTTGTTCCGCGTGGGAATCATGGGGTAGTTTACCTGAAAATCAATTTTATTATCCAGTTGAAAATAATAGTTTTATTCCAAGTAAAGGAGATATTGTAATATTTAATAATGTTTTTTTAAATGAACCCCATGATCACATTGGCATAGTTCTGGAAAATTATGATAGCTATATAGTTGTCGCTGAAGGAAATCTCAATAATGTATCTGGAACTGTAAAAAGAAATAAGAATAAAAATATAAGAGGATATATCAGAATACCTGAAGATTATAACTTCATAAGATAATCAAAACCAGAAAAATTATTCTAAGTGAGGTGATTCTATTGAAATATGAGATTAGAAGAGCTGTGATAGAAGATGTTGAATCTCTAGCAAATGTTATCGTTGAAAGTTGGAGATCAGCTTATTCTAGTATTATACCCGAGAATGAAATAACTAAATTCCTAGATAAGCAAAGAAGACAACAGCAGTTTAAAAGATTTATTCAAGATGAAGAAATTATTTTGATTGGAATTTGCGACGGCATACCTTGTGGATTAGTATTTGCAAATAAAGATAATGATGAGCAACTAGAAGAGTGCGGCTCTATTTATTCAATATATCTCCTTGAAGAATACTGGGGAAAAGGATTAGCTGCTAATTTAATGGATGTAGTTATAAGTATATTAAGAGATGAAGGCTGTAGAAGAGTTTCACTATGGGTTTATGAAGAAAATGTAAGGGCAATAGGATTTTATGAAAAGTATGGTTTCACATTTGATGGTACTAAAAAGCATAGTCGGTTTTCCAATAAACCTATTGAATTAAGATATATATTGGATATATGAGAATAAGAAGAATAACTACATAAAATTGTTATCATAGGAGGACTTATAGTGAAAAAAATTGTAGCAAGATATTTCTATGTTCCAATTTGTCCCGAATCATTTGCTTCATTAGATCGTCTTCGTAATTTATTTTTGAAGTATAAAGAGCAGGTTGATTTTGAATCATTTAATATTTTTGATTGTAAATTTGAATCATTATACTCTTGGTTTTTTAGTGAAGAAGAAATAATAGAAAGTGTTAGGGAAAATGGGACATACCCACTTCTTTTTGGAAAGTTATTTATTCAAGGTAATGAAATAAAAGGTTTTCCTCCATCAAAGAAATTTATATCAAATGCCTTAAAGGAACACGGTATATCCTTCGAAGAGGAAGATTATAAATTTAATTATGGAGCAATCACTAAAGAGAGACTTAAATATGATATAGATAAATTTCAGATTAAGAAATATGATGGAAAACTCCTTAGGGATAGTTGTATTATTTGTACAAAATACAATCCATATCTAGATGAAAAATCATATATTCCTGAGAATTGGGTTAAATATGAACAATTAAAGAGAAGATTTTTAGAGGAAAGTTTAGAGAATGGCAGTTTAGCTGGTTATATTGAATACTATAACCATGAACCAGTAGGATTTATTGAGGCATTTCCATTAAATATATCAAGAAAACTAGGATTTCCAATATCAAGTAAAAGTACCAATGGTGTTATGATTACCTGCCTTTCTGTTCGTAAAGAAATGAGCGGATATGATGTAGCTTCAAGATTAATAGAATATCTTGAAAAAGAAGTAAAAAATAGAAAATATGAATCAATAGAAGTATTATCATTTCCAGATGAACACAATTGGCAGCCTAAATCACTATATGAAAAAAGAGGTTACAATGCAGTTAAGGAAATAAAAGAATTATGTATTATGAGAAATGAATTGTAATAGATCTGTCTAGGATATAATATGAGCTATAGGGTTGCTTTAATTATTATGACAAATGAAAAGCATAGAGTTAGCAATCGTTAATAGCTATTAATTTTGATATTAACACTAAATATGGAAAAATTTCACCATATCATATTGACTTTGACGTCGTGTCGTACCTTATACTGTTTGTTAAAGGGAGGAGGAATCTATATGGAATTAAAAACAATTAGTCAAGTTTCAAATGCTTTTAAAATTTCTACAAGAACACTTCGATATTACGAAGAAATAGGACTTTTAGTCAGCTCTAAAAAAGAAGGATATGCCTATCGTAGCTATGATGAGAATGCAATTTTACGCTTGCAACAAATTGTGATCTTGAGAAAGCTACGTATTTCATTAAAACAAATTGGCGACATATTGAATAACGAAGATGTTATTCAGGCCATTGAGGTATTTAAACAAAATATAACTAATTTAGAAGACGAAATAGCGGCATTATCAACAATCAAAGTGATTCTAAACCGTCTTATTGAGACTTTGCAGAAGAAAACAAAACTTAAATTGAAACTTGGCATATTAAGTGATGATTATATACTTGATGCAATTGATTCCTTATCCTTACAAAAAATTAGTTTTAAGGAGGAAGAGTCAATGGAAGATTTAAATAAGGCAGCAAAAAGTCTATCGACACTTAAAAATGTCAGAATTGTTCATTTACCACCATTTACAGTAGCTGCAAGTCATTATATTGGAGCAAATCCCGAGGAAAATGCAGAAAAACAGTTAGAACACTTTATAAAAACAAGTAATCTATATGAAATTAAACCAGATGCTCGCGTATTTGGATTTAATCATCCATGTCCATCTAATGATAGACATGACTATGGGTATGAATTTTGGATCACAATTCCTGAAGATATGGAAGTACCAGTTCCCCTTGAGAAAAAGCATTTTAATGGAGGACTATATGCAGCCCATATGATTACTTTTGGAAACTTTCATGAATGGGAATGGCTGTCAAACTGGGTTAATGTCAATAATTCTAAATATGAGGCAAATTATGCTGATGATGGTGGAGAATGTATGGCAGGTCTGCTAGAGGAATCGCTTAATTATCTATATCGTTATAATCGCAATTGGCCAGAAAGTGATGAACATCAGCTTGATTTATTGTTTCCAATAAAATTGAAAGAACAGAAATAGGATAATGGGGAGGTAGATACTCCCTTTTATGCTATTCATATTTAAAGTAAATATTAGGAGGATAAAGATGAAGCATTCATTTAATATGACGATGCCAGATTATGATAAAAATAGTAGAGTTTTTATTGAATTACCTTTTAATGTATGGAACTTATTCAACAAAAAAGGAGCAATAAGAGTTAAGGGAAGTATAAATGAGTCTCCATATGAATGTGCTCTTATTCCAAGGGGAAACGGCACTTACTTACTACCTATAAATAAAAAGATAATTGAAAAATCGAGAATAAGTACTGGGGATACTTTAAACATATATATGGAAATAGTTGATAATAATGAAAAAAATAAACCAAAAGTCAATGAACTAATTGAATATAGAAGGATAGAAACGATAAATTATATTGAACAACCTAATCCTAGAGCCTGTGGACAAGCATGTATAGCTATGCTTGCAGGGGTTAATGCAGAAGAAGTAATAAAGGTTATGAATACCAAAGGGTCAACGAGCATTGGACAACTAATTGAGGCTTTAGATTATTATAAAATAAAACATTCTGGCACTAACAAGAGAATTTCTAAGAAAAATCCAAACTATTCAGAAGTGTGTATTCTAACAGTTCATATGCCAGATTATAGCCATTGGGTTTTATATTTCAAAGGAAAATTTTATGATCCAGAGTTTGGAGTTCTTGAGAATTGTCATCCAGATGGAAAAATAACATCATATTTGGAGATATATAGGGAATGAAGCTTAGTTAAGTCTGAAAATATAGGAGTATATAATGGGGGGAATAGTAGATGGAATACTATGGTTTAACAGAGGTTGGGGCTTCGGGAATAAATGCTGATAGTTATTATATATCACAAGATGAAAAAGTATTTGCCGTAGCAGATGGAGCTTCAGGGGCTTTTGATAAGGTTGAGGCAGGGATTATATGTATGAATGCAATTAAAGAATTGGATTACCATTCTTTAGGATTAAATTCACAGCAATATATTTTTCGCTGTATTAATGCGGCAAATAATAGATTAATAGAAAAATCTCAGCTAGATAGACACCTTTCTTTCGGAACAATGACTATGGCAGTGGTTGATGAAGGGAGATTGAGTATAGGAGCTGTAGGAGATACCCCAGCTTTTTTAATCCAAGGAAATAAGATTAGAAAAATAATAAAGCCAAAGAAAAGATATGCAAAACTAATTGAGTTAGGAATTTTAACAGAAGAAGAAATAGATAAAGCCATTTCCTCTATACCAGATGAAATGTGGTCTATGTTTGATAACTTTCTGCCTATGGTAATACCTCAAATTGCAGTAGAGGAATATTTAATTTCACAGAATGATATTTTGATTATTTGTACTGATGGTGTTTCTGACTGGATAGATGAGGATGAATTTGTAGATGTTTTAAGAAGTTCATCTTCCATTGAACAAAGTTGCAGAAAGCTTTTTTCAATTGTAAATGAAAGATGTTCAGCTAATAAATTAGATGATAAAACCATAATTGTTGTACAGGTTTAAGGACTATTTCAGTATATTTATGTTAAGATATAGTAGAGAATTAAGGGAGGAGTGGTAATATAGAACCAGTGCATATAGAAAGACCAGAAATATTATCGTCTGTAATTGCTAGTATTCCTCATGGCTCATCTTGTATTACATCTGAAATGGAAAATAGCATGATACAAAATGTATTACTTACAAATAACGATTGGTTTTTAAATGATCTTTATGATTTTCTATATAAGGCAAATATTACAAAAATATCATTTAACTATAGCAGATATGTAGTTGATGTTAATAGAAATATTAATAAAAAATATATAGAAGAAGACTATACAAAATCTTTAATTTATCATAAAACTACATTTGGTAAACATATTTATGAAAACTCTTTACCTAATAAAGTGGTTGAAAATAGGATAAAAGAATTTTATGAACCATATCATACCTGTTTATTAAATGAAATAAACAATATCTTAAAAGAAAGAAACAAAGTTTATCTACTTGATTTACATAGTTTTTATGCACAATCTACAGCTGATATTGTACTAGGAACATGTGGTGGAAGTACATGCTCATATGATTTCTTATATATTGTTCAGAAAGCTTTTGTTGATGAAGGTTTCACTGTGAAGGTTGACGAAAAAGGTCTTAAAGGAGGATATATAGTATCACATTATAGTTCAATGGAAAATGTTGAAGCTATACAAATTGAGATACGGTATACCAGTTACATAGAGGATAGATATTTTGGAGAAGAAGAAATATATCATAGAGATGATATATTATTTAATAAAACTAAAGAGCGTTTAGAGAGAGTTTTTAAAAATATTGTGAAAATGGTTGAAAATTAATAATTAAATAGAAAGTAGTTTCAATTAAAGAGATATTAGATGTATTATATAATAAAGGATTAAATTATTTATAGAGGTGAAAACAATGAAAACAATTGATATGCACTGTGATACAATTTTAAGAATGATGGAAGATAAGGAGAATATAGGGCTATATGAGAATGACTTTAGTATAGATATTAAGAAGTTGAAGAAAGGGAATTCATTAGCTCAATTCTTTGCTATGTGGGTAGATTTAGAAAAAGCTGTGAATTCATTGGAAGTATGCTTTGAGATGATTGATAAGTTTTATATAGAACTTGAAAAAAACGCTAATAATATTTCTCTAGCAACTAATTATGAAGATATAATAAAAAATCATAAGGAAGGTAAGGTTTCTGCTGTACTTGCCATAGAAGAAGGGGGAACTATTAAAGGAGAAATACATAATTTAAGAAATTTCTATAGAATAGGAGTAAGAGCCATAACTCTTACATGGAATACAGCTAATGAAATAGGTTATCCTAATATAAAAGAGGACTATAGAGATAAGGGGCTAACTAGTTTTGGTGAGGAAGTTGTACATGAAATGAATAGATTAGGTATGCTTATAGATGTTTCTCATCTTTCGGATAAAGGATTTTATGATGTATCTAGATTAAGTTCCAAGCCATTTATAGCATCCCACTCAAATTCAAGGGCAATGAAGAACCACTCTAGGAACCTTACAGACGATATGATAAGGGTTTTATCAGAAAAAGGTGGAACTATGGGTATATGTTTTGAAAGAGATTTTCTAGGTGAAAGTAAGAATGCAAGGATAGAGGATATAATAAGGCATATTAAGCATATTAAAAATATAGGCGGGATAGATGTAATAGCATTAGGCTCTGATTATGATGGATCCCATCCAAATTGTGAAATAGACAATATAGGTGAAATAGAAAAGTTAGGATTTGCATTAAAGGACAATAAATTTTCAGAAGATGAAATAGATAAGATATTTTATAAAAATGCTTTGAGAGTAATTAAGGATGTATTATAATTTGTTATAAAGATGAATATTTATGATTGCATAAAGCAAGTTTTGCATTATATTCATATAGAGGTGAATTGATTGAAAGATTATAAAAAGATGATTTTTGTTTCTTTAGTAGTTGCAGTAGCATCTCAGGTAGGGGTTGGACTTATTAGTAGTAACTTTATAGTGTCTGCAGGAATAATATCTTTCATGTTATTTCTTTTTTATTATGAAGATTTAAAACCTATTCCCACAGGAATATTATCAGGGATAATGGTCTATCTTCTTAGAGTACTAGTTCATTACTTAGGAAAAGGAAATATTATGGATGCCATAACATCCTATCAACAAGAAATATTATTTTATATGTTTTACTCTATTATATATACTCTATTAATAAGGAAGGGAAATAAAAATAATATAAATTTTTTATTTTTTACTATGGTAATTAGTGATTTTGGTGCTAACTTTATAGAGGTATATGTAAGAACTTCTATAGATGTTTTTTCTTCTCTCAAAGAAGTGGGGATTACCTTACTTGCAGTAAGTATAATTCGTTCTGCTATATTGTGGTTAGTATTAAATGCTTTGAAATATTATAGGATGTTTCTTATGAAGGAAGAACATGAAAAGAGATATAAAAGATTATTGTGGCTTACTTCTCAATTAAAGACTGAAATGTATTGGATTGAAAAGAATATGGATCATATAGAGAAGGTCATGTCACAATCCTATGAATTATTTGAAAAAATAAATCTTAATATGGATAATGAAACTTGGGCAAATAGAGCTTTATCCATTGCTAGAGAAGTCCATGAGATAAAAAAGGAAAATGGATTAGTAATCCGTGGAATGAAAGAGATTACAGAAAATGAACTTAATGATAAGGGTATGGACCTTAAAGACATTATTAGTATACTTTCTGAAACTATGAAAAGAGAAATAAGAAGATTAGATAAGGATATAAATCTAATATTCCATGTAGAAGAAAATTTCTATACATCTAAACACTATTATCTTATGTCCATGCTTCGTAATCTTATAATGAATAGTATGGATGCTATGCCGGATGATAAAAAAGATGGAAAAATTATTGTAACACATGAATTATATAAAGATAATCATAATTTTACAATAACTGATAATGGTGCTGGTATAGATGAAGAAGGATTAAATCACATTTTTTCACCTGGATTTTCAACTAAGATCAATTATAGTACAGGTGAAATAAACAGGGGACTTGGATTAAGTATAGTAAGATATATAGTTGAAGAGCAATTGGAAGGTAATATAAGTGTTAGTTCTAAAGTAGGAGAAGGAACTAGCTTCCATATATCTATTCCAAAAGAATCATTGGAGGAAGAAGTAGAATGAAAATATATATAATTGAAGATGATGAAAATATTATTAGAATCCTAGAAAAAATCATAATAGATACTAATTTAGGAGATATAATAGGTAAAGCGGATAATGGAAATAGTGGGATAGATGAGATAGAAAGGTTTAGACCAGATATTGTATTAGTTGATTTACTTATGCCAGGAAAAGATGGCATTACTTTAGTGAGAGAAGCAAAGATGATTTATCCTGATATTCAATATATTATGATATCTCAAGTATCTTCTAAGGATATGATAGCTAAAGCTTACCAAAGCGGTATAGAATATTATATCTCGAAACCTATTGATGCCATTGAAGTACAAACAGTAATAAATAAAGTAAAAGAGAAAATTAACATGAATAAGAAACTATCTCAAATTCAAAGTTTGTTTTCTAGCGAACCACAAAATATAAAAACAGAACAGCCTAAATCTGAAAATTTAGAGGGCGTAAAAAGAGTGATGCAAAGAATTGGTTTAATTGGAGAGGCGGGAAGTCAGGATATACTTGATATAGCTAAATATTTAATGGATACAAATAAAAGTATGTCTGACTTTACAATAAAGGAACTATGTAGTCAATTTACCGATAATCCTAAAACTATGGAACAAAGAATTAGAAGAACGGCAACTGTTGGGATGGTTAACCTTGCCAATATAGGAATAGAGGATTATATGAATGAAATATTTACAGAGTACTCAAATGGTCTATATAATTTTGAACAACTAAAAATAGAAATGGATTTTATTAGAGGAAAAACTAAAAAGAGAGGGAAAGTAAATATAAAAAAATTCTTAGATGGAATGGTATATTATGGAAAAGGACAATAATAAAAAACTATATAAGGCTAGCCTTATATAGTTTTTCTATTATTAGTAGACTAATTATAGAAAAAGTTAATAAATTTTTATCCTGATTTGAAACTTTTGATAACTATTTGAAACTCGAGGTTTATAATAGGGCTGTGAATTAGAAAACTAATTTACATTGTGTGAGTATCAAAATTAATAACTAAAATTACTTAATAACAGGAGGGTTTATTAATGGATGTAGTAAATACTATAGTTAGTTTCGTAAACACTATTCTATGGGACTATGTATTAATATTTGGTCTAATAGGTGTTGGAATTTATATGACAGTGAGACTTAAATTCCCACAGTTTACAAGATTATTTCCAGCATTAAAAGAAATGGTGGCAGGTATAGTTAACAAAGAAGAAGTTGAAGAAGGAAAGATGACGCCGTTTCAAGCTTTATCAACAGCAGTTGCAGCGCAAGTTGGGACAGGTAATATAGTAGGGGTAGCTACAGCCATAGCAGCTGGAGGACCAGGAGCAGCGTTTTGGATGTTAATATCTGCATTCTTTGGAATGGCGACAATTTTTAGTGAATCAGTTTTAGCACAAAAATATAGAGAAACAAAAGACGGAGAATTAGTAGGTGGACCAGCATATTATATAAAAAATGGTTTAAAATCTAAAGGGTTGGCAGTATTTTTCTCTATAACCGCAATTATTGCATTAGGTATTGTAGGTATAATGGTACAATCAAATTCAGTAGCAGGATCTGTAAGTCAAGCTTTTGGAGTACCAGTAATCGCAGTTACCATTGGACTTGCAATAGTAGTGGCCCTTATATTAATGGGTGGAATGGGAAGAATAGCATCCTTTGCAGAGACAGTAGTACCAATTATGGCATGTGCTTATATATTAGGTAGTTTAGCAATTATAGTAATGAATTATGCTAATTTTATTCCAGCAGTAAAGAGTATATTTATAGGAGCATTTTCACCTGGGGCGATTGGCGGAGGTGTACTAGGTATAACTGTTCAGCAAACGGTAAGATTTGGTCTAGCAAGAGGTCTTTTCTCAAACGAAGCTGGTATGGGCTCAACACCACATTCCCATGCAGTGGCTGATACTAAACATCCAGCTGAACAAGGATTTACAGCAATGATAGGAGTATTTATATCAACATTTTTAATTTGTACATCAACAGTAATGGTAAATATTGCATCAGGAGCATATAATATAGGTATCTCAGCAGCTGAAATGACTCAAGGGGCAACAGTAATGACTCAGAATGGATTTGCAGCAGGATTTGGTTCTTTTGGAGGGATGTTTTTATCATTCTGTTTATCATTCTTCTCACTTACTACAATAGTAGGATGGTATTTCTTCGCAGAATCAAACGTTAAGATGGTACTAAATGCTAAGCCTGTAACTATAAATGCTTTTAAAGGTATCGTTCTTACTGCATTAGTAATAGGAACGGTAATAGATCCAACATTTGTATGGGAGTTAGCAGATATGTTTATGGGTATAATGGCTGTACCAAATATAATAGCTTTATTCTTATTATCGAAAGAAGTTAAATATATATTAGATGATTATGATTCAAAGATAGTAGCTGGAAAACTTCACTGGACTTATGAATATCAAAATATTGAAGAAAAGAAAAATAATAAAAAGTCTGTATTAAGAAAAGGCTTAAGTACAACAATAATAAAATAATAATCCTCAACATTGAAGTAATAAATTTTATGACACAGGGATAATATCCTAAAGTAAAAAAGGTAGATGGCAAAGACCATCTACCTTCTTTATATTTTTGAGGTTAAATGTTACAATCATATTAGGGGGTGGTGATTTGAGTAATAAAATAATTACAGAAATTTGTGTGGATTCTATAGAGTCAGCTTTGGCTGCTGAAAGAGGGGGAGCTAATAGAATAGAGCTTTGTGACAATCTAATAGGTGGTGGAACTACCCCTAGTTTAGGAATGATAAAATTAGCTAGAAAGTATATAAATATTGATATTAATATAATGATTCGACCAAGGAGCGGAGATTTCTGTTACTCTCCTATTGAATTTGAGGTAATGAAAAAAGATATTGAATACGCTAAAAAATATGGTATGAATGGTATAGTAGTTGGGATTTTAAAACCTAATGGTGAAATAGATATAGAAAGAATGAAGGAATTAATAGAGTTATCTAAGCCTCTCAAAGTTACATTTCATAGAGCTTTTGATATGACTAGAGATCCTTTTAAATCATTAGATATATTAATAGAATTGGGTGTAGAAAGAATACTAACATCCGGACAACAAAATAGTGCAATAGATGGAATAAATTTGATTAAAGATTTAGTTAATAGAGCTAATGAGAAAATAATTATTATGCCAGGATCAGGAATTAATCAAGATAATATAAAAGATATAATTCAAACTACTGGGGTGAAGGAAGTCCATTTATCTGCGAAAAAGAAGGTAGAAAGTGTTATGGAATATAGAAACCATAATGTAAATATGGGTGGAGATACAATAACTCCTGAATATGATAATTATTTTACCTGTGAAGGTACTGTAAAGGGCATAACTAAAATTTTAAATCTCTTAGAGGAGGAATAAAATGAAAAATATAGCGTGTTTTGATATAGGTGGTACTTTCATAAAGTATGGTATATTAGACATAAATGGCAAGATATTATTCAAAAATAAGTTTCCTTCACCTAAAAAGGATTGTGGAAGAGAAATACCCTTAGAGATATCAAAGAAGATAAATGAATTAAAGAATAATTATGATATATTGGCTATTGGAATAAGTACTGCGGGTAAAATAGATAGTGACAAAGGTGAGATCATTTTCGCAAGCAATAATTTACCTGATTATACTGGAACAAAGTTAGTAAAGGTCATAAAAGAATTAACGGGATTAGACTCTTTTATAGAAAATGATGTCAATGCAGCGGCAATGGGAGAGTATTGGAAAGGCGCTGGAAAAAATATAGATAGCTTTATATGCATGACTCTTGGAACAGGAATAGGATCAGCAATAGTAATTGATGGTAAACTACATAGAGGAGTAGGAGAAGGTACTGGAGAATTAGGACATACAATCATTAATGAAGAAGGAGAAGATTGTAGTTGTGGTAGTAGGGGCTGTTATGAAAGATATGCGTCTACCTCTTCACTAGTGAGAGAGTATGAAAGGAGATCAGATATTCCTAAGGGATCGATCACTGGGAAAGATATAATAAGTAGAGTTAAAGATAAAGAGACTTTAGCAGTAGAAGTCTATAATAAATTTCTAAACCATGTAGTGACAGGATTAGTCAATATTACTCATATATTGGATTTAGGATTGATTATAGTAGGTGGTGGTATTTCTGAATCAGGTGATTTGTTCTTTGAAGAAATAAATAGTGTTTTTTCAAAAACAGTAATGCCTTCCTACGGTCAATATACTAAGATTATACAAGCAAAATTAGGAAATGATGCAGGATTGGTAGGGGCTTGTTATACAGCCCTAAAGAAATTGAATTATATAAAATAATAGGAGGTATATAATGAGTTGGGGAATAATAGGTACCTGGAGAATGGCTTTAGAAGGAATAGAGGAGGCAGAAGGATTATTAAAGAATGGTGAATCTTCTATAGATGCTATTGAGCTGGCAATAAAAATGGTAGAAGATCATCCAGAATATAGGTCTGTAGGATATGGGGGACTTCCAAACCAAGATTGCGAAGTTGAGCTTGATGCTGCTTTTATGGATGGAGATAATCTTTCAATCGGTGCAGTAGGTGGTATTAAAGACTTCAAAAATCCAATTTCAATTGCAAGAAAACTTATGGATGAAAAATATAATATATTTTTAGTGGGGAAAGGTGCTGAAAAATACGCACATAACATGGGATTTGAAAGGATGAATATGCTTACAGACTATTCAAAGAAGGAATGGGAAAAAAAGAAAAATGAGATTAAATTAGATAAACTTAAAGCATACGATGGACATGATACTGTTGGAGTAGTTGGACTAGATAAAAATGGAAAGATGGCTGCTGCCACATCTACCAGTGGTCTTTTTATGAAAAAACCTGGAAGAATTGGAGACTCACCATTATCAGGTTCAGGATTTTATGCAGACAGCGAAATAGGAGCTGCCAGTGCTACTGGAGTAGGTGAAGATATAATGAAAGTTTGTATCTCATATGAGATAGTACGTCTTATGGAAGAAGGACTTCACCCAAAGGATGCTGCGGAAAAAGCTGTAAATAAATTAAATAAAAAATTGATTTCAAAAAGAGGAAAAGCAAAAGATATTTCTGTAGTATGTATGAACAATAAAGGACAATGGGGTGTAGCAACAAATATAAATAAGTTTTCTTTTGTTGTAGCCACTGAAACTGAAAAGCCTACAGTATATATTGCATCCTTTAACGAAGGCAAAACCACTTATGTGAAGGCAACTCAAGAATGGATCGATACTCATACAGAGTAGGATAATAAAGAAATTATTGATATAAATTTAAAATCGATAAATTGGGGCAAGAAAAATCGAGATTAATTTTTATGATTAGTATATTCTATAGTCTAAAGGAGGAAATAAGTACGGTGGAATGGATTGAACGTGTTAACAATGTAATCAATTATATAGAAGAAAATCTTGATAAAGAAATTTCCTATGATGAAATTGCAAAACTTGCAGTATGCTCTATATATAATTTTCAAAGGATGTTTTCCTATATTGCAGACCAATCTTTAAGTGAGTATATTAGAAACAGAAGGCTTACACTAGCAGCTTTTGATATATTGAATAGTAGAGAAAATATAATTGACATAGCATTAAAGTATGAATATAACTCTCAGGATGCTTTCACCAGAGCATTTAGAAAGTTTCATGGTGTACTTCCATCCAAAGTACGGACAGAGGTGGTCAATCTTAAGTCATGCCCAAAGATTTCCTTCCAAATAACTATTACAGGAGGTAACCATATGAATTATCAAATTGAACAATGGCCAGCATTTACTATTTCAGGAATAAGAAAAAGAATTGAAACGGAAAAAGCATTTCAAGTAATTCCTAGGATTTGGGAAACAGCAGGTAATGATGGTACAATGGAAAGATTATTTGGACTCTGGAGTCAGACAGATATGCGTCCAGTAGGACTCCTTGGGGTCAGTGCAGGAGGACAATGGGGAGATTCAAAGGAAATGGATTATTATCTAGGAGTGACGACTTATGTGGATTTACCTGAATGTACCAAGGTCATTACTCCTGAAGATATGGATGAATTACAATTATCTAAAGCCACTTGGGTAATAATCGAGGCTAATGGAGAATTGCCAGATTCTATTCAAAATGTGTATAAAAGCTTTTATACAGAATGGCTACCTAACTCAGGCTATGACTTAGATGATTTGCCTGTAATAGAATGTTATTTACAAGATAATAGACAAGAAGTATGGATAGCAATTAAACCAATTTGTAAATAGTGAGGGAAAGATCAGATAACTGGATATTTAGAAATAATATTATAGTGATCTAGAAAAATCCTTTAATTTCTTTAGAAGAAAGGAAGTCATATATGAAAAAGAAAGTCTTAATAATGGGTGGAAGTTATTTTATAGGAAAGAAAATTGTTGGTGTGTTTTGTGAAAATAAATATGATGTTTTTACTTTAAATCGTGGAACTAAAGCTCAAGACTTAGATAATGTGCATAATCTAATATGTGATAGAAATGACAATAAGCAAATGGAAAATGTTCTTTCTAAATATAGGTTTAATATTGTTATAGATGTATCTGCCTTAAATAAAGAACAGGGACAAATATTATATAAAGCTTTAAATAAAGAGGAATTAGAATCCTTTGTATTTATTAGTTCAAGTGCTGTATATGATGTAGATAGCTTAACATTTCCATTTAAAGAAAATGATCCGTTAAAAGAAAATACTTATTGGACATCCTATGGACAAAATAAAATAGAAGCTGAAAATTATTATATTGAAAATTTCAGAGATTCCTCTATAGACCTTATTATTTTGCGACCGCCCTATGCTTATGGAGAAAATAATTATGCTCAAAGAGAAAGCTTTATTTTTGACCATATTTGTAAAGATAGACCGATTATCATTCCAAACCCAAATACTTATCTTCAATTTATCTATACTACAGATTTAGCTAATATTATTATAGAATTACTTAAAATAAAAAAACAAGATATTTCTATATTCAATGTTGGAAATAAGAAGCCAGTTACTATTAGAGAATGGATTGAATATTGTGCAGAAGTAGTAGGTAAAGAAGTTAAAATAATCGAGTATGATTATAAGTCTAAAGGACGTAAAGAAAGGGACTTCTTTCCATTTTATAACTATAGCAATGTATTAGATGTAAATAAAATTAATTGTATATATAGTGAAGAAGCGGATTTTATAATGGGATTAAAGAATAGTTATAATTGGTATTTAGCAAATAGAGACAACATATCTTTTAAAGAAGATATTATTCGTACTGAAGAAGAAATATTTAAGGAATTAGGAATTAATATTAACAAATAGAATATATACTAATAAATAAAATTGGGGGTAAAAGATATGAGTGAAATTTTATCTAAAAGATTCAAATTATCTATTTTAATTATATTAGTATTATTAGTTTCAACAGGTTGTATGCCAGGAGATGGCTCATATAATTTACAAAAACCTGCTAATTTCTTATCAGGTATATGGCACGGATGGATAGCACCTATTTCATTGATATTTTCAATAGGTAAAAGTAATATTAGAATATATGAAACAATAAATACTGGATTTTGGTATGATTTAGGATTTTATATAGCCATAATAAGTGGATTTGGTGGATTATCCCTATCTAGGAAAAAAAGAAAAGGAAATTAAAAATTAAGTAAGAAACTAAAGATAGATGTCATAAGCCATCTATCTTCTTTTTATATATAAAGAAAAATTTTATAAAAAGAAGGGATTTAATAAGATTTACAGAATAAAGTAATAGATAGGTTTTCTTAGGGGTGATTAAATAGATGCTAAGGAAGATGAATCAAGAAGTTGAAATATTAAATGAATAAAAAATTTATATTCTATAGTAACTAAGGGTTAATTTGATTGGGGGGAAAAGATGAAAACATTATTTGCTTATGTTTATTTAAAAATTTTGAAGAACATACTAAAGAAGATTTTAATAGAGTAATGGATGTAAATTTTTATGGTGCCATAAGTTTAACAAAAGCTGTAATCCCTATTATGAAAAATCAAAGACAAGGTAAGGTCTGTTTTACAAGCTCAGGTGTAGATGTCACAGGATTTATAGATATAAGCTCATATGCATCTAGCAAGGGAGCAATAGAATCTTTTGCTAAATGTATGAATATTGAATATGAAGATAGCGGTATTACATTTCATATAATGCATCCTCCTTTGACAGATACAAAATCATCTTCACCACTTCCGATTCCAAGAGAATTTAAGGCATCACCTGAGAAAGTAGGAAAAGGATTTATCAAAAATATAGACAGCAAGAAATTCCTTATTACCCCTTCATTTACTGATAGAATATCGGTAAGACTTAGTTATGCTTTTTCATTACCAATGGGAAAAATGCTTGTGAAAATGACAAAAAAAGCAAAGAGGGATTTAAAGTGAAAATTATAATACGATAAAACTTTCAATGTTGTGGTTTTATAGAGAAAGATTAGTATGAAATGATGAAGATATGAGAGGAGGTGTTTATTTGAATGTATTAAAACATATTTATCAAGAATTATCATTACTAGGACTATCTAATGATAAAATAGATAATTTAGATGAGATTAGAAATAGAAATGGAGTTTATCTCTATAGGATAAAATATAAAGGTAAAGATTTAGTGATTAAGTATTTTGAAAAACATGAGTTTAGAAGGGAAATTGAGTATTATGAAATCTTAAAAAGTCTAGATATACCTACAATAGAAGTAATAGGATATACGAAGAATACTTTATTACTGGAGGATTTAGATAAAAGTCTAAATTATCGTCTAGGGATTGAATCTGATCTTTCAGACATAGAGGTAGCAAAAGCTCTTGCATCATGGTATAGGAAGTTGCACTATGAAGGAGTAAAGTTTTTAAAAAATAATGATAGGAAATTCTATAAGGAGATGGATTATATAACAAAAGAAAATATAGAATTGGTCATGAATAAAACAAATACTAGAGATAATAAAGTATGGCAGCTTTTAATTGATCATTTAGATTTAATCTTTCTAAAAATCCAGGAATTTGAAGAGACTTTTACCTATAATGATTTTTATTGGACTAATCTAGTGGTTAGTAAAGATAAGAAGGAGGCATTTATGTTTGACTATAATATGCTAGGAGTAGGATTTAGGTATAGTGATATAAGAAATGTCTGCTCTTCTTTATCTGATGAGGCTGGCAATATATTTTTAAAAGAATATGAAGGAATAAATCAGGATGAAAAGAAGATAGATGAAGTTGTGTCAATTTTGGTCAGTTTAGTACAAGCCTGTGAAAGAGATATATTTCCAAAGTGGGCACAGGAGGCATTAGATAAAGTTAACAATGGAGAATTGTATAAGGGGATATTAGAGATACTTTAATTTATAGAGACAATTCCAAAGTTAAAATAAGAATATATAAGAGATAATTGTTTGGGGGAGATCTAAGTGAAAAAGATGTGGTTAGTTATTGTACTATGTTTTTTTATGATGGGATGTAGTGCCAAATATCATAGGGATAATAATATGGGATTAGAACAGGAAGGTATAGAGGTAAGTCAGGTATTTTATAATATAAAGGAGAAAAAGGCAAATAATAATGAATTTGATAAGGGGTCTAAAATAGAAGAAATCATAGTTTCAGAAGAGAAAATAAATGATTTAACTTTACTTGGTAAGATATGGGGATATCTAAAATATTATCATCCTAATGTGTCAAAGGGTAAATATAACTGGGACTATGAATTATTTAGAGTATTGCCTAAAATTTTGGATACAGAGAACATAACTGAAAGGGATGAGATTTTATTTAATTGGATAGAAAGCCAAGGAGAATTTGAAGTAATAGAGGATACAAAAGTAAGGTCAGAAAAAACTAAAATCATTCCCGACTTGGAATGGACTTTAAATTCAGATTTAGATGAGAAGCTTGTATTACAACTAAGTAATATTAAAGATGCAAAAAGGACAGGCAAAAATTATTATGTAAGTTTCATTGAAGGGGTTAAAAATCCAGAGTTTAAAAATGAAAACCCATATCCACTAATGGAATACTCTGATACTGGATATCGTCTGTTATCTTTATATAGATATTGGAATATAATTGAATATTATTTTCCATACAAACATTTAATTGAAGAGGATTGGGATGATGTTTTAAGAGAGTTTATCCCTAAATTTATTGAAGCAGAAAATGAGCTTGAATATAAGCTTACTGTTCTAGAATTAATTGGAAGAGTTAACGATACACATGCTAATGTGTATAATGATAAAACTTTATTGAATCATTGGGGAATAAATTTTGCACCTGTCAGAATAACATTTGTAGAAAATAAAGCTGTGGTAACAGGATATCATGATAATGAGCTAGGTGAGAAATCAGGACTAAAAGTAGGGGATATAATCACAAAAGTTAACAATAAGACTGTTGAAGATATAGTAGAGGATAGATTAAAATATACTCCAGCTTCAAATTATCCTACGAAATTAAGGGATATAGCAATAAGTCTACTTAGAACTAAAGAGGACTCTTTAGATATTGAATTTTTACGTGACGGTAAAATAGAATCAGTGCAAATTCAATGTCTTCCAGCTACAGAAATGAGTGTCAGTATATTCAAGCCTGAAGATACCCATTTTAAGTTTATAAATCCTGATATTGCCTACATCTATCCAGGACTAATAAAGAACAAAGACATACCTGAGATCATGACTAAAATAAAAGATACAAAAGGACTAATAATCGATTGGAGATGCTATCCATCGGATTTTACAGTATTCACTTTAGGTCAACATTTATTGCCACAAAGCACGGAATTTGTAAAGTTTACTCAAGGAAGTATATCGGAGCCAGGTCTATTTGAAATGACAGAACCTCTAGAAGTAGGAAAAGAGAATTCCGATTATTATAAAGGAAAGGTAGTTATAATAATAAATGAATTAACACAGAGTTCTGCTGAGTATCATACTATGGCTTTTAGAACAGCACCAAATGCAGTGGTTATTGGTAGTACTACAGCTGGAGCAGATGGTAATGTATCTCAGTTTTCTCTTCCAGGAGGTATAAATACGGGAATGAGTGGTATAGGAGTATATTATCCTGATGGTACTGAGACTCAAAGGATAGGAATAGTACCAGATATTGAAATAAGACCAACAATTGAAGGAGTAAAAGAAGGTAGAGATGAATTGTTAGAGAAGGCAATTAAGATTATAAATGAATAGTAAAAATTTTTAAAGGAGGACAAACATGGAATTAAAAGAAATAGAACAATATATATTAGAATTATTTACCACTAGAGATAATGAAAACTTTCATGAGGAAAGCGGAATTACTGTAAGAGGCACAGAGGATATAAAAAGAATTGGGTATTGTACAAATTTAACACTTGAAACCATTGAAGAAGCAAAAAAGAATAATGTTGATTTAATGATAACTCATCATGATGCTTGGGAGTTTATATATGGGTTGAAAGAAGCCTGTAAAGAAAAGCTTTTGGAGTATAATATGTCGCATTATTTTAATCATCTTCCATTAGATGATTGTGAATTTGGAACAAATAATTCTTTAATTGAAAAGTTAGGATTAGAAATTATTGAAAAGACACACAAAGAAGATGGATTTTTCTGTGGGAGAATTGCTGAGTTTAAAGAACCAATCAAATTTGAGGACTTAGTTGAGAGAATAGAAATCACATTAGAAGAGCCGGTACAATCATGGAAATTTAATGATAGAGAAATAAAAAGAGTAGGTTTAGTTTGTGGTGGTGGGGGCTTTACCACAGATGTACGAGAAGCAGTAGAGAGAAATTGCGATGTTTATATAACAGGTGAAAAAGTATTATATACCATACAATATGCAAAGTTTTCAAAGATAAATTTAATAGTAGGAAGTCATACTTTTACTGAAGTATTTGGAATCGAAAGCCTTGCTAAGAAGATTAAGGATAAGTATAAGGATATTGAAATAGTTAGATTAAAAGAGGAACATTTAGAAACAGAAAAGACGAGTCTAAATTAGTAGAAAGAATTAGAAAATTCGCATCTTTTTAAATTAAAAATTATATTATAATTAAGGAGGATTATAGGTGGAAAAATTACTTGAAATGGCGACTAAATTAGATGAAATGCAGACAAATTTAAGTAAATTATCATGGGTTCAATATACGGCAGGATATGATTTTGGAATAGATAATGCCTATAAAGAAATGAATTGTTTTCTAGAGGATAAAAACAACTATGAATTAGCATTAGAGTATTTTAAAAAAGATTTGAATCCAGTGAATAAAAGAAGAGCAGAGATATTTTATAGTATGATTAGACCATATCATTTAAGCAATGAATTAAATCAACTAAACCAAAAAATCCAAAAGAAAAAAAATGAACTTTCCATGATACTTAATACCTTTAGATTCAAATTAAATGGCAAGGAAGTTTCTAGCGTGGAGCTAACTCAGATATTATCGAATGAGGACAATAGAGAGCTTAGAAAGAAGGCATATTTTGCAAGAAATCAAATAAATAAGCCTTTAATAGATGGAGGATTTATAGATTTAATTAATATGAGAAAAGAATATGCTACTCTTTATGGAGATGAGGATTTTGTAGAATATAGTTTAAAGCAAGACGAATTGAGTCCAAGCATATTTTCCAATTGGAAGGATGAATTAAAGCCTTATATTGATAAATTAGACAGTAAAAGACTAGAATATGCAAAAAGGTTTTTGAATTGTGATGAAATGATGCCATGGGATGAAAATTATATAATGGCTAAAATATCCCCTATTAGAAATAGGATAGTAGATATGTCTAACTACTATGAGATTCTAAGAAAATTTTTCCTAAATTTTGGGCTAGATTTAGACAAATTTAATATTACTTATGATATTTTCTCAAGAAAAAATAAGTCCGAATGGGGATATAATTTTCCTATAAAAGCTGGAGTAGATTCAAGAATTCTTGCTAATGTAAAGAATAGATACCATGAATATAGGGTGCTTCTTCATGAAACTGGGCATGGAGTGCATTCTTTCCTGCTTAAAGAGGAGGAGATACTATTAAATCAAGGGGTAAGCGGAATTATTTCAGAGGGTATAGCTAATTTATTTAGTAGTTTCTTATATGAAGAGATATTCTATTCCGATTTCTTTGATAAATCAGAGGAGTTAGGATTTAAGGAGTTAGTTGAGTATAATAGATTAAGTCATTTAAGATCTATAGGAAGTATATTTTTTGATCAAGAATTATATAGAAATGAGATTAATTCATTAGATGATATATATAATCTATATTTTAAGATAAATAAGGATTTGTTTGGGGATGAACCATTTGATGAAGCGCCACCATTTGCGTATACAATTCATTATACAACTCATCCAATATATTTGCATAACTATTTTATGGGAGATATAACCTGTGAAATGCTTAGAAAAGTTTTCTGCAAAAGATATGGAATAAATAATATAACAGAAAAGCCAAAGGAATTTGGAGAATTTTTAATAAACGAAGTAATTAATCCATCGGGATTATATAAGTATGAAGAATTATTTGAAAGAATAAGTGGAGAAGAGTTTTCACTTAGATGGTATCTAGAATAGAATTAAAGCAAAATTAAGATTATATAGGGGGTCACCATGGAGTATAATGGGAGAGAGGGAAAAATAAAAGCTATTGCATATTGGAATAAATTCAGCAAACTAAAAAAAGTATGTATAATCAGCATTGGATTATTTATATTAGGTAATATAAGTATATTTTTAGGACTAGCAAAAGGAGCTGACATTGGCTCAAGTCTTTCAAGACCATATGGAGCTAATGTATGGAGTGTTTCAAACGAATTAGTTCGTGCTTGGACATATGCTCCTACTATCCTAGGGATTTCATTAATAATTATCTCAATAATATTGATAACAATAGCTTTAATAAATTGGTTAAAGACTGAATAGATTAGGAGATAAGCATGAATAAACTAATAAAAAATAAAGATAGAACTATCAAAGTTATGATTTTAGTATTAGTTATGTTAGATCAGATGATAAAGATAATAGTCAAAGCTTACTATGGTATAAAAACTCCAATAATAAAAGATATATTATACTTTGCACCTGTTTTAAATGACAACTACTCATATATAAATTCATTATTTAATTTGGGGTGGAGTAGAATTTTTCATATACTTCTGGTAGTATTTATTTTGTTTTTTAGCTACTATGCTTTTAAATATTTAGAAGCTAGAACTATAAAAATTCAATGATTAATATATTAAAAATATTTTTATTTTCGGGGACTATATGTTCTCTAATAGATAAAATCTTCTGGAATGGAAGTTCTAGATTATATATTATTAAAAGGTTTCTTTGTTTTCGATCTAAAGGATTGCTATTTAACTATTTTTGAAGTATTAGTAATTATACTTGTGATAAAAAATTGGAAGAAAAATTCTAAGATAAATGATATAGAATTATTAAAGGATTATATTGGATTTATCAAGAAAGATTTTTCTATAAAAAATAAAGTTGCTAGAAAAAATATGAAATAAGGGGGAAGAATGATGTTTGAAATTAATAAGGCTTATCATGGATTTAAATTGATAGAGGAGGGGAGAATAGATGAATTGCAGTCAATGGCAAGAATTTTTCAGCATGAAAAATCTGGTGCTAGGCTACTTCATTTAGAAAATAATGATGATAACAAAGTGTTTTCAATAGGATTTAGAACACCACCAACAGATAGTACAGGTGTACCGCATATTTTAGAGCATTGTGTATTATCAGGCTCTAGAAAATATACCACAAAGGAACCTTTTATGGATATGGTAAAAGGATCTCTGCAAACGTTTATTAATGCCATGACTTTCAGTGATAAAACTCTATATCCTGTAGCTAGTAGAAACGACAAGGACTTTTTCCATTTAATGGATGTTTACTTAGATGCAGTTCTATATCCAAAAATCTATGAAATACCTGATATTTTTATGCAGGAAGGCTGGCATCATGAATTATTTAGTAAGGAGGATAAAATTACTTACAAAGGTGTTGTTTATAATGAAATGAAAGGAGCATATTCATCTCCTGAGACCATATTAAGAGCAAATATAGCTAAATCCCTATATCCTGATACTTGTTATCAATATTCTTCAGGTGGAGACCCAGATATAATCCCGGAACTTAGCTATGAGGCATTTTTAGATTTCCATAGAAAACTCTATCATCCTTCTAATAGTTATATATATCTTTATGGTGATGGAGACATTGATAAACAACTTTCATTTATAAATGAAAATTATCTATCAAGCTTTGATAAAATTGAAGTTGATTCTTATATTGAAAAGCAAAAACCATTTACATCAAAATATGAAATAAAAGATTATTATTCAATTGGAATAGATGATAATGATGAGAATCGTACTTACTTAAGCCTTAATTTTGTATTAGGAGAAAGCTCAGATTTAGAAAACTATTTAATGAATAATATAATATCCCAATTATTAATAGATTCTTCAGCAGCACCTCTTAAGAAAGCGTTGATAGATGCAGGAATCGGTGAAGATATATTTTCAATGAATCTTGGAGGGTTGCAACCTGGTTTTGGAATAGTTGCTAAAAATACTTCCATAGATAAAAAGGAAGAATTCCAAGAGATTATATTTAACACTTTAAATAAATTAGTTAATGATGGACTGGATAAAAAATTAATTGAGGCTTGTATCAACATAGTTGAATATGATTTGCGAGAAGCGTCTAAATTCCCAACTAAAGGTATTATTTATAATATACTGTCCTTAAATAGTTGGCTTTACGATTGTAGTCCAATAAGTCATCTTAGATATGGAGAGGCTTTGAAAAAACTTAGGGCAAGTATAGATGTTGATTATTTTGAAGAATTTATTAGAGATAATATTATTAATAATACTCATAGTTCACTTGTTATAATAGAACCTAAAAAAGGTTTAGGGGAAGAAAAGGAAAAAAATCTTGAAGATAAATTAGATAAATATAAGGTAGCTCTTACTGAAAAACAAATAGAAACTTTAATTTTAGAAAACAAAAAACTTAAAGAAATGCAGCTATCTAATGATACTGAGGAAGCAAAAGCTACAATACCTAAACTATCTATATCTGATGTAGAACCTAAAGCTGAAGTTATTCCTCAGGGAGTAATAAAAGATAATGAAATAACTATGCTTTTCCATAATATATTTACTAGTAAAATTGCATACTTAGACTTATACTTTGATATGTCTATGGTTCAAGAAAAACATATTCCATATATAAATTTAGTAGCTGGGTTACTAGGAAAAATGGATACAAAAACAAAACTCTACTCGGAATTATCAAATGATATATATGTAAATACTGGAGGAATAGATTTTGACGCTAACGCATTAATAAAAGATGGAGATAGTGAGCAATTTAGTCCTAAATTTATTGTCAAAGGTAAAACTGTAGGAGATAATATTCCTAAACTAATAGAATTAATGTCAGAATTAATAAAGGATACAAAATTAGAAGATGAAAAGAGAATTAAAGAACTACTTCAACAAATAAAATCCCGAATGGAAATGGATATATTTAATAGGGGCAATGCAGTAGCTGCTAGAAGGGTAAGTTCTTATTTCTCGGCACCTTGGAAGTATATAGAGAAGTTAAAGGGACTAGACTTTTACTGGTTTATATCTGATGCTATTAAAAGCTTTGATGATAATAAGGAGGAGATTATATCTAACTTAAATGAAGTTTATAATACTATATTCAATAAAAATAACTTAATTATAAGCTTCACAGGAGATGAAGAGGATTTATCTATTGTTAGGGATAATTTACAAATTGTTACTGAAAGACTAAATAAAGAAGAGTTTATTCCACAGGAATACAGCTTTACTGAAGAAAGATTGAACGAAGGGATATTATCATCTGCTAATGTTCAATATGTATCTAAAGGATGTAATTTTAATAAGCTTGGTTATGATTATAATGGTAGTATGAGAGTTTTAGCCACCATATTAAATGGGGACTATTTGCATAACAGAGTTAGAGCACAGGGTGGAGCTTATGGTGTAGGTATATCTTTTGAAAAAACTGGCCATATGACTACTTTTTCTTACCGTGATCCTAACCTTAAGGAAACCATCTCCGTATATGATAATATGTCCGATTATGTCGCTAACTTAAGTTTGAATGAATCTGAGCTAATACAATATATTATAGGAACTATATCTCGTCTAGAACCAGCTATGACTCCACATATGAAGGGACAATTGGAAACTAGTAGATATATATCAAATATTACTCAAGAAGATATTCAAAAGATAAGGGATGAAGTTTTATCAACAAATCTAGAAGATATTAAAACTTTTGCACCACTACTTGCTGATACAATGAAACAAAATTATCTATGTGTATTAGGTAATGACAGCAAGATAAAAGATAATAAAGAGCTATTTAATAATCTAATAAAACTAATGAAATAAAAACATTGAATTAGCTGGGACATGGGTATAAAAACCATGTCCCAGTATGATAAGACTAGGATTTTGAAACAAGATCTATTTCTACTGGCTTACCTATTTCGATTTTAGTTTGTGGTGGCGGGGGCTTTACCACAGATGTACGAGAAGCAGTAGAGAGAAATTCCGAGGTTTATATAACAGGTGAAAAAGTATTATATACCATTGAATATGCAAAGTTCGTAGGGATAAATTTAATAGTAGGAAGTCATACTTTTACTGAAGTATTTGGAATCGAAAGCCTTGCTAAGAAGATTAAGGATAAATATAAGGATATTGAAATAATTAGATTAAAAGAAGAACATTTGGAAACAGAAAAGACGAGTCTAAATTAGTAGAAAGAATTAGAAAGTTGACCTAAAGAATGAACGTGTTAGGAGATAAGTATGAAGAAGATAATAAAAAATAAGAATAAAATTACCGAAACCATGATCCTAGCCTTAATTATATTGGAGCAAGGGATAAAGATAATAGTCAAAGCTTACTATGGTATAAAAACTCCAATAATAAAAGATATATTATACTTTGCACCTGTTTTAAATGACAACTACTCATATATAAATTCATTATTTAATTTGGGGTGGGGTAGAATTTTTCATATACTTCTGGTAGTATTTGTTTTGTTTTTTAGCTACTATGCTTTTAAATATTTAGAAGCTAAAGCTGCAAAAAATTCAATGATTAATATACTAAAAATATTTTTATTAGCAGGGATCATATGCTCATTAATAGATAAAATTTTTTGGAATGGTAGTCTAGACTATATACTATTAAAAGGATTTTTCGTATTTGACCTAAAGGATTGTTATTTAACTATTTTTGAAGTATTAGTAATTATGTTAATTATAAAAAATGGGAAAAAAGTTTCTAAAATAAATGACAAGGAACTGTTAAAGGATTATATTAAATTTATCAAAAAGGATTTTCTAACAAGAGGAGAATAGTTAAAAAGGTTGTAGGATATTTTCCTACAACCTTTTTTAACTAAGATTGTTTTTTAGTATAATAGATTAACTTTTCATATTTTACCATTCAATAGAAATCATAGACTTATCGATGGAAGTTAAGTCTTTTGCACCAGTTAATATCATAGTCTGAAGAAGTTGATTTTTCATCTCTTGAATTACTAGAGATACTCCCTCGCTATAACCACCAAAAGCACCAATAATAACAGGTCTACCTATTAAAACAGCATCCGCACCTAAAGCAATCATTTTAAATACATCTACTCCTGAACGGATTCCTCCATCTACGAGAATCATTATTTTACCCTTAACAGCTTCAGCTATTTCAGGTAGCACTTTAGCTGTAGATTCTGCATGATCCAATACTCTACCACCATGATTTGATACTACTATGGCCTTTGCTCCAACTTCAACTGCTAGAAGAGCCTCTTCCTTTGTCATCACACCTTTTAATATAAATGGCAAGTGAGTGGAGGAGATAATTTCCTTTAATTCTTCTACAGTTTTAGGTCCAACTGGAGTACCCTTTAAAGCCATAGTAATAAGTCCAGCACCATCAATATCCATTCCTGCAGCAATAGCATTTATATTTTCTGCCTTTCTTAAAGCTTCTATAACAATTTCGTTTTCCTTAGGTTTTATAATAGCAACACCTTTACCATCTACTTTTTTAAGGGCATCAAGACCAGAATCGTATAACTCTGGGTCAGCAGAATCTCCAATCATTGCTATTGTACCAGCAGATAAACTACCATTTACGACGCTATCTATGTATTCCTCTTCAGTTAGTGCACCACCCATATTGAATTCAGTACCAGTTATTGGAGCACTGATTATTGGCGTATCAAGTTTTGTATTAAAGAAATCAAAGTTTAAGTCAGGATTTTTGGCATCATGTATAGTTTTTAGTCTTAATTTAACTTTCCTTAAATCCTCTACATTTGATTTAAAAGCAGATCCTGTTAGAGAACCTCCCATGCCAGGCACTTCTCCTGCACAAGCAACTCCGTTACATACAGGACATACTCTACAATATCCCTTCATTTTTTCTCTTGCTATATTCCTAACTTCTTTTATATTCATTTTAAGTCCTCCCTTATTTATCATTAGTAGAATAATTGATTATGCTATTACATTATACAAGATACACTGAGAATTTTAAAGTTAGAATCTAGTAATAAGGTCAAGTTCAATAGGTTTACCTATTTCAATTCTATTATCTTGTACAATAGAATCGTATGCCAATATTTCAACACCATTTTTACTAGCAAGTTTAACAGCCTCAGAAAACTTACTATCCATTTGCCAATTTAATTTAAATATATTTGGTCCTTTCATCTGTATTAGAAAGAAAATTATTCCTCTATATCCCTGATTCACAGCTTCAATCATTTCCAATACGTGTTTAGTACCTCTTTCTGTAGGTGCATCTGGAAACATGGAAATCCCTTGTTCTTCTAAAGTAACTCCCTTTACTTCAATAAATCCTTTTTGATTTTCAGACTCAAAATATATATCAAATCGAGAATTGCCGAAATTAACTTCTCTTTTTATTTTTGTTAAATTATTGATCTCATTAATGGCATTGTCTTTGAGAGCTTGATAAACAACTGCATTAGGTACTTGGGAATCCATATTTACTAGCATATTGCCTTTCCAAACTGATATAAGAGAATATTTAGTTTTTCTGCTAGGATTATGACTACAATCTTCTAATAAGATTTTCGCCCCTGGCAGAAGTAACTCTTTACATCTTCCAGTATTTTTGACATGAACTATTTCCTCTTTTCCATTTATGAGGACTTCAGCTATAAACCTATTAGGTCTTTTTATAAAAATTCCCTCTACTATTTTTTTATATTCCATATTTTCTCCTTTGATAATTAATATTTAATATAATATTAATTATTGTATCATTGGGAATGTTTTATATCAATTTTTCTAATCATAAAGAAGTTGATGGGAAAATGAGGAAACTTTAATATCTGAAGCTAATATAATAGTTATAACTATTATATTAGGAGGTGAATTAAGTGAAATATATGTATATAGTTGATTATAAAGATGGATCTGCACTTAAAGAAAAAGTCAACCAATGGATAGATGAGAATGAAGAGAATATACTGGAAATTATAGATATAGAATATAACCAGGAAGGAAATTTATATTTTTCTATAGTTACTTATTTAGAAAGGGAAAAATAATAATTTTTTAATATTACTGAATAAAAGAAGGAATTTAGCAAGTAAATGTAGAATATTAAAGTAGGTAATATATAAATTTATTAAAGGAGATTAGAAATGGATAGATTCAAAGAAAATCGAGATTTTATGAAGTCAAAATTTATGGAGGATATAGTATCAGACCAGAAAAAGCAATTACCTCAGCCATCACTTCAAAAATCATATGGGGATTATATTGAAATAATTGAGTTACCTGATATAGATAAGAATATTATAGTTAAACAAGATATACATAAGTGCATATTAGAGAGGAAAAGCCATCGTGAATATACAGAAGAATCTTTATCAATAGGAGAACTATCTTATCTTCTATGGGCAACTCAAGGTGTAAAGGATATTAGAGGGGATAACTATGCAACAGTAAGACCAGTGCCATCAGCCGGAGCAAGACATCCCTTTGAGACATACTTAGCTATTCAAAATGTGAAAGGACTTAAAAGTGGGATTTACAGATATCTAGCATTAGAGCATAAACTATTGTTCTTATGTGAAGAAAAAAATATACCAGAGAAAATAACATCTGGAACCCTTGATCAAAAGTTTGCTGGAACTGCCGCAGTCAATTTTATCTGGAGCTGCTTACCATATAGAGGAGAATGGAGATACGATAAACTTGCACATAAGGTAATGCTTATAGATGCTGGTCACATGTGTCATGGATTATATATTGCCTGTGAGTCACTTGGATTAGGCACTTGTGCTATAGCAGCATATGATCAAAATCTTATGGATGATTTAGTTAAAGTAGATGGAAAAGATGAATTCGTAGTATATATGGCTCCAGTAGGTAGAGTTTAAGTTTATAATTTTCTTTGCCATCTACAGAAAAAACAAATAAAAATTGAAGGAGTTTTAATATGGTTAAAAAGTGGATATAGCTTCTTTATTTTCTATAATAAAAATAAAGGAGAGATGAGCATGAATAGTATTACTTATAAATATTTTAAAAATTTTAAACAAGAAGATATAAAGGCACTATATGATGATGCAGAGTGGATAAGCTATACAAAAGATTTACCTAGACTAATGAAAGCAATAGAATCATCTTTAATGGTTATTTCAGCATGGGATGGAGATAAGTTAGTAGGCTTAGTTAGAGTTGTAGGAGATGGACTAACTATAATATATGTTCAAGATATTTTAGTGTTACAATCCTACAAGAAAAAGGGGATAGGATCCAAGCTTCTAAAATTTATTTTAGATGAATATAAGGATGTTCGTCAAAAAGTTTTGTTAACAGATGAGAGAGAAGAGACTAGACGATTTTATGAAGCAAATGGATTTTTCTCTTGTGATAATGGTATGGTAGTGGCATTTGCCAAGTTTGACTAGAATAAAGTTTATAATAAGTACTCTACATCCCCCAGTGAAATATCTGGGGGATTGTATTAGATTGTTTATTGATAAATGTAATTTTTATATTATTTTATTAATTATGGGGAATTTTAGAAAAAAGTCTTGCATTTAATAATACTCATATGATATTATAAGACAATTTACTTTTTAGAATTAGAAATATTTAAGAGGTGGTAATATTGAAAAATAAGAAAATAAGGGATTATGGAATCAATATAGGTACTTTTAAAATCGGAAGTAATAATTCAATTACTGATGTGAAAGGTGTAAAGGTAGGTCATACAACTTTAGATGATGGAATTGTAAAGACTGGAGTAACTGCAATATTACCACATGAAGGAAATATTTTCAAAGACAAGCTAATAGCAGCGTGTCATGTGATAAATGGATTTGGAAAATCCACTGGTCTTATTCAAATTGAGGAATTAGGTACTATAGAAACACCTATCATACTTACCAATACACTTAGTGTTGGTATAGCCCATGAAACTTTAGTCAGGTACATGCTTAGTGAGAATGATGATATTGGCAATACAACTGGTACTGTAAATCCAATTATTTGTGAATGTAATGATGGAGTAATAAATGATATTAGAGGTCTTCATATAAAGCAAGAACATATTTATGAAGCTATAGAAAAATGTGATGTTGAATTTGCTGAGGGAAACGTTGGGGCTGGTAAAGGTATGATTTGCTATAATCTGAAAGGTGGTATCGGCTCATCATCTAGAATTATTGAATTAGGAAATACCCAATATACACTGGGAGTTCTAGTTCTAAGCAACTTTGGCTCCTTGGAAGATTTTATTTTAAATGGTGATCATATAGGACCTAAACTAGCTGAAAAAGTTAATCAAAAAAATGAAACAGAAGATAAAGGGTCTATAATTATAATATTAGCTACAGATATCCCTCTATCATCTAGACAGCTCAAACGAATAATAAAGAGAGTTTATCCTGGTATATCTAAAACTGGCAGCTATACAGGTAATGGAAGTGGTGAAGTTGTCATAGGATTTTCAACGGCTAATATAATCAAGCATTATGAAGAAAATGATGTAGTTGATATTAAGATAATTAATGAGAATAAGATAAATAAAATTTTTAAAGCAACAGTTGAAGCAACTGAAGAGGCAATATTGAATTCATTAATATGTTCTACTAGTTCTATTGGCAGAGATGGGAAGAAAGTATATTCATTAAAGGATTTAATATAAATATAAAAAGGATGGAATTAGTATGAATATTAATATAAGAAAAGCAGAAGAAAAAGATTTTAAAGATATATGGAATATATTTAAAGAGATTATAGTGAAGGGCGATACCTATGTATTCTCTCCAGATTCTAGTGAAGAGATAGCATATGATTATTGGTTTGGTAATAAGGTTATATCCTATGTCGCAGAATATGATGGAAAGATTCTTGGAATGTATAAGCTAATTGCTAATCAGCCTGATTTGGGATCCCATGTGGCAAACGCATTATTTATGGTTTCATCTGATTCTCGAGGAAAAGGATTAGGAAGACTAATGGGAGAACATTATAATCAAGTATTCATTATGAATATAAGGGGGAGAGTTTGTTGTACTACGGAGATAAAGTAAAATTAAGAGCATATAAAAAAGAAGATATTAAGTTGGCTTATGAATATATGAATGATAGCGAGGTAAAGAAATTATTAGTAAATAAAATACCCTATCCTATGATACTTGAGGAAGAAGAAAAATGGTTTGAAAGTCTTTTGAACTCTAAAGATACTTATAACTTTGCCATAGAAGATTTAGAAACAGGAAAATATATTGGAGGCTGTGGAATAAACAATGTTAATTGGTTAAACAGAGTAGCCATAATAGGAATATATATTGGGGACAAAAACTATTGGAGTAAAGGATATGGTACAGATTCAATAAAGATTTTAAATAAGTTTATATTTGAACAAATGAATATAAATAAGATTAAATTGAATGTATTTTCATTTAACGAAAGGGCAAAAAAATGTTATGAGAAATGTGGATTTAAAGTTGAAGGGATTTTAAAACAAGAACTTTTTAGGGATGGTAAATACTGGGATGAGTATTCTATGGCTATACTTTTTGAAGAATGGTGTAATGTTGAAAAAGTAAACAACTTATAATGATAGTGTTAAAAACATATTTCTAACCGATAAGGGATGAAGTAAATTGAGCCAAGATGAAAGAATATATGTTGTTGGAAATCAGAAAATAATAATAGAAGAAGGATCGGCGGGACAAAGAATTTTAGATATTGGTGGCGGTGGAGAAGGGATAATAGGCTTATGCTATGGTAATAGGGTAATTGCTATCGATCCAAGAAAAGATGAATTGGAAGAAACGCCAGAAGGACCATTAAAAATAGTTATGGATGCAAGAGAATTGTCTTTCTTAGATAATTCATTTGATGCTGTAACATCTTTTTTTACATTAATGTATATTAATAAAGATGATCATGAAAAGGTTTTTAAAGAGATATATAGAGTATTGAAGGATAATGGGGAATTTGTTTTGTGGGATGCTACGATACCAGAATATGATGGTGGTATAAAAGATATTTTTGTAATCCAGCTTGAAATAGAAACTCCTATTAAGGTGATTAAAACTGGCTATGGGGTTTCAAGAAAAGATAAGGTTCAAGATATTGAATATTTTACTAGAATTGGAGAAAGTATTGGATTCAACGTAATAAAAGAGGAAGTAAGAGATAAAGTATTTAAAATAATATTTAGGAAATAAATTGCAATCATTTAAAAATATCTAAATTTTAGTTAAGTTTATAAATGTGGTCGTTATATATTAATGGGAGAGGATAAGCTTGTTTATGAGAGAAATAACTATATTTATACTATATGCATAGGTGGGGATGAGCCAGTGCTAGTGAGGTTAACATACACTTATCAGTGGAATGTGGGGATTAACCTGCGTTACAGTGGTCAATATAAATAAATAAAATTGACAGAGGTTCGGATTTAGAGATTAAATATGTTCTAATGAAGTAGGAACTGAAAGTAATCGCTAACCCTAAAGGAACGGCGGTGAATTTGTCACTAGTTAATCAAGCCTAGAGAATAAAAGAAACTACAGAACCCATCCTCTTTGATTTAAATATACTAAATCAAGGAGGTTGTATATAGAATGGCAAGAAAAAAAGGAAATGAAGGATTTATCTGTGAAAACTGTGGAGAAAAAATTGGTCCAGTAACCAATGGAAGTTATAGAAATCATTGTCCCATATGCTTGTATTCTAAGCATATGGATATAGTTTCGGGAGATAGATTGAATGAATGTAAGGGGTTAATGAAACCAATAGGAATAAAACACAAGTCAGGTAAAGGATTACAAATAATCCATAAATGTTTAAGATGTGAAGAAGAGAAAGTTAATATTTTAGCTCAAAATACAATTCAAAGTGATTTATTGGAAAAAATATTGGAGCTATTTAATTAAAATAATGTTATATAGTGGTTGACATTTGCTTAAATTAATGACCACATCTTATAATCAAAAATCATATAGAATTTTAAAAATAATATAATAGAGGACTATAAATAATAAAGCCTGAAAGTAAGAGGTGAAGAAGTTATGAAAAAAATCGGCATTATAGGTGCTATGGCTCCGGAAATTGAGCTGTTAAAAAACAAGATTGATATTAATAGAGAAGATAATATTGCTGGATTTGATTTCTTTTTAGGTTCTATAGATGATAAAGATGTCATCATAACCCGTTGCGGTGAAGGTAAAGTAAATGCAGCCTCATGTACACAAATTTTAATCGACAGATTTGGAGTAGACAGTATTATAAATACAGGAATTGCTGGCGGATTACATGAATCAGTTAAAATCTGTGATGTAGTAATATCTAACAATGTAACACATCACGATGTAAGAAAGGCTCAGATGAAAAATTGTTTTCCCTATAGAGATTGTTTTGAATCTGATGAGAAATTAATTGAAGCCGCTATCAAAGCATGTAAATCACATCATAGTGAAAATTGGAATTATCATATTGGAAGAATAATAAGCGGAGAAAGCTTTATTCAAGATAGTAAAATAAAGAAAAATCTACTTAGAGACTATTCACCACATTGTGTTGAAATGGAAGGCTCTGCAATAGGACATGTTGCTTATATAAATAATATACCTTTTGTGGTCATCAGAAGTATATCAGATAATGCTGATGATGAGGCTACAATTAGTTATAATGACTTTGAAACTATTGCGGCTAATAAATCAGCAGAAATCGTTTTGGGTATGCTACAAATATTGTAGGTAAGAAATATTCCTAAGTATAAAAGTGGAGTGAGATATAATGAAACAATTAAAGCTAAAAAATGGACAAAGTTTAATTATTAGAACAGCAAAGAAGGAAGATGCCTTAAACCTGATAAATTATGTAAATAAAATAGGTGGAGAGTCAGATTTTCTTACATTCGGAGACAATGAATTTGATATAACTCTTGAAAAAGAAGAGGAAATAATTGAAAGTCATATAGATGCAGAAAATAAAATATATCTTATAGCTGAAATTGGAAATGAAATAGCTGGAAGTATAAATTATAGTGGAGGGGCTAGACAAAGAACTAAACATACGGGAGAATTTGGAGTTAGCGTTGCTAAAAAATACTGGGGGCTAGGAATAGGAAAAGAGTTAATTAAATATATGATAGACTGGGCAAAAGAAGGTAATGTAGTAAGGAAAATCAATTTAAGAGTAAGAGAAGATAATGAAACTGCTGTAAATCTATATACAAAATTAGGTTTTAAAAAAGAAGGTATTATATCTAGAGATTTCTATGTTGATGGTAGATACTATAGTTCTATATCTATGGGATTGGAAATTGATTAAACATTATGATCTTTAGCGTTAGTGATTTCTCGATATATAAATTTAAAATAAATTGTAAAGGAAGGATCAGGATGAAGCTTAAATTCGGTAATTGCTTGGTGCAGTTTATAAAATATGATAGCAGATTGTATCGAGCAGATTAATTAGTTATCAGTAAACTGCACTTTTTAGAAAACATCTAATATATTTTAAAAGGAGTGTAGTTTTATGAATTTAGAAAAATTAAAAGAAACTTGGAGATATGAAGAACGATATTCATTTAAAGGTTGGGATTTTTCTCATATAAACAATCGTATGGAAGAAGAAACACTACCATGGGATTATAAGAAATTAGTTAAATCATATATTAGTGAAGAAAAAATATTGCTTGATATGGGGACTGGTGGTGGAGAGTTTCTTTTATCTTTAAATCCCACAGAAGGAAAAACTTATGCCACAGAAAGTTATTTGCCTAATATAGAACTTTGTAAAAGTGTATTAACTTCCTATGGGATTGATGTAAGACCAGTTTCTGATGACAGCAATTTACCATTTGATGATAGATACTTTGATATTATAATAAATAGACATGAATCTTTCTGCGTAACAGAGATTAATCGTATTCTAAAACCAGGTGGAATTTTTATTACTCAACAGGTCGGAGGCATGAATAATAGAGAGATATCAAAGTTTTTACTAGGAGAGTATCCTAATATAACTGATATTGATTTAAATCTTGATAAAATTTTATTAGAGGCAAAAGCCATTGGAATGAGAATTATTGATACGGGAGAATGTTTCCCAAAAACATACTTTTATGATATAGGAGCATTTGTATTTTATGCAAAAATAATTGAATGGGAATTTCCAGGTTTTTCAGTAGAAAGATGTTTTAATAAACTTGTTGAATTACAAGCTAAGCTAGAAAAACAAGGATATATAGAAACATTAGAACATAGATATTTTTTAATAGCAGAAAAACAATAACTTAGGAAAATTAATATAACTTTCAAAGGCTTAGCTAAATCAAGCTAAGTCTTTGAAATACCTAGATAGATATAACTCAATATTATAATGACAAATTTAGTAGTAGCAAGAAATGGAGTAAGTTATTGATATAACATTTAAATTTTAAAACAGGGGGGAGAATTATGAAGGGTAATAGAATAGATATAGGAGTTAAGGCATTGATTTTTAATGAAGGTAAATTCTTAGTGATGCATAATAATGGGGTAGAAGAAGACCTATGGGAATTACCAGGAGGTCGAATGGAATTTGGTGAAACAGCAGAAGAAACTCTAAGACGAGAAATGATTGAAGAGACTGGATTGGTAGTTGAGCCAATAAGATTATTAGATACATGGAATTTAATTAGAGAGGATTATCAAATTGCAGGGATCATTTATTTATGTCAGTTTGAAGAAGGAGAAGTAAAATTATCAGATGAGCATGATGCATTTAAATGGATTGGTACAGACGAAAAGTCATTGCAAATGGTATATGAAGATTTTAGAGTAAGAATGTTAAACTGGAATTGGGATGAAATCAGAGGGGGAAACTATGTATATAGAATTAGATAAGGATGAGTATCAAATTGTAAGAAATTATTTTAATTTTAATTTTCAGATTCCTGCTGTAGCAGTTATTAATGGAGATTTTCCAGGAAAAATTTATGTAGATAATAAAGAAAATCCTAAAGGAATAATTGTATGGGCTATATCAAGATGGGCCTATGCATATTTTGAATTAGAGAGCTTGAAAAGGAATAGAGCATTTTTTAAAGAACTTATGATAAAAGAAATAACACCTATTATAGATGACTTAAAAGAGCAGTATTTTGAAGTATATTCCTTAAGTGATGATTATGATAAAATATTAGAAGAAGAAATAGAAGGATTTTGCCTATATGATAAACACTATGAAAATACATTTATCTTAAATGAAGAAAAGTTTAATAAATTAGAGTTGAAAAATATTAGTGGGGAGATACTTGAAAGAAACTTTCCAATCGTACCAGAAAGATATAAGAATTATTTTAAAATAATTGAGATGAATAAAGAAACACAGGGCATGATCCTCACAGTTGAAGGGAAAATAGTATCTCAGTGTATGAATAATGGATTTGAAAATGATAACAAATATTTTATAGACCTTGATACTTTTAGTGAAAAAGAAAGAAATAAAGGTTATGCATCAGTAGTAGCGTATGAACTGATAAGAGAACAAAGAAATAAAGGTATGAGACCACTTTGGGAAACTAGGGAAGATAATATACCATCCCTACGAGTAGCTGAAAAGCTAGGGTTTGAAAAAATAGAAAGATACCCTGCATATATATGGAAAAAGAAATTAAGAAGTAAATAAATCGCAAAGAGGTATTAATATTTATAGTGAATTAAATGGTTCGAAATAGTGGGAATATTTAATTTGAAATTTTTAGTTTAGGGCGAGTATTTATAATAAAGGGGGTTAATTCATGTTACATAAACTATCTGATAGAATTTTTTATATGGAACATAGAGATGAAACCGATAGGCCTATTTTAGGATTAATATCAGGTACAAAATATAGTATGATTGTTGATTCTGGAAATTCTCCAAATCATGCAAAGGAGTTCTTGAAGGAATTGGAACAAGTTGACATAGCACCTGTTAAGTATTTGGTTTTAACTCATCATCATTGGGATCATGTACTTGGGATAAAAGGGATGAATTTAATAACTATTGCACATGAAAGAACAAAAGAAGAGCTTGATAAGATGAGAGACTTAAAATGGGATGATGAGTCCATGGAAAAGCATATTGAAAATGAGATATTTCCCAAATCTGCTGTTGAGTGTATAAAAAAGGAAATCGAGGATAGGGAAAACCTTGAAATAGGAGAAATTGATATTACCTACAAGGATAGTTTAGAGATTGGCTTAGGCGGAGTGACTTGTATTATTAGAGCAATAGGAGGACCTCATACTGATGATTCTACTATGATATATATTCCAGAAGAGAAAACCATGTTTCTAGGAGATTCCATATATGGTAGAAGATATGATGGTTTATATGGATATGATAGAGACAAGTTATTTAATATGATAGAAATTATAGAGGAATATAATGACGTAGAGTATTATATAGCATCTCATGAGTCACTATGTGATAGAAAAGAAATCAATGATTTTTGGAATTATTTAAGAGTAGCTAATGAAATAGTAGGAGATAACAAATCTAATGAAGATGGAATAAAGAAATTTATTGATAAATTTAACAGAGAACCTTCTGAAGATGAAATTTTCTTTATTAATTGTTTTGCTGATATGAATAAAGTTAAAAGATAGAATAAAATATTATTTTAAGCAGAATAGGTAGGTGATAGTAAATGAAGTTGGTTTTAATATTTGGACCACAGGCAGTCGGTAAAATGGCAGTTGGACAAGAACTTGAAAAAATAACTGGATTAAAACTTTTCCATAATCATATGACAATCGAGCTGGTATCTAACTTTTTTAGCTATGGCTCAAAGGAAGGTAAAAGACTGGTTAGTTTATTTCGGCAAGAAATATTTGAAGAGGTAGCAAAAAGTGATTTAGAAGGGTTGATATTTACCTATGTATGGGCATTTGATATGCAAGAAGATTGGGATTATGTAGATAAGGTATGCAATATTTTCGAGTCAAGAGGTGGGGAAGTATACTTTGTGGAGCTAGAAGCAACCCTAGAGGAAAGATTAAAACGCAACAAAAGTCCCCTTAGGCTAGAGCATAAACCAACTAAGAGAAATATAGAATTTTCAGAAAGAGATTTAATAAGTACAATGGAAAGGTATAGGTTAAATTCAATAGATGGTGAAATCAAAAAGGAAAACTATATTAGAATAAACAATACAGAATTAAGTCCATTAGAAGTAGCACAAATGATTAAAGAAAGGTTTGAATTATAAATATATTGAGTATAAATAGAGTATTTAAGATTAGAACTTGACAGAAAGAATGGAGGGTCATAAATGACGATATATTTAACTAGACATGGAGAAACACAATGGAACAAAGAAGGAAGAATGCAAGGATGGAAGAATTCAGATTTAACCCCAAATGGCATTGAAAATGCAAAAAGACTTGGGCAGAGGTTAAAAGATATTGATTTTGATTATATATACTGTAGTCCTTTAGATAGGGCGGTAGATACAGCTAAATATATAAGGGGAGATAAAAACACAGAAATAGTGTTAACTGAATCTCTTAAGGAGATGGGATTTGGAAAATGGGAAGGTATGGAGCATGATAGAATAAAGGAATTGTATCCAATAGAACATTTTAATTTTTGGAATAAGCCTCATTTATATAATCAAATTGAAGGAGAAAGTTTTAATGAGTTATTTGAAAGAGTAAATGATGTATTAAATCAGATAATTAGTAACTCATCATTAGAGAATGTCTTAATAGTATCTCATGCAGTAGTTATTAAGGCAATTTATGCTATTATAAAAAAATATCCTTTAGAAGAACTATGGACTCCACCTTTTTTACAAGGAACTTCTCTCACTATAATTGAAGTGAAAGATGATGAAATCAATATAATATTAGAAGCCGATACTTCTCATATAGAATAATAAGAAAATGGAGGAAAAGTAATGTTTAAACATATAATTGATAATGATATAGAGCTAAGACTAGTAGACACACATCACTCAGAAGCGATGTTTAAGTCAATTGATTCAAATAAAGAACATCTGAGGAAGTATTTACCTTGGGTTGATAGTACGAAGACTGTAAATGATACAAAAGGGTTTATAGAGAGCACTAAGAAACAACATGCCGCAAATAATGGATTTAATGCTGGTATATGGTATAGGGGAGAATTTGCAGGTGTTATAGGCTTTCATAATATAGACCATAGTAATAAAAACGTAAGTATAGGATACTGGTTAGATGAAAGATATGTAGGTAAAGGAATAATGACAAAAGCGTGTAGAGAATTTGTTGATTATGCATTTAATACTTTGGAATTAAATAGGGTGGAAATTAGATGTGCAGAAGACAACCTTAAAAGTAGAGCTATTCCAGAGAGACTTGGATTTATTAAGGAAGGTATAATTCGAGATGGGGAATTACTTAATCATGGCTATGTAGACTCTGTTGTTTATGGAATATTGAAAAGAGAATGGAGTAAGTAATATTATTGATTTCAATGTTATAAGGGGGCTATACCATGGCAACGTTAGTGAATTTGCAAATCAATCAGCCTAAATATATAGATATAGATACAGATTTACGTTTAAGAAAATTTGATGGTAAATTTGATTTTGCCTTAAACTGGTATAAAGACGGAGAAGATGCTGAATTATATGATATTGATAAACTTGAAAGGATGTATAATTATTTAGATAATAAGGGAGAACTGTATTTTATTGAGGTTAAGACAGAAAATGAATATATCCCAATAGGAGATGTAACATTTTGGAAAGAGGATATGCCAATAGTAATAGGAGATAAAGATTATCGCGGAAAAGGAATAGGATACAAAGTTATTAATGCCTTAATACAAAGAGCAAAGATACTTGGCTATGATGAAATATATGTTAATAAGATATATTCATATAATGCAGCATCACAGAAAACCTTTGAAAAAGCAGGATTTAGAAAATATAAAGAAAATAAAAATGGATATTCATATATTTTAAAGCTAAAATGATGATTTATAAATTTAAAATCGAAGAAATTATAAATTAGCATAAAATTAGAGAAATATTTCATAACATAATAAAGATGGAGATTTTATAAAAGGAATGGATAGAGTAATAATTGCTTTAGACCATAAGAGAGAAATATAACTAATAATAAAAACTGAAACATTAATATATGAAACAAAATAGATAGCAATTGCTATCTATTTTTGCTTATTGAATAAATTGGAAGAAAGTGTCAACAATATTTATAACATAATGGGAAAGGCGTTGTTATAAATGCTATTTAGTTATTTTATGAGAAAGGTTGTACGATGGCAAAATCTTAGTAGACGAGAACATGAAAATAAAGATTATTTAGATATAGATATATCAAAGAATTTAGAAGAAAATATAAAATTTTTCAAGCTGATTTTAGGTAATAGTAGTGATATAAAAATACATGAATTTATGTTTGGAGATTACTGTGAATTTAATGGGGTGCTTATATATATTGATGGGCTTGTAGATAGTTCAGTGATTACAGAAAGCATATTAAAGCCCATAATGTTAAATAAAAATTTTAAAGAAGATGTAATAGAAAACTTTAGTATAGAGGACCTGCAGAAATGCATCATTTGTTCAGGAGACATTGAAAAAAGTAGTAAATATTCAGATTTACTTGAAAGGTGTCTTTCTGGAAATACAATATTGTTAGTAAATGGATTATCTGAAGGATTAATTATAAGTACACAAAGTTGGCAGAAAAGAAGTGTTACAGAGCCTCAAACAGAATCAGTAGTTAGGGGGCCGAGAGAAGGTTTCACAGAGGATTTTAGGACAAATACATCTCTTTTGAGAAGAAGAATTAAAAGTCCTCAATTTAAAATGGAAAATATGATAATTGGGAGAAAAACATATACCAATATATGTATTGCATATATTGAAGGAGTAGTAAAGCCAGATGTCCTCAAAACTTTAAGAAGTAGATTGAGGAGTATAGATGTGGATTCTATAATAGATTCAAGTTATGTAGAAGAATATATCGAAGATTATCCTTTTTCAATATTTTCTACAATAGGATATAGTGAAAAACCAGACGTGATTGCTGCTAAAGTCCTTGAGGGACGTATTGCTATTGTAGTAGAAGGAAGTCCATTTGTATTAACAGTTCCAATGTTATTTGTGGAAAGTTTTCAAACAGCAGAGGACTATTATGTAAGGCCAATATATGCATCTATTATTAGAATGATGCGATTTCTAGCATATCTTATTGCAATTTTTGCAGTTCCAGGGTTTATTGCATTAACGACTTTTCATCAAGAACTAATTCCAACAACTCTTTTATTTACAGTGGCAAATGCTAGGGAGGGGACCCCTTTTCCAGCGCTATTAGAGGCATTAATAATGGTTATATCATTTGAAATATTAAGGGAAGCTGGTCTAAGATTACCTCGACCTATAGGTCAAGCAATTAGTATAGTAGGAGCCTTAGTCATGGGAGAGGCAGCAGTATCTGCTGGAATAGTGGGAGCACCTTTGGTGATAAGTGTTGCCATAGCGGCTGTAGCTGGATTTATAATACCAGAACAGGCAGATTCTATTTCTATACTTAGGATAATTATGATGATTTTAGCATCTGCATTAGGAGGGTTTGGTATATCTATGGGATTTTTAGGGATGCTGATACATCTATCTATATTAGAACCTTTTGGTATACCATATTTTGCATCTATAAAGTTTTCACAAGACCAACAAGATAGTTTTGTCAGGTTGCCACTTTGGATTATGAAAGATAGACCAGATGAATTGGCTTATATAGATGATACTAGGAAAAAAACGTTTATTCCTCCAAATGAAGAGAATGATAATAATATAAAAAAATAGGAGTTAGTATATGAGAATTAAGAAGATATATTTAATTAAAATCATTATAATCACATCAATTGCTTTTATTTTAGTGGGATGCTGGGACAATAGAGAATTAGACACTCTATCGATAGTAACTGGAGTTGGTATTGATGCAACAGATAATGATGATAATATTAGTCTTATATTACAGGTAGGAGAAATAGGTAAAGATAATTCTGGTTCATTCAAAAGTGAAGGGTCTAATGATGAATCAGCAACTTTAGAAGCAGAAGACAAAAGCATATTATCTGCCATCGAAAAGCTTCAGAAACAAATTACTAGAGATTTATTTATGCATCATAATCAAGTAGTTATATTTGGAAAAGAACAGGCTAGAAAAGGTGTACAGCCTTATATAGATGCATTTCTCCGGCAATATGATATACGTATGGAAACTTTAGTATTTATTGCAGAAGATAAAGCTAGAGATATTCTTAATAATACTATGGATCAAGATAGAATATCTGCTCTAGGAATTACTAAAATGATGGAATCTGTTGACAGATATTATGAATCTTATTCAGTTAGAATAATAGATCTTGTTTCTATGATAATAGATAAGACTACGGATTCTGTAATTCCTATTTTGAAATTAGATAATAACGAGGGGAATACAAGATTAGCTTTATCAGGATTAGCAATTTTAAATGATGGAAAACTTATAGGTGAATTAGATGATACTGAGACCAAAGGATATACTTGGATTACTGATAAATATAAAAATACATTTCTAAAAGTAGAGGCAGAAGAAGGTCTTGCAAACTTAAATATAATACATATAAGACACAAGCTTGAACCGGAAATCAGAAATGGGAATGAATTAGTAATATCACTGGAGATTATTGGAGATATGGTGATTTCTGAAATACAAGAATTTAAAAACATGACAATTGAAGAAGTATCCAATATTCTCTTAGATGAAGGAAAAAAAGCAATAGATAAAGAAATACAAGCTTGTCTACGTAAAAGTAAAGATTTAAACGCAGATTTTTTAGGTTTTGGGACAAAATTTTATAAAAAATTCCCTAAAGAATGGAAAGAGATAAAAAATAATTGGAATAGCATATATCCAGAAATTAAAATATCTACTAATATAAGATTGAATTTAATAAATACTGGTAAAATTGTAAATTCACTAAATATGAAGGGGGAAGATTAGATGAAAATAGATAAGGGAAAAATTTCAGGAATTCAGTTTATGTTTACAGTGGCTTGCTTTATACAATCTTCATCTCTTTTGACATCATTTTTTACATCAATTACAAATCAGGATTCATGGATAATTGTGATAATGGGTTTTATAGTTTCAATAATCCCTTTATTGATATATGGATATATTATGAAGACATTTCCAGATGAAAATTTAATAGAAATAAATGATATAGTTTTTGGGGGCATAATAGGAAAGATATTTTCAGTACTATATTTATGGTTTTTCATGACATTATCATCCTTAAATATACGAGATCTAGGAGATTTTGTACAAAGAACCACAATGACAAAAACACCTCCTATAATTGTCATAAGCATATTTGTTTTATTATGTGCTTGGACAGTAAGAAATGGAATAGAAGTTGTGACTAGATATAGTATGTTTTTTACATTAATTGCAATATTAATAGTTATATCTACAAGTCTTTTGACGATAAATCAAATGAATATAGATAATTTCTTGCCTATTTTTGATCAGCCTAAGATGGTATATATTCAGGGGACTCATATTATATCGACTATTCCCTTCGGAGAAATTGTAGTGTTTTTAATGATTAACTCAAATTTAGAAATTGAACCCAAGAAAAGAAGAAAATATTTTATTTATGGATTTATAATTGGAGGTTTAACTCTATTAACTATAGTTCTTAGAGATACAGCCGTATTAGGGAATACAATGAAAATATTTTCTTTACCATCTTTTGAGACCCTTCGCCTAATAAGTATACACTCTACATTAAGTAGAGTAGAAGTTCTCTTTGCAGTTAGCTTAATTATATTAATGTTTTTTAAGATTTGTATATTATACTATGTAACAGTAATGAGCGTAGCATATATATTTAAGTTAAAATCTTTTAAATCCTTAGTCGCAAGTATAGGTGTGATTAGTATAATATATTCTTTTAATATATATCCTACAGTAATAGAACATATGAATTCTGCAAGTAAAACAGCACCATTTCAATGGCTCTTATATGAGACTATACTACCACTTATTACTATGATAGTTATTAAAATTAGGAAATTGCCTAAATTAAAAAAGGGAATGATTTCATGATATATGTATTTGTAGTTTTTATAATCATAGCATTAAGGGATTTAAAAGGATTGATAAAATCAAATAGAAAAAAAGAATTCAAGGTAACGCTTTCAATGATGATTATAGCTTTCATCTTATCTACCTTATATGCCTTAGACTATAGAATACCAAGCCCCATGGTGGCATTAGATAAATTTGTCAGTGATGTACTAGGATTAGGGTATTAAAAATTAATTTATATATAAATAGAAACTATTAAGATTATCTTAATAGTTTCTATTTGTTTTAAATCAAGATTATCAATAATTATTATACTGAATATTGGACTTATGATATTGAAAATTGCAAAAAGAAAAAAGGACAGAGTATAAAACCATCTCTATCCCTTTTATATCAAGTGTTGCCGTTCTTTTGTCAATTTGTCATAATTGATATTGTGTCAAACTCACGTAATACAAAAAAGCTACTAATATCTTTGAGTTTTAATCAATTGCATTTGCTTAAAACTCAGGTTAGTTTATTCTAACCATCTTTTTAAAGTTTCAAATAGTTTTTTGTCGCTATCCCTACCTGCTTTTAAATTTTCTATAAATTTTCCTCCCATAACCATATTATTATATTTGGTTGGCCCAAATGAGTGTCCGACATCATCGTAAGCAATTAGTTGGTGTTCTCCTTTATGCTCTTCTATAATATTTTGTGCCATTCTATAAGAAGGCCAAAGTTGATCATCTTTTCCTGCGATAATTAAAATGTTTGCTTTCACAACACTTGTATCTATCTTAGCTTCCTCCACATTACCACTTTCTTCAATAAGATATGTAAAGAACGTCTCTAATATTATAGGTTTTTTTTCTAATTTTTTGGCTATATCTCTTCCCTTTTTATCTTTAAATAAAACAGATTGTTTTAAAAATGGGATTTCTTTTCCCTTATAAGTCCAAGAAGGAAGTTCTTTTCCAAAGTCATCAAAACTACCTCCAAATGAATATGCTGATGGAGCGTATAGTACTAAATTATCAATTTTATCTTGATAATTACTTGCTAATATTAAAGCTAACTCCGCCCCTCTGGAACTTCCAATTACAGTTACAGGCTTAGTCCGATTAGAATTATTTTCAATCTTTTCATATAATTCTTCAAAGAAATCTATAGGAACATTGGATATAGATTCTCTTTGGTTTTCTTGCCCAAAATAATACATAGAATATACTTCATAACCTTCTTTAGCAATCTTTCTTGCAAGCTTAAGATTGCTACCACCCTCACTACCACCAAAGGTAATTATTACTCCTTTTCCAGTTATTTTTTTTGGTTGTATATGATAACCATTTATATATTGTCCTATAACCATTTCTTGATCTAAATTTATTCCTTGTATTTGATATATAATTCTAGGCATAAAAATAAAAATTAATAATAATCCTATAAGAATAAAAATTATTTTAAACTTTTTCGATTTCATTTCTTAAATTCCTTTCTATTTATTAATTATAAGTGAACTACTCACCACTTATAGAAGTGGGAGCTTCCGAAGAAGTTTGATAGCTAAGCTATCCTTATTCTTTTAGGCGTATCCACTTCGCCTCTATTGTATAGGATTCTTAGATCCACAACTTTACTTTTCTTTAATATATTTAGTGCTGCATTTACATCTGCATTTAAGGTAGTACCTGTACTTGTTTTATATAATCCTCTTTTTATTCTTTTTCCACTAAAACCCTCTGAGGTTTTATCTCCTATTGTTGGTATTTCATCTTTATCAAAGAAACTTGCTTTAGATGTATAGCTTTCTTCTTGTTTTATATAGGTTATATTGTATAGTTTGCATAGATAGTCTAACTTATCTTTTATATTTCCTATAGGGATATTTACAAAGTTTTGATTGTTGACTTTTCCTATATTTATTTTATTTTGTATATCTTCGTTATATCCTAAGACTATTGTACCTATATCATTATTGATACAGTAATTAGTTATATATCTACAGGCTTTATTTATATAGTCATTGACTTGATTATTTCTCTTTCTAGTAATTATTACTTGATATTTTGTTATTCCTTTTATTTTTTGTTTATCCTTTATACTCTGGTATTTAGTCATTTGTTTGTTATACCATTGGTTTATGGATTTAAGTTTATTGCCATCTACTATGAAAGATTTGCCTTTATTGGTTACACAGGTTGCCAGATTATTTATTCCTAAATCTATTGAAAGTGCATTTTGCTTATTTAATTCCCTTTGCTCTTCTTCTACCTTATAGGTATATTGAATTTCAAAGTACCTTCCAGATAGTTTAGGTACTATTCTAATCTCTTTTATTGCTTTATCTTTTAATATTATTGGTATTGTTATTATGATAGGCTTGTGATTCCTTTTATATGTATTGGAATAGGGAAGTATTAGTTTATTATTATTAAGTCTAACAAATCCAATTATTAGTGTGAAAAATTCTTCTTTTTTAAGATATTTAGGAATATTTACTTTAGAATTATATTTACCTAGTTTTTTTAGTTTGAGAAATTCAAAAAATGACTTAAATGTTCCATCTACTTCTTTTAGTATTTGTTGACTCATATTGCTATTTAGTATTTTGTAATTCTCATTATTTTTACATAGTAGATTATTCTTACCATAACTAAGATATTCACCTGTTTCAAAGAAATATTGTCTAATATTATATAGGGCTACATTATATAGATTTTTAGCAGTATGAGATAGTTCCCTTAAGATTAGATATTCTTCTTTGGTAAGGTTTTTAACTTGTTGCTTTACTGTTAAATACACTGTTTTCACCTCCATTCTATGAATATATTTTATCACAGAACAGAAGTTTGTTCAATGTGTTTATTGCCAATTATTGCAATTCATCACCCACTTATAGAAGTGGATGTATTCTTGCTGGTCTTTTTGATAAAATACAACATTAAGTAGTGTAAAAATATGGTGTATATGCTATTATTGATGTAAATAAGAAGTGTTATAGTAATATGTTTTTTGGAGGTATCTTATGATAATTTGGATTAACGGAGCGTTTGGAAGTGGAAAAACAAATACAGCATATGAATTAAATAGAAGAATAGAGAATTCATATGTATATGATCCAGAAGAAGTAGGATATTTTATTCGAGATAATATACCTAAGAAACTGAAGCTAAATGATTTTCAAGATTTCACAATTTGGAAGGATTTTAATTATCAAATGCTTGAATATATGAGTATACATTATGATGGGGTAATCATAGTGCCTATGACAATAACAAGTGAACTATACTATAATGAAATACTTGAAAGATTGAGGAAAAAAGATATTGATATTAAACATTTTACTTTGGTAGCTAGTAAGGAGACTTTAATAAAAAGATTGAGAAAAAGAGGTGATAGCAGCAATTCATGGGCTGCTAAGCAGATTAATAGATGTGTAGAAGCTTTATCTAATCCTATTTTTAAAGAGCATATTGATACAAACAAGATGACAATTTATGAGGTGGTTGATTATATAGGTGAATCATGTAATATTGATTTGTTACCTGAGGAGAGAAATCTAGTTAAGAAAAAGCTATATAAAACTAAAATATGGCTTAGACATATTAGACTATGGAGATAGTACTATAGATCCACTTATGAAGATTATCAGTTAGAGAAATGGAGGAGATAAAGCTTATGAAAGCATATATTGGAATTAAATATTATGAAGACTATAGAAACAAGACAATTATTGATAAGATTTCATCAGCTCTTGAAAGAAATGGATATAGAGCTAGTTGTATTGTCAGAGATATACAGAATCATCAAGTTAGATATAATCCACAGGAACTAATGAAATTGACCTTCAAAGAAATTGATGAATGCAATTTAGTTATTATTGATTTAACTGAAAAAGGAGTAGGCTTAGGTATTGAAGCAGGATATGCCTTTGCAAAGGGTATACGGATTATTACGATAGCTAAGGAGGGATCAGATATATCTGAAACTTTAGAAGGCATATCTAAAGAAATATTTTTCTATAAGGACATAGAGGATATAGAGATGGCAATAGATAAACTTTAGGCTATAAATTTATCATATATCTTAGATAATATTTGGAGGAGGATTATATATTGCAATACATGGGAGACAAAGAATATTGGGATGAAAAGTTTGCTCAAAGAAGTGATAAGCCATTAAATCCAGAAGGAGTAATAATAGACAACATTAATTATTTTCAAAAAGGATCCCTTCTCGATATTGCATCTGGTGATGGTAGAAATGCGTTGTTTTTTCTTGAAAATGGCTTTAGAGTCACAGGAGTTGATTTTAGCCTTAATGCCTTAGAACGTTTGAAGAGATTTGCAGAAAGATTAAACCATTCTATAGAAACACAGCAGGTAGACTTAAGTAATTCTAATGCATTAAGGAATATTGGAATATTTGATAATATTATAATTAACCATTACAGACTAAATCAAGAGAATCTTGCAGATATTGAAAACCATATATCAGATAATGGAATTTTATTTATATCAGGTTTTGGACATAAACATAAGACTGATGAAAGAATAAGAAAGGAAGATTTAATTCAACCAGCAGATATTGAAATATTAAAAAAATCATTTGAATTAATAAAATATATTGAGAATAAAGATGAAAGAGGTTTTCTAGTAACTTATATTTTTAAAAAGAAGCATAAAGATATATTAAATGTAAACGGAGTATAAAAAAAGTTTTAAATCTTCACTTATAGTAATAGAAATATTGGTGGATAAAGTGAATATAATATTAGAAGGTAATACTTTAAATTAGATTACTAGGGGGGATAAAAGGAGTATGCAATTTTAAGGCAGGATTTTCATAGATAGATTATATCCAATTGATGGTTTCTTTAGATATAATCAAAGAATATAATAAAACTGAATTGGGGATAGATAGTATGAGTGATATAGTGATAAAGGTAAGTAACTTCACAAAATCCTATGGAAATTTTACAGCTGTAGATAGCATAAGCTTTGAAGTAAAGAAAGGTGAAATTTTTGGTATCTTAGGTCCAAATGGAGCTGGAAAAACCAGTACATTAGAATGCCTTGAAGGATTAAGAACTCCCGATGGAGGGGCAATTGATATCATGGGTATAGATCCATCAAAAAATCATAAGGAATTAAAGGATTTAATAGGAGTGCAACTTCAATCATCTGGATTGCCTGAAACAATAACTGTAAAAGAGGCAATGCAGTTATTTTCAGCTTATCATAATATTCCACCAAGATATGATTTAATAAAAAGAATGAATCTTTGGGATAAGTTAAATACTCAATACCAAAAGTTATCTGGAGGTCAGCAGAAAAGATTATTAATAGCTTTAGCAGTTTGTCATAATCCGGAAATACTTATCTTAGATGAGCCTACAGCTGCATTAGACGTGGAATCGAGAGTTGAGCTTCATAATCTGATGAAAGAACTAAAGGATCAGGGAACTACAATACTTCTAGCAACACATGATATGGCAGAGGCAGAAAAAATGGCAGATAGAATAGCAATTCTATTAAAAGGAAAGATTATGATAATAGATACCCCTAAGAAAATAGTGGATTCCGGTTCGTCAAAGATTAAGATTTCTGTTAGGACAGTGGGCACGACCTTAATGGAGTCTACAGATATAATTGTTGATGAGTATTATATTTTCTATTCTGACAAACCCGGTGAGAAAGTAATGGAAATAATGACCCTAATAGAAGAAAAAGGTGATAGTTTGATAGATCTTAGAGTAGAGAGACCGTCATTGGAGGAAAGATTTTTAGAGATAACTTCAATAGGAGGGATATAATGAAAGCTTTTTCCATACATTTTTTATTTGATTTAAAATCTGGTCTAAGGGATAAGGAGTTATTACTTATGAACTATTTATTTCCCCTTGGGTTTTACTTTGTAATTGGAGCTATTATGCCTAAATTAAATCCAGGATACGGTAATATCTTAATACCCTCAATGATGATATTTAGCATATTGGTAAGCACTATATTAGGGATGCCCAATAGGTTAGTAACATCGAGGAATAGTGGTATATTAAGGTCTTATAAAATTAATGGAGTTTCTAAACTATCAATGCTTGCTATACCCACTGTCTCAACTATTTTACATACAATAATAGTGACAACGATAATATTAATATCTGCTCCAATTTTGTATAAGACTTCCTTGCCAGAAAACATATTAGGATTGATTTTAGTCTTTATAGTTTCCACCATAATATTTGCAGGACTGGCATTATTAATAGGTATGATAGCAGATAATACATCTGTAACTGTACTTTTAGCCCAGGCGTTATTCCTACCATCTATGTTAATTGGAGGATTAATGTTTCCATCTAGTTTTTTACCCGAATCTGTGGCAAGGTTTAGCAAACTATTGCCTACAACTTATGCCATGGATGCATATCAAGCATTTACGACAAATGAGATTACTGCCTTTAATCCAATAATTTCTCTAGGGTTATTGGTATCATCTGGTATAATAAGTTTCTTTTTATCCTGGTATTTATTTAGACTAGATAATAATAAAACATCAAAATCTAAAGGTAAAATATGGTCTTTAGCTGCTTTAATTCCTTTTATTTTAGGAGCAATATTTTTGTAGAAATTAGCTTGCTAATGAGAGTTAGCTTCTATAAAATTAGTTGTATTGTAAAATATAGAGACTAAAAATAATATAGAGGTGACATAATGAGTCTATTGAGGAAAATATTTGGAGCAAAACAAGAGGAAATATTGAAGATTTAGAATAATATTGCTAAATTTAAAAACATAAGAAAAGAGGGAGAAAATGTTTTTTGTATTTGGAATATCTACAAAGGACAAAAATATTGATTTTGTGCAGACTATGGTATGCCCAAACTGTAATTCTTATGGGCGATTAGAAGTTTTTATGACTTATACATATTTTAGCCTATTTTTTATTCCTATTTTTAAGTGGAATAAAAAATATTATGTAAGAAGTTCTTGCTGTGGCAGTTTATTTACAATAAGAGAAGATTTAGGAAAAGCCATTGAAAGAGGAGAAAAAAATAGGATTGATGAAGCCGAACTAAATCCTATAGATATGAAATATAACAGAGAACAAACTTGTTCAAATTGTAATTATTCAATTGATACTGATTTTGAATATTGTCCTAAATGCGGAAGAAAGCTTTAATGGAGTAAGGGAGTTGATAATATGACAATAGAAAAATTAAAATTAATAATCAATGGCAGTAATAATATCGTATTTTTTGGAGGGGCAGGAGTATCTACAGAAAGCAATATACCGGATTTTAGATCTACCACAGGGCTTTATACTACATCTAAGAAATCAAAATATCCTCCTGAGTATATGTTAAGTCATACATGCTATGAAAGAGATACTGAGGATTTTTTTGAGTTTTATAAGACTAAAATGGTATATACAGAAGCAAAGCCCAATTTAGCCCATATTGCACTAGCTAAGTTAGAGGAACAAGGAAAACTTAAAGCTATAGTTACACAAAATATCGATGGACTTCATCAAATGGCAGGTTCAAAAAATGTATTGGAGCTTCATGGTTCAGTACATAGAAATTATTGTGAAAAATGTCATAAGTTTTTTCCACTAGAATACATACTTCGCTCATCATTAGTTCCAATATGTGATATTTGTGGTGGAATAGTAAAGCCAGATGTAGTTCTTTATGAAGAGGGATTAGATATGAACATATTAAATAAATCCATAGAATATATAAAGAATGCAGATGTCTTAATAGTAGGAGGAACATCTCTAACTGTATATCCAGCAGCAGGACTACTTGAATATTATAGAGGAAATAAATTGATTTTAATCAATAAATCAGAAACACAATATGATAATAAAGCACTGTTGACATTTAATAGTAGTATAGGAGAAACATTAAGTAAAATATTATAATAGATATAACGTATAGATAACCAACATGAAATCATAATAAAAAATACTAAGAGAGTGCATTTGCAGAATATGGAATAACTCCAGCCGGAGGTTGCGGACTTGAACCTCCCTACAGTCGGTGCAAGTCTCGCCAACCCTGACAGGGGTAGTATCTACAATTCAACTTTGCTATCGCTCGTTTCATTGGATACTACTCCCAATGAATGAAGCTATAAAATCCGTAAAGAAATTTATATGTTTGAGCGTAGCGAGTTTATAAATTTTAGGATTTTGTAGCTGAATGAATTGTAGGAGTTACCCATATTCGAAACAGCCGAACGTGTATTTTTTATTATGATGTTGGTTATCTATATATAGAACGAGGAAAAGATTAATATAAGTCATATATAGACATTAAATAGACCATATAGTAAAATTTAAAACATCAAGTTAGAACATATAAAATAAGCTAATGAATTTTCATTGGCTTATTTTTAAGTATAAGATTTTAAATAGGAGAGATAAAAATGGAAGAAGTTAAAACGTTGATGGATGAAATTATATTAAATAACGAAATTATATATGGAGTTATTAGCAACTTAAGAAAGAAAAATGAAGATAGCTTTACTAAAGTGAGCATTAAACCTGTTCTTATAAAAGATATTGTAAAGCTACAATTTACCTATGAATATAAGAATAAAGTAATACATGAGAACCTAGAATATTCTGAGTCCATAGATGAAATAGAGAGGCTTTTAATTGAGGAGTTTAAACAGGCAGTAATATTTACAAAGAAGGCAGACTATCAAATATTGATAAGTAAAAAAGGTAAGATAAATATATTAAAGAAGAAACCAACTAAGGAAGATCTAGACATATCTCATAATAGGAAGAAGTCCTATATAATACAAGAAGGAGAAGCAGTTGATTTTCTTGTACGACTTGGTGTTATGACTGAAAATGGAAAGGTAGTTGCTAAAAAATATGATAAATTTAGACAAATAAATAGATTTTTAGAAATGGTATCTGATGTAATTCCAAAGATTAATAGTGAAAAGACACTTAATATTATAGATTTTGGATGTGGAAAATCTTATTTAACCTTTGCTCTTTACTACTATTTAGTTGATATTTTAAATTTAGATATAAATATAATAGGGCTAGATTTAAAGGAGGATGTAATCCTTTTTTGCAATGAGGTAGCTATGGATTTAAATTATAATAAATTAAAGTTTATCTATGGAGATATTAAAGACTATGAAGGTTTAGATAGAGTAGATATGGTGGTAACGCTACACGCCTGTGATAATGCCACGGATGCGGCTTTAATCAAAGCTATAAATTGGGATGCAGAAGCCATACTTTCAGTACCTTGCTGCCAACATGAATTTTATAATAAGATTGATAATCCATTACTAGAACCAATGCTAAGTCATGGAATAATAAAAGAAAAACTATCATCCTTGGTTACAGATAGTCTTAGGGCAAATATACTTGAAATTTTCGGATATAATGTTCAATTGTTAGAGTTTATAGATATGGAACATACACCTAAGAATATTTTAATAAGAGCTATAAAGACCGATGTTAAAAATAATAAAGAGGCCATAGATAAATATATAAAATTTAAGGAATTTTGGAACCTAAAAGATTTATATATTGAGAAAGAATTAAAAAATATTCGGAAAAATATGTAGAAAATGGTAAACATATATATAAATTTGCCGATAATATACTTACTTGGCATATTATATTAAGAAAGAGGCGAAATAATTGAAGAAAATCAGTACAAGAATAGTAATAACAGTCTTAATATGTTCTATAGTCACGTCTGTAGTAGTTGGAGCAACTAGTATATTTAAAAGTGTTAACGTAATCCAAAAGGAAGCACATAATAATCTTATTAGTCTATCTCAGGTATATTCTGGAGTATTTGATGAAGATTTAGTTCTGTATGAGGGGACTTCGACTGATTTACATCAGGTAGTCAGTGGTACCATAGATACAACTAGATTAAGTGAAAAAGGATATTTAGAGAATTATAGTGATACTATTCTAAGACCAATAGTGAGAGGCGTTGCTAGAGAAACTAATAAATGTGCTGGAATATACATAGCTATAGATCCCAGATATACTGGAAGAACAGAAGGCTCATGGATTGGGATAGACGATAATGGGACGTTAACTCAAGGGTTACCAACAGATGTAGCAGGCATGAGCCAAGATGATGATTCAGCTGCATTCTATTATAATGCCATAAAAGCAGGAAAAGGAATATGGGGAGACCCTTATTTAAACCATGGAAATATTAATGTAATGACCTACTCATCCCCTATTGTTGTGAATAATGAAACGATTGGAGTAATAGGTGTAGATTTACGTGTAAGAGACTTAATAAAAGGTATACAAGATATAAAATTATATGATACAGGATATGGATTTTTACTTAATGCGAATTATGATTACTTAGTTCACCCTACTTTAGATAGTAGTAATAACTTAAAGACCATGGAGGATGGATTGTATAGTACAATGGTCGAAGAGATTGAAAGTAATAATATTGGACTTATAGATATGGATTTTGATGGAGAAAGTAAGCTTATAGCATATTCTAAATTATATGATGGAAAAATAATAATATTATCAGTTCCTAAAGCAGAAATACTAAAGGAAATGTATATGACATTATATATTATTTCTGGTGTTGTATTGATAGCTGCCATATTAGCTACTATTATATCTTTAGTTATGGGAAAAATGATTTCAAATCCTATAGTATTTATTACTGAAGTAATAGGTACCACATCAAAATTAGATTTAACAGATATAGAGGAAACCAAGAGAATAAAAATGCTATTCAATAGAAAAGACGAAGTAGGTTCCATATTTAGAGCCACAGGACTTTTAAGAGAAGAAATGAGAAGTATAATAAGAGCAATAGAAGAAACTACAACAAATATTGTTGAAAATACCACTACTCTGACTTCTGCCACAGACGATACTGCTCAATCCATAAGTGATGTGGCTAAGACTGTAGAAGAGCTAGCTCAAGCTTCTATGGGACAAGCAGCAGATGCAGAAACGGGATCAGAAAAACTATACAAGTTGGCAAATGAAATAAAAGCAGCAGTAACAGATGGAGAAACTGTAGTGAATAGTTCTATGAAAGCTCAAGAAATAAATCAGCAAGGTTTGAAATCAATGGATGAAATGGTAGAGAAGTTTAATATAACTAATGAATCTACTAATTCTGTAGTAAAGAATATAGATTCATTATTGGAAAAATCTCAATCCATAGGAAAAATTTTAAATATAATAACTGGAATTTCAGAGCAGACTAATCTTTTAGCATTAAATGCAGCTATAGAAGCGGCAAGAGCAGGGGAAGCTGGAAGGGGTTTTGCTGTAGTAGCTGACGAAATAAGAAAATTATCTGAACAGACAGGAAATGCTACTAGTGATATAGAAGGAATATTGAATACTATTCAATTTGAAGTAGAAAATACAAAGGATAATATGGATCAATCTGAAAGTGCACTAAATGATGCCAATACAACCTTATTAGAGGTTAAAAAGGCTTTCGAGGAAGTGTATTCAGCCATAAGTACATCAATGGAAGCTATTACTCAGCTAGATCAAAGATTAGGATTTGTAGATAATGATAAAGAAGAAGCAATATTAGCTATTCAGAGTATATCTTCTGTAACAGAAGAAACAGCAGCTTCTACAGAAGAATTATCAGCATCCATGGAAGAACAAGCTGCAACCATGGAGAGTATATCAAATAATACAGATAACTTAGCCAAAATAATAGAAAAATTAAATGGATTAGTTAATAGATTTAAGTTATAATAAAAACTGAATGAGATTTCTCATTCAGTTTTTTTATAAGGAATAGGAAAGCTCTACTTTTAATATTTTAATATCAAGAACTTGTTATGACCTAAATGAGTCAATAAAAGCTACCTTTAATGCGTCCGTAGACGCTTTTATGGTCGTTATAATTTATGATATAATAAACTAAAAAGGAGGAATTGAAATGTATAGTATGTTTTCTCTTACTGGAGTAATATTTCCTATATTTTTTATAGTTATATTTGGTATGTTTATATTTACAGCAGTAAAAGGAATTGGACAATGGCATTCGAATAATCAGCAACCAGTTTTAACAGTAGCAGCTAAACTAGTATCAAAAAGAACAAATGTAAGTAGACATAATCATAATAACACTGATCATATACATTCAACAACTAGTACTACTTACTATGCTACCTTTGAAGTGGAAAGCGGAGATAGAATAGAGTTTCATATTTCAGGAGAAGAATATGGAATATTAGTAGAAGGCGATATTGGGAAGCTCACGTTTCAAGGAACTCGATACCAAAACTTTGAAAGGATAAAAACTGATCACGAAGGATAATTTATTTGTACCAGGAGATAATAGGGAAGGTATCATAGACTTGAAAGGAAGATTTACATGAGATTAACAAGGGAGTTCTATGAAAGGAACACTGTTTTAGTTGCCAGGGATTTACTTGGAAAGACTTTAGTATATAATGACAAAGGAAATATATATAAAGGAAAAATAGTGGAAACAGAGGCTTATATAAATACTAAAGATGATGGTGCTCATTTTAATAAAGGTATTACTGAAAGAACAAAAATAATAGATGAAACTGGAGGACATATCTATATCTATACAATATATGGGATGTATCTTTTGTTCAATATAGTTGCAGAAAAGAAAGGCGTTCATGGAGCAGTACTAATTAGAGCCATAGAGCCAATAGAAGATATAGATAAGATGTATGAGAATAGATATAAAAAGGAATTTAATAATCCTCCAAGAAAAGAAATAATTAATCTAACTAATGGACCAGCTAAATTTGTAATGGCATATGGTATGACTAAGGGTGATTATGGGTTAGATTTAGTAACAAGTGACAGAATTTGGGTAGAAGATGGAGATAAAATATCTTTAGATGAAATCGTCAGAAGCAAAAGAATAAATATAGATTATGCAGAAATAGCAAAGGATTATTTACTAAGATTTTATATTAAAGATAATCCTTTTGTGTCAAAAAAATAGTCATTAGAACATTAGAGCAAAATTATTTTGCTCTTTTTATTTTTATAGGAACTTTTATACATACATATACATCTAATTAGTATTAAAAAAGTAAGAATCAAGTTAAAGTAGTGGGTATCCACTACTTTTTCTAATACTTATGATACAATTGGGTAAGAATACCAATAATTACAATATCAATATATAATAGGAGTGTTTATATGGAAAAAACTTTTATAATGATTAAACCTGATGGAGTCCGTAGAGGGCTTATGGGAGAAATCATGGGAAGAATTGAGAGGAAAGGATTTAAAATCACAAGGGCAAAGTTGTTTAAGCCTAGTATAGAATTAGTGGAAAATCATTATATGGAGCATAGGGATAAAAGTTTTTTTAATGAGTTGGTAAATTTCATTACTGAAGATTTAGTTATGGCAATGGAAGTAGAAGGGGAAGCAGTAATTGAAGTTATGAGACTTATGATAGGCCATAGAGATTTTAAAATAGCTTCTCCAGGAACCATAAGGGGAGACTTTGCTAATACCATTACACAAAATATTGTACATGGTTCAGATTCTTTAGAGTCTGCTAAAAGAGAATTGAATCTATGGTTTCAGTAGTTTTAAGCTCTGCTGAATAAAAAAAGTTATTTTCATCTTTCATAAAGAAGTTCACAATATATCAAATATAAACTATAATATATAGTATCAAAAATAGTAAGATTTGAATAATCATATAAGTAAATATAGAATTTTGATGGAGTTGAAGACGATGAAAATAATTGTTCAAAAATTTGGTGGAACTTCTGTAGTAAATGAGGAGAGAAGAGGATTAGCCGTAGATAAAATTGAAGCTGCCATAAATAAACATTTAAATCCTGTTATAGTAGTATCTGCTATTGGAAGATCGGGAGATCCCTATGCGACAGATACTTTAATACAATTAGCTAAATCTGTAGGCATAGAACCAAATACAAGAGAGCTTGATATTTTAATGTCCTGTGGAGAAGTAATTTCAGCTGTAGTTTTATCAAATACCTTAAAGGCTAGAGGATATGAGTCATCGGTATTTACTGGTGGGCAAGCAGGAATCATAACAGATAACAATTTCTCTGATGCAAGAATACTAAGAGTTAATCCTCAAAAAATACTGGAAGCTCTGGAAAGAGGTGAGATACCTGTAATAGCAGGATTTCAAGGGATAACAGAAGGTGGAGATATTACAACTCTTGGAAGGGGAGGCAGTGATGTTACAGCGTCTATAATGGGTGAGGCCTTAAGTGCTGAGTTAGTAGAGATATACACAGATGTAGATGGAGTTATGACGGCAGATCCTAAAATAGTACCAGATGCCCGGGTAATGGATACAATCTTTTATAATGAAGTATTTCAAATGGCAGAATACGGTGCAAAGGTGCTGCATCACAAGGCAGTGGAAATAGCCATGCGTTCCAATATACCTATAGTTATTAGAAATACCAATTCAGATTATAACGGTACGTTAATTACAAACTATCATAGAACTAGGTCTTATATAGATGAAAATACAAGAATAGTTACATCAGTTGCAAATATAAATAATAGAATGCAAATAAAAATAACTCTGACAAAAGATGGTGATAATAATCATGAATTAGTATTTGATAGTATAGCAAATGCAGGAGTAAGTATAGATATGATAAATATATATCCAAATCAGGTATTTTTCATTATAGATGAGAAGGATAAAGAAAAATTAGAAGAAGTATTGACTAAATTTAATTTCAACTATGAATTACTTGAGAGTTGTACAAAGGTAACACTAATTGGAAATAGAATGCGTGGAGTACCTGGAGTAATGGCAAAGGCAGTTTCTGCATTGGCTAAGGAAAGTATTGAAATACTACAAACCTCAGACTCCCATACTACAATATCCTGCCTAATAGAATCAAAACATACGAATAGGGCAGTAAATGCATTACATGGATATTTTGAATTAGGTAAATAAAGATATTTTATTGGAACGGTTTTTTTTACCGTTCCTGTATTTTTTGATTATATTTGGCTGTAAATATGATATAATGTGTTATAAAATAATATTAGGAGGGGAATATGAAGATAAACTGGAATTCCAAGTATTGGACTATATCTATATATTCATTTTTAGTAGCTTGTGCAAGTATTATGTTTTACCTAATTGCATCAGAAATAGGCTCATTTCAAATCAAGTTAGGAGAAATTATATCAACTTTTATGCCTTTTATAATAGGTTTCATCATGGCATATTTATTTAATTTTATATTAAAATTTTATGAAAACTGTTTATCGAAATTAGATTTTTTTAAAAAGACGAAACCTAAATTTAAAAGAATTATAGGATTAATATTGACCTATATAACTGTGCTAGTACTTGTTTTTCTATTTTTAAACTTTGTATTTCCACAATTGGTATCAAGTATAATGGGATTAGTCAATGATATACCGTCTTACGTAAGTAGAGCAACAGACTTAGTAAATGAATTCAATGAAAAATATGATATACAAGAAGAATATTATAATTTCTTATTGGAAAGATGGAATATATATAAAGAAAGCATCATAAAATTTGCAACAAATCTTATACCAGTTTTAGGAAACTTTGTAAAGAATACTTTATCTTATTTATGGAATATAGTAATAGGCATTATAGTATCTATATATTTATTGATTGATAAAGAAAGATTCTTTGGAATCATTAGAAAAGTAAATAAGGCTATATTTTCTGAACCAGTTGCCAATAGGTTAGCTGAACTAACCAGTAGGTCAAATTATATATTCGGACAATTTTTATCTGGAAAGATATTAGATTCATTTATTATAGGTGTTTTAACTTTTATAGTTGTAACTATATTTAAAATGCCTTATACAATATTAATATCTTTCATAGTAGGAATAACTAATATTATTCCTTTCTTTGGTCCTTTTATTGGTGCTATACCTTGTGCAATAATAATCCTGTTTGTATCACCAATGAAAGCGCTATGGTTTATATTTATAATATTTATTATTCAACAAATAGATGGTAATATAATAGGACCTAAGATTTTAGGAGATTCCCTTGGAATATCTGCATTTTGGATTTTATTTTCTTTATTAGTTGGTGGAAAAATCTTTGGATTTATAGGACTAATTATAGGAGTCCCATTATTTGTACTTATATACTCAATAGTTAAAGACATAGTAGAGAATAGATTAAAGAAAAAAGAATTACCTTATGAAACAGATTATTATATAAAATAAAGGTGGCTAAGCCACCTTTATTTTATGACCATTAGGCCAATACTTCTTTTAATTCTTTAATAAATAATCTATTTTCATCCATAGTACCTATAGATACTCTTATGAAATCGCCACCCATAGGTCTTATAATAACTCCTCTTTTTTGCATTTCAGTAAATACTTCTTGGCCATTTTTGCCTACATTAACGAATATATGATTTGTCTCTGATGGTGGATAATAGAATCCTAACTTATCAAATTCATTATAAATGTAGTTCTTGCCTTCAAGATTAAGCTCATAGCTTTTTCTTAAAAATTCTTCATCTGCCAAGGCTTCAATTGCTGCCACTTGAGCTAAAGTATTTACATTGAAAGGTCCCCTAACTCTATTTAGAGTTTCGATAATATCTCTATGACCTACAGTATAAGCTACCCTAATACCAGCTAAGCCATAAGCTTTTGAAAAAGTTCTCATAACTAAAAGATTAGAATATTTCTTCAAAAGATTTATAGTATTATGAGGATAATCATCTCTAGTAACATATTCTCTATATGCTTCATCGGATATTACTAAAACATTAGAGGGAACTTTGTCTAAGAAATCTATAAATTCTTTTTCTGTAATCATTGTACCTGTAGGATTATTTGGATTACATATCCAAATGATTTTAGTCTTATCCGTGATTTTACTTAAGATTCCATCTAAATCAAAAGTAAATTCCTTTAAAGGAACTATAACAGGGGTACCACCCATCATCTCTGTAGTTTGTATGTATCGTGGGAAGGTAATATCAGCCATGATAACTTCATCGTCTTTATTGATATATGCCTTTGCTATTATGTCAATCATCTCATCTGAACCACTACTTGGCAATACTTCATCTACATTTACTTGAAGATTAGCTGATAAAGTTTCTTTTAATAGGGTTGCATTTCCATCTGGATATATTCCTAGCTCATCTAGTGCATTTATTATTGCTTCTTTAACCTTTGGTGAGCATCCCAATGGATTTTCATTTGAGGCAAGCTTTATAACCTTAGATAGACCATATTCTTTTTTCACATCTTCTATTGGTTTCCCAGGTTCATAAGCTTTTAAATTTTTGATTTCTTCTCTAAAACTAATTGACAATAAAAACAGCCCCTTTCTATATACACTAATACTAGTGTAACAATATACAAGCGATAAAAAAAGACTATGATAATAATATAGCTTATGATATAATTAAAAGAGTAACTACTTTTTTGAAATTTCTTTAAAAGGAATTAACTAAAAATTTTGTCAAATGTGTAAAATAGTTATAAAGGTTTTTAAAATCTTTTAAATAAATATGCTGGTTAAGGGGGCAATGTATAATGAAAACATATTCAGCTGATAAGATCAGGAATGTAGCATTATTAGGGCACAGTAGTAGTGGTAAAACAACTTTAACTGAAGCAGTACTATTTGCAACAGGCGTAACAAAAAGACAAGGAAGAGTAGACGACGGAAATACTGTATCAGACTTTGATAAACAAGAAATTGCACGTAAGGTATCTATTGGTACAACCGTTATTCCTGTTGAGTGGAATGATTTTAAATTTAATCTATTAGATACACCAGGATACTTCGATTTTATCGGTGAGATGTATGGTGCAAAGCGAGCATCTGAAGGTTCAGTATTATTAATAGATGCTTCTGCAGGTATTGAAGTTGGTACAGAAAAATCATGGAAAAATTTAGAGAAATATGTAACGCCAAGAATTATCTTTATTAATAAAATGGATAAAGAAGAAATTAATTTTGATAATTTAGTATCTGAATTAAAATCAAACTTTGGTGATAAAATAATACCATTTGCATTGCCAATAGGTATATCAAATGACTTCAAAGGAATTATAGATGTAATAAATGAAAAGGCATATGAATATAACGGAACTCAAAGAAAAGAAATAAGCCTTACGGATGATCAAAAAAAAGAGATAGAATCCATAAAGGAAGAATTATTAGAGAAAATAGCGGAGACAGATGAAGAGTTAATGGAGAAGTATTTTGAAGGAGAAGCTTTTACTCCTGAAGAAATAAATAAGGGATTGAGAATTGCAGTTAAAAATGGAGATCTAGTTCCTTTATTAGTAGGATGTGCGGAGAAGGCCATAGGTGTTGACTTTTTATTAGAAAATATGGAAAGATACATACCATCTCCAATAGATGTAGGACCGGCTAATGGATTAAAAGATGGCAAAGAAGTAGAAAGAAAACTAGATACTAATGAACCATTTTCAGCAGTAGTATTTAAGACAATTATAGACCCGTTTGTTGGTAAATTAACATTATTCAAAGTAATGTCAGGAAAGATAACTAAAGATACGGAATTATATAATTCCACTAAAGATAAATTGGAAAAGTTAGGTGGGCTGTTTTTACTTAGAGGTAAGAACCAAGTTGAGGTTAATGAGATACAAGCAGGAGATATTGGAGCTACTGCAAAGCTAAACTTTACGCAAACAGGTGATACACTTTGTGCTAAAAATAATCCTACCCTTTATGAAGAAATTAAGTATCCACAGCCAACTCTGTTTTTAGCTGTAGAACCAAAATCTAAAGGTGATGAAGAGAAAATTGGTACAGCTTTACACAGACTAACAGAAGAAGATCCTACTTTTGTTGTTCAAAGAAATTCAGAGACTAAACAACTTCTAATAGGCGGGCAAGGTAATATGCAGCTGACTGTAATTGTAGATAAATTGAAAAACACCTTTGGAGTAGACGTGAACTTAACTAATCCAAGGATTGCATACAGAGAAACTATTAAAGGAAGTTCATCTGTTCAAGGAAGACATAAGAAACAATCTGGTGGTGCAGGTCAATATGGAGATGTTCATATAAGATTTGAACCATGTGAAGAAAGCTTTATATTTGCAGAGGAAGTATTTGGTGGAGCAGTCCCTAGAAATTTCTTCCCAGCAGTAGAAAAAGGACTTTCAGAATCCTTAGAAAGAGGAGTTTTAGCAGGATATCCAGTAGTAAATGTAAAAGCCACTTTATTTGATGGCTCCTATCACCCAGTAGACTCTAACGAGATGGCATTTAAAATTGCGGCTTCTCTTGCATTTAAAAAGGGTATAGAAGAAGCAAAGCCTATATTACTTGAACCTATAATGAAATATGAAATATCGATACCTGAAGATTATATGGGTGATGTAATGGGAGATATGAATAAGCGTAGAGGAAGAATATTGGGCATGGAACAACAGGATGATGGAAGTCAAAAAGTTACTGCGGAAGCACCTCATTCTGAAATGTTTGAATATGCAATTGATTTAAGAGCCATGACTCAAGCAAGAGGAAGCTTTATGATGGAGTTTGCAAGATATGAAGAAGTACCTTCTAATATTGCAGATAAAATTATAGCAGAATCAAAAACTGAAAAAGAATAATAAAAACTTGAAAAATGGATATAAAAATATTATAATGTTTTTATATTCATAGATAAAAATATTTGCTCTAGGATTTGACTCTTAGAGCAATATTTTTAAAGTGAAGGTCAGAGAAGGTCAACAATTGAGGAGGATTTATATGTCTGGTTTAAGCAATATAATTGAGAGATTTATTAAGTCTATGATAGAAATAGCAGAAGACAGTACAATTGAAATTCAAAGAAATGAGTTAGCCGAAAAATTTGATTGTGCCCCTTCTCAAATAAATTATGTATTAACAACTAGATTTACACCTTATAAAGGATATTATATTGAGAGTAGAAGAGGTGGCGGTGGGTATATTAAGATTATAAAAGTAGGAATAGATACCAATGAAGATATAAATAATATTATTTCAGATACTATTGGTGAATCTATTACTAGGAATAAGGCATATCATATAATTGATGGGCTAGTTGAAGAAGAATTTATAAGTGAAAGAGAAGGAAAGATAATAAAGTCTGTAATGGAGGATAGGGCTTTAAGTATTGAAACTGTAGATAATAGAAATAAATTGAGAGCTAATATATTAAAAAATATTTTGTTAATCCTTATCTAAGCAGGAGGTGGTTTTATGTTATGTCAATCATGTAATAAAAATAATGCTACTATTCACTTTACAAAGATAATCAATGGAAATATAGAAGAAACTCACTTGTGTGATCAGTGCGCTCAGAAGAATAACGATTTTGATTTAGATTTTCCATTTCCATTCCAAAAGATTTTTACAGGACTTATAAGTTCAGCTCAAGAAGGTCAACCTGAATTTAAGAATATTAGCTGCCCAAAATGCGGCTTAACATATAAGAAGTTTTTAGAAGGAGGAAGGTTTGGATGCAATGAGTGTTATGAAGCCTTCAAAGAAGATGTTGAATCTTTATTAAAAGGGATTCATGGTCATACTGAGCATAAGGGGAAAATTGCAGTTAGAGCAAATAACAAGATTCTTAATAAAAGAGCAATTAATTCATTGAGGAAAGAACTAGAAGAATCCATAGTTAAGGAAGATTTTGAAAGAGCTGCGTTCCTAAGGGATGAAATAAAAAGATTAAGTTGTGATATTAGTAGTCAAGGATGTGATAAAAATGACTAAATGGCTTGATAGTGTAGGCACAGATGAAGATGTAGTAATTAGTACTAGACTTAGAATAGCAAGAAATATATCAAATTATAAGTTTCCAGATTTTATGGCTATGGATGAAAGTCAAGCTGTAATAGAAGAAGTTTTAAATGCTATGAAAGATAATAAAGATATATATAGATTTTATAGAGTAGATGATTTATCTGAATTAGAAAGAGTTGAACTTGTAGAAGATCATTTAATAAGTCCAAGGTTAGCAAAATCTTCTAAGAATGGAGGATTTCTTCTAAGGGAAGATGAGAAGTCTACTATAATGATTAATGAAGAAGATCATATCCGTATACAAGTTTTATTGTCTGGGCTAAACACCCATGATGGGTGGGAAATTTGCTCGGAAATAGATGACCATTTAGAAAAAAATATTGAATATGCTTTTCACGAAAAGTTTGGATACCTAACATCTTGTCCAACTAATGTAGGTACAGGTCTTAGGGCCTCTGTGATGGTTCATTTACCATGTTTGTCAATGACTGGACATATAAATACTATAATAGATGGATTAGGAAAAATAGGGTTGACATCTAGAGGAATTTATGGAGAAGGATCTAAAGCATTGGGGCACTTATTTCAAATATCTAATCAAACTACTTTAGGAGAAAATGAAGAGGAGATAATTAAAAAATTAAATAGAGTAGTATTACAAATAGTAGCAAGGGAAAGAAGCACTAGAGGATATATGCTAGATAAGAAAAAGATAGAGTTAGAAGATAAAATATTTAGATCCTTAGGTATTTTAAATTATAGTAGGCTTATATCATCTACAGAAGCAATGGCACATTTATCTAATGTTAAATTAGGATGTGATGTGGCCATAATAAATAGTATTAATCCTAAGGATATTGTTAAACTAATGATAGATATACAACCAGCCAATATACAAAGAAATTCCAATAGAGAAATGACTAAAGATGAAAGAGATATATATAGGGCACAAATAATAAGGAATAAATTTAGAAATATGGAGGGGTAGTAATATGGCAATGTTTGGAAGATTTACGGAAAGAGCACAAAGAGCAATACTATTATCTCAGGAACAAGCTAAGGAGCTAAAACATAATTATGTAGGTACAGAACATCTACTATTAGGCCTTATTGCAGAAGGAGAGGGAGTAGCTGCAAAAGCATTATCTAAATCAGGTGTTACCTTAGATAGGGCTAGGGAAGAAGTGATCTCTGCCATTGGTCAAGGTGAATATGGTGCAGATATTTTAGGGTTTACTCCTAGAACTAAAAGAATATTTGAATTGGGATTTGTAGAGGCTAGAAATTTAGGACATAATTATGTAGGAACAGAACACCTATTGCTTGGATTACTGGAGGAAGGCGAAGGTGTAGCCATAGTTGTATTAAAAAATCTAGGAGTAGATATAGCAAAATTATCAGAAATTATTCTTAGTATGACAACAGATGCAAATCAAAAAGGAGGACAAAATATAGAATCGAGTAATTCAAATACTCCAAACCTAGCTAAATTTAGTATAGACTTAAATAAGATGGCTCAATCAGGAGAAATTGATCCTGTCATAGGTAGAACAAAGGAAATAGAAAGAGTAATCCAAATTTTAAGTAGAAGAACAAAAAACAATCCAGTTTTAATAGGCGAACCAGGAGTAGGAAAGACAGCCATAGCTGAAGGGCTAGCACAAAAAATCATAGAGGGTGAAGTGCCTGAAATCATAAAGGACAAAAGAGTTGTCACTCTAGATTTGCCTGGAATGATTGCTGGAGCAAAATATAGAGGGGAATTTGAAGAAAGATTGAAATCTGTAATGAAAGAATTAAAGGAAGCAGGGGATGTCATTCTTTTTATAGATGAATTGCATACCATAGTGGGGGCAGGAGCTGCAGAAGGTGCTATAGATGCTTCTAATATACTGAAGCCAATACTAGCTAGAGGTGAACTTCAAGTAGTAGGTGCAACAACTATAGATGAATATAGAAAACATATAGAGAAGGACTCTGCTTTAGAAAGAAGATTCCAACCTATAATGGTTGAGGAACCTAGTGTAGAAGATACTATTAAGATACTGGAAGGGTTAAGAGACAAGTATGAGGCCCATCATAGGGTTAAAATAACAGATGAAGCCATAAAAGCTGCAGCAGAATTATCTAGCAGATATATAACTGATAGATTTTTACCTGATAAGGCAATAGACTTAATAGATGAGGCAGCATCAATGATTAGGATAAATTCTTATGTTGCTCCAGATGAACTTAAAAATTTAGAGGAAAGGCTAGAAGAATTATCCCAAGAAAAAGAAGAGGCCATAAATACTCAGAATTATGAGAAGGCGGCTAAGATAAGGGATATGGAAAGACAGGTAAAGGAAGAATTAGAAGATAATAAAGTTAAATGGCATCAAGAAAAACAAATATCCAGTATGAAAGTAGGACATGATGAAATCGCTAAAGTTGTATCTAATTGGACAGGAGTACCAGTTACTAAGATGACAACAGAAGAAAGTGAGAGACTACTAAACTTAGAAAAGATATTGCATGAAAAAGTAATTGGTCAAGAACAGGCGGTAAAAGCTGTAGCAAGTGCAGTAAGAAGGTCTAGAGTTGGGCTTAAAGACCCTAAAAAGCCAGTAGGTAGCTTTATATTCGTTGGACCTACAGGGGTAGGAAAAACATATTTAGCTAAGGCATTAGCAGAGGCTTTATTTGGTGATGAAGATGCTATGATTAGAATAGATATGTCAGAGTATATGGAAAAGCATTCAGTATCTAGATTAGTAGGTTCACCTCCAGGATATGTTGGGTATGATGAAGGCGGTCAATTAACTGAGGCTGTAAGAAGAAAGCCTTACGCTGTAGTTCTATTCGATGAAATTGAAAAGGCTCATCCAGATGTATTCAATATGCTTTTACAAATATTAGACGATGGAAGACTAACAGATTCTAAAGGTAGAACTGTAGATTTTAAAAATACTGTAATTATAATGACATCCAATGTTGGAGCAACTTCAATTAGAAAGCAAAATGTATTAGGATTCTCTGCTGGTAGGGAAGATAATAGAGAAGAATATGAAAAGATGAAGGAAACCATAACAGAAGAGTTAAAAAGAACATTTAGACCTGAATTTTTAAATAGACTTGATGAAATCATAGTATTCCACAGTCTAGAGGAGAAACATATAAAAGAAATTGTAGAGATTATGATAAAGGATTTAGCAAAACGTCTTTCAGATATTGGTGTTAAAATAAATGTATCTGAAAATACAAAGAACTATATTGCAAGTAAGGGATTCGATCCTATCTATGGAGCAAGACCTCTTGAAAGAACCATAAGAAGAATGATAGAAGACGAGTTGGCAGAAGAAATATTAAAAGGAAATGTATCAAAGGACGATACTATTACAATTGATTATGAAAATGATAAACTAGCATTTAAAATTTAGGTAATATATAAAGGCGGTCTACTTGACCGCCTAAAAACTATATTAGGAGAAAAATATGAAAAAAAGAATTATATATATATGTGAAAATTGTGGGTATCAAAGTAGCGGACATCTAGGCAGATGTCCAGAATGTAGCTCCTGGAATAGTATTAAAGAGACTTTGCTGGAAGATAGAAAAGAGACTTCAAAGTCTAGAACTAGGGCAGAAAGAAAACCTATTAAAAGATTACAAGATGTTGTTGCTACAAATAGTCACAGGATTATAACTAGTATAAATGAATTTAATAGAGTAATGGGAGGAGGAATAGTAAAGGATTCCATTACCATTCTTTCGGCAAAGCCAGGAGCAGGTAAGTCAACTTTATTGTTACAGGTAGCCAATGATTTAGCTAATAAGGATTATAAAGTTTTATATGCTTCTGGAGAAGAAAGTGAGTCCCAAATAAAAAGTCGTGCAGATAGAATTATCGAAAAAGTCAATGACAATGTATGGGTAATATCTGATAACAACATGGATAATGTATTAGATAACATAAACGATATAGATCCTGATTTAATAATAATTGATAGTATTCAAACATTTACTTTAGATGAATTTTCTAGTTCTAGAGCAGGATCTCCAACTCAAACTATGGAATGTGCCAATGCTTTAGTACAAATAGCCAAAAATGTAGACAGGCCTAGAGCAATTATTTTAGTAGGACAAATGACTAAGGAAGATGAAATAGCAGGCGTGAGAGCACTGGAGCACTTAGTAGATGCAGTTCTTATTATAGAAGGTGAAAGTGGAGAAGAATTAAGAACATTATTAACTACAAAAAACAGATATGGCTCTACTGGAGAAATGGGATTCTTTTATATAACAGATAAAGGAATGGTCTCCATAGATAATCCATCGGAATATTTTATGACATCAAGGGAAGGAAATAAGATCGTGGCAGGAAATGCCATCACTGTAGTTAGGGAAGGAACTAGACCTATTATCTTAGAAATAGAAAGCTTAGTTTCTGATTCCTTTACCCCTTATCCTTCAAGAATAGGAGAATGTCTAAAAAGAGAACAGTTAAATACCTTAGTTTCTATAATAGAACAGAGAGGTGGAATAAAGTTTTATGATAAAAATGTAGTTATCAAAACTACCGGTGGGATAAAATTAAAGGAACAGGCATCAAACCTAGCTGTACTTATGAGTATTATATCTTCTGTAAAGGAAATTGGAATAAGTAATGATACTGTATTTATAGCCGATGTTGGCCTAACGGGAGAATTGAAAAGAGTTCCTTCTCTAGAATCAAGGCTTAGAGAGCTAGATAGAATGGGCTTTAAAAATGCTTATGTAGCTCTCAATAGTGGAAAAGGAATAAAGACGAATAATCTAAAGATTATAGAACTAGAGACATTAAAAGATGTTATAAAAAATGTATTTTATTAAAAAACAAGCTAAAATATTTTAGCTTGTTTTTCCTTATAAAGAATAGGTAAATTAAACTTTCAATTTTAAGTTAGTCTATTTTATCTATTTTAGGCTAAATACACCTAAGGTTTTAATTGTATTATATTCGCTTTTTAAAATTTCATTTAAATTTAAATCTAAAGAGTTACAAAGAGCGGCTAAGTAAAAGAGATATGATCCGATTTCTCCATTAAGAACTTCTTTGCAACTATTGCAAACATTACCTTCAAGATGGTCTTTAACTGTATCTAACATTTCTTCAAAACTATCATTACTAAAGTCTTGCTTACTTGCATTGATAGAAATACAGCCACAAGAAGTAACTGATTTTGCTACTGCTCTATTAATTCTGGCATTATATTCATCAAGTTTTGTAGTTATATCTAATATGCTTTTGTGTCTAATAAGAACTTGAGAAACTTGTTCTTGAAGATTTTCACATAATGAATTTGTATCTGTATTTATATTATTACTCATAATCTCCACTCCCGTCAAAAGTTTTTTTTGCTATAGTTCAATTATACTTATGAAGACAAGCAGTTGTCAAATATTTCTATCAATTATTTAAAAAAGATTTTTTAAATAATTTTTCTAAGGACTTAAAAAAAACCTATGAAAAAGGATTGACAACTGAAATGAGACTATGATACAATATAAACTTTACAATTTCAGCATTTTGATATATAATATAAAAGAAAAGGTGAATAGGAGGTAATTGAATGTTTAATATTGGTGATAAAGTTGTATATCCTATGCATGGTGCTGGAATTATTGAAGGAATAGAAGAACGAGAGATATTAGGAGAAAAAAGAAGATATTTCATTATGAGAATGCCTATTGGAGATATGAAGGTTATGGTTCCTGTAGATAATGTAGAAGAAGTAGGTGTTAGGGAAGTAATAACTAAAGTAGATTTAGAAAGAGTAATATCTATACTTAAAGGAAATAAAACCTCTATGCCTCAAAACTGGAACAGAAGATATAGAATAAATATGGATAGGATAAAATCTGGTGATATTTTTGAAATCGCAGCCGTTGTTAGAAACCTTTTGATGATGGATATGGAAAAAGGCTTATCCACTGGAGAAAGAAAAATGTTAATTTCTGCTAAACAAATGTTAATTTCAGAAATGGTTTTAGTATCAGAATTTGATATTGAGAAGGTTGAAGAAGTAGTATTAGATGCAATTAAATATGAAGATGAGGATGATATTATAGAAAAATAACTATCAAAGTATAAAGAAATGGTTTATTTTTTTAAAAACGGGCAATAAATATATACAGGAGGTGAATAGATGATTGATAAAATTTTAAAAGGAGCCATAGGAATAATAGGTATGCTAATAGGCTACGGTATTTTATCTTTATTCATTAATTTAGAGATTATACAAACCACTAGAGTAGGATGGCTGAATTTAGTTTTATATTTAGGTGTATCCCTTATATTCGGAATTATATTCTTTTCCTTGTCATCTAAGATAATAGACAGAGGTAGGAAACTGGTTAGATTGATTGAAAATGAGTTAGAGAAATTCTCCGCATATGATATAGCTATATCAGCAGTTGGACTTATTCTTGGACTCATAATTGCATTTTTATTAACTCAACCATTAAATAATATGGGTATACCTTATTTAGGGGTTCCAATATCCATAGCTCTTTATATTATCTTTGGATATTTGGGGTTATCCATTCCAAATAGAAAGAAAGATGATATAACTTCGACTTTAGGTAATATTAGAAAGCAGCCTAGAGATAAGGCAAAGGCTCAAAATAGAACATATCCTAAGGTACTTGATACATCTGTTATAATTGATGGTAGGATAGCAGATATATGTAAAACAGGATTTATCGAAGGTCCACTTATTATACCAGAGTTTGTATTGTCTGAACTACAACATATAGCAGATTCTTCAGATTCCTTAAAAAGGAATAGAGGAAGAAGAGGATTGGATATATTAAACAAAATACAAAAAGAATTAGACGTTGAAGTAATAATTAACGATAAGAAATTTGAAGATGTTCCAGAAGTAGATTCGAAACTATTGAAGTTAACCCAATTACTTAAAGGAAAAATAATAACCAATGATTATAATTTAAATAAGGTAGCAGAGGTACAAGGAATTGATGTACTAAATATAAATGAATTGGCAAATGCGGTTAAACCAATAGTACTTCCAGGAGAGGAGATGCTTGTTCAAGTCGTAAGAGATGGTAAAGAGTCGGGGCAAGGTCTTGCATATCTAGATGATGGAACTATGATAGTTGTAGAAAGTGGTAGAAAGTTCATAGGTGAAACCATAGATGTAGTAGTTACATCAGTACTTCAAACATCTGCGGGTAGAATGATATTTGCTAAACCAAAATCTATGGTAGATAAAGCAGTTTAAGACCCTTAGGGGTCTTTTAATTTTGGATATAATAAATAATGATATTTATTGTTATAATATACTATGTTATAATACTCTAAGAGGTGAGAGGATGTATAAAGATTACTATGTATCTGTAATTATAGCTGCAGCTGGAATGAGTAATAGGATGGGAAGCAAAATTAATAAGCAGTTTATCGCCATAGGTGGCAAGCCTATATTGGCCCATACAATAGAAAAATTTGAAAAATGCAGATACATTGATGAAATAATTCTAGTAGCTAAAGAAGAGGAAATAGAATATTGTAGAAAAGAAATAGTTAGAAAATATAAATTTAATAAGGTAGCTAATATAATTAGAGGTGGAAAAGAAAGACAAGATTCTGTATATAATGGTATATTAGCCTTAAATGAACGCTCGAATATTGTTCTTACTCATGATGGGGCTAGACCTTTTGTAAAAAATGAAAATATAGAAGATGGCATAAAGGGTGTTATAGAGCATGGAGCCTGTGTCATAGGAGTGCCTGTAAAAGATACAATAAAGATTGTAGGTAATGAAAAAGATATAGAGGATACTCCAATAAGAGATCTGCTTTGGGCTGCTCAAACACCACAATGTTTCTTTAAAGACATACTTATTAAAGGGTATGAAAATGCAATAGATACTGGATTTTATGGAACTGATGATAGCTCCATAGTTGAAGAAATTGGATATAATGTCAAGATGATTATGGGAAGTTATGAAAATATAAAAATCACAACACCAGAGGATATAATCCTTGCAGAATCTTTAATTAAAGACAGAAATACGATTTTTAACGGCAGAAATTTTATATTTCAAAGTAGATAATAGGAATAGGTGATAATGTGAGAATTGGATTTGGTTATGATGTTCATAAGCTTGTAGAAGATAGAAAGTTGATATTAGGTGGCGTAGAGATGACCTTTGAAAGAGGTCTACTTGGACATTCCGATGCAGACGTTTTGGTTCATGCCATAATGGATAGCATTTTAGGAGCTTTAGCTTTAGGAGATATAGGAAAACATTTCCCTGATACTGATAATAAATATAAAGACATTTCAAGCATATATCTTTTGTCTCAAGTCTTTGAACTAATGAAAGATTCAGGGTACACAATAGGCAATATAGATGCAACAATTGCAGCTCAAAGACCAAAACTAGCTCCTTATATAGAGGAGATGAGGTTAAATATTGCCCATACTTTACACACTTCAATAGACAATATAAACATAAAAGCTACTACTACAGAATGGCTAGGTTTTGAAGGAAGAGAAGAGGGTATATCAGCATATAGTGTTTGCATGATTAAAAAAGAAAATAATTGACACAATATAATAGTACTAGTATAATATGTATAATATCCTAGCAAAGAAGGGAAATAGTAAGTATTATAGGTCCTAGAGAGGAAGTTAAATGGTGGAAAACTTCTGTCCTTCCTAATATTGAACCTACCCCAGAGCATTTAAGCCAAAAGCTTAAACGGTTGTGCGTTATAACTATTGAGTGAACCTATTTATACTTAGGTTTATTAGAGTGGTACCGCGGAACTTAACCTTTCGTCTCTTACAAAGAGATGAAAGGTTTTTTTATGACCTTTATGACCTAACACAACGAACGACAGTGAGTTGATGTAGGTCAAACGCAACGAACGCCAAATTCATGCGAGTGATAACGAGCAAATGAATTTGTGCAGTGAGACTGCGTAGTCATCTATGGTTAAATAACTAACTAAACGAAGGTAACAAATTGATGGTAGGTCAAACTCAACGAGAACCAAATCTATGTGAGCGTAGCGAGCAGATAGATTTGAGATTCGAGACTGCGTAGCCACCGTATCAAACAACTGAATTTAACGAAGGCAACAAATTTATGATCTGGTCAACATTTTTAATTTTTTATATAAATATAAGGAGAGTGATTTTTATGAGAATGTCAAAACTTTATATACCTACTTTAAGGGAAATGCCGGCAGATGCGGAAATAGCAAGTCATAAATTCCTTCTAAGGGCAGGTATGATGAGGAGATTAGTTAGTGGTGTGTATTCTTACCTTCCAATGGGATATAGGGTAATAAGAAAGGTAGAACAAGTAGTTAGAGAAGAAATGGATAGAGCAGGGTCTCAAGAATTATTAATGTCTGCAATTCAACCAAGAGAAATATGGGAGGCTTCTGGTAGATGGGAAAACTTTGGTCCAGAAATGTTTAGACTTAAAGACAGAAATAGTAGAGAATTTTGCCTTGGACCTACCCATGAAGAATATTTTACTAATTTAATAAAGGACGAAGTAAAATCCTATAAGCAACTTCCATTAAATCTTTATCAGATTCAAACAAAATATAGAGATGAGAAAAGACCAAGATTTGGTTTAATGAGATGTAGGGAATTTATAATGAAGGATGCCTATAGTTTTGATGTAGACGAAGAAAGTATGAAGAAGGCATATGAAGTAATGTGGGAAGCCTATGATAATGTGTTTACTAGACTTAACCTAAAATATAAAGTAGTTCAAGGAGATACAGGGGCCATGGGTGGTAAAGTATCTCATGAATTTATGGCAATGTCAGAGGCTGGTGAAAGTCTAATGGCTTATTGTGATAATTGTGATTATGCAGCTACTGATGAAAAAGCAGATGTAGTATATAAAGTGAATAATGAAACAGAAGAAGAATTAAATATGGAGAGAGTTCATACTCCAAATGTAACTACTATTGAATCCTTAGTGGAATTCTTCAATATTGATCCTAGCAGATTTGGAAAAGCATTGGTATATAACATAGGAGAACCAGTAGTTGCAATTATCCCAGGAGATAGGGAACTAAATGAAACTAAGCTATGTAATTATTTAGGAATAGGAGAACATGATCTAGAGTTAGCCAATGAAGAAGTTATCCTAGACATAACTGGAGCAAATAAAGGTTTCACAGGTCCAGTGGGAATTAAAAAAGGAGTTAAAGTTTTAGTAGATTCTAGAATTGCTAAAATCAAAAATCTAATAGTAGGTGGAAATGAAACAGATTACCATCTACAAAATGTAAATTATGGCAGAGACTTCACAGGTGAAGTAGTAGAAGATTTACTTTTAGTAAGAGAAGGAGATATATGCCCTAAATGTGGAGAAGCGCTAGAGATGGATAGAGGAATTGAAGTAGGAAATATATTCCAATTAGGTACTAAATATTCAGAAGCATTAGGCTCTAACTTTTTAGATGAAAATGGTAAGGAAAAGCCATTTGTAATGGGATGTTATGGTATAGGTGTTTCTAGATCTGTAGCAGCAGTAGTAGAACAACACCATGATGAAGATGGGATAATATGGCCATTAATTGTAGCACCTTATCATGTAATAATAACTGTAGTAAATACAAAGAATGAAGAGCAAGTAAACCTAGGTGAAAAATTATATAAAGAATTAGAAGCATTAGGTGTTGAAGTTATAATAGATGATAGAAATGAAAGAGCAGGAGTTAAGTTTAAAGATAGAGATTTAATAGGAATACCAATTAGAATAACTGTAGGTAAAAAGGCAGGAGAATCTATTGTGGAATATTCTATTAGAGGAGAAGAAGATAAACAGGAAGTAGAAGTAGATAAATTAACATCTTTAATAAAAGAAGAATTTGCTAAAGAGAGTTTGAAATTATAATAAAAAAATAGTCCGAGTGGACTATTTTTTTAAATAAAAGAAGGAGTTTTTTAAATTATGTCGAATATATACTTACAAGATTTCTGAAAATTCAATCATAACAAAAGCTAAAGAGTATTTCTACAAAACATTATTTTCACAGATCTCAATAATTTCTAAGTAATATAAACATAAAATGAGTAATAAGAATAGATTATAATACTAGTGAAAGGTGAGGAAATCATGGATATAGGTTTAGAATTAGCTAAGGTATGTGAAGAATTTATATGTATATTAAATAAATTAAAAGCAAACTCCATAATAACAGAAGAGGAATTTATATTATATTCGAAGGAAAAAATAAGATTTATAGAAGAAAATTGTTTATTGGAAGCTTAATAATGATAATATCTTTTAGAACAGGAAATACTATAGTAAAATCTTTTCAAAGATTTTTTACTATAGTATTTTTACTTATTTAGATAGAGAGTTTACAGTAGGGAACTGGTGATATATAATATAAGATAATTAACTCAGGAGGTGTAGGTTTTGAAAGAAATAAGATTAAGATTTGCCCCAAGTCCAACAGGTTTTATACATATAGGCTCTATTAGGACTGCTTTATACAATTACCTATTTGCTAGACGCAATAATGGAAAGTTTATTTTAAGAATAGAAGATACTGACCAAACTAGATTTGTTGAAGGAGCTATAGAAAATTTAATAGAGTCTTTACATTGGGCTGGGATAGAATATGATGAGGGTATATTTGTGGAAGATGGAAAAGTAGTTCAAAAAGGAGATTATGGTCCATACATTCAATCTGAAAGATTAGATATATATAAGAAATATGTAGATGAGCTTATTGAAAACGGTCATGCATATTATTGTTTCTGCTCTAAAGAAAGACTTGAAAGCGTTCGTGAAGAACAAAAAATTAAAGGCTTAGTGCCAAAATATGATGGGTTTTGTAGAAATGTTTCTTTAGAAGAAGCAAAGATAAGAATTGCTAATGGAGAAGAATATGTTGTTAGATTAAAATTACCTCAGAACTATGATGTAAAATTTCATGACTTAGTTAGGGGAGATATTATAATAAATACTGATGATATTGACGATCAAGTACTACTGAAATCTGATGGATATCCAACTTATCATATGGCTGTAGTAGTAGATGACCATTTAATGGAAATATCCCATATAGTTAGAGGAGAGGAATGGCTGCCTTCTACACCAAAACATATTTATTTATATGAAGTATTTGGATGGGAAAAACCAACATATGTGCATTTGCCTACTGTTTTAAATAAAGACAGAAAGAAATTAAGTAAGCGTCAAGGAGATGTATCAGTAGAAGATTTTAGAGATAAGGGATATTTACCAGAGGGATTAGTTAATTACTTAGCATTAGTAGGATGGAGTCCAGAAGATAACGAAGAAATATTATCTATGGAAGAATTAATAAACAAATTTTCCTTTGAAAGAGTATCTAAAACAGGTGGAATTTTTGATAAAGATAAATTGAATTGGGTAAATGGACATTATATCAGGAGTTCATCTGTGGCGAAAATTACAGATTTAGCTATTCCTTACTTAATAGAAGCAGGTCTAATTGATGATTCTTTTGCTAAAGATAAATATGATTGGCTTAAATTATTGATTCGTACTGTTCAAGAGAGTTTAGATACTGTTGGAGATGTTGTAGAAAAAGTAGATTTTATATTTAAAGATCATGTAGAAATAGTAGAAGAAGATGCATTGGAAATAATAAAAGGTGAACAAGTAAGTTCTGTACTTACAGCTATTAAGGAAGAATTAAACGATGTAGAAGTAGTAGACGAAGAATATGCTAAAGGATTTATGAAACTAATCCAAAAAGCTACTGGGGTAAAGGGTAAAAACTTATTTATGCCAGCAAGAGTAGCTTTAACAGGAGCGGCACACGGACCAGAGTTTGTGAATATACTAGTTCTACTAGGAAAAGAAAATATAATAAAAAGAATTGAATATGTAGAGAAGAATTATATATAGTGAATAGTGTAGGGGTATATCTTTAAAAGAGGGAGGTTAGGTATGAAGATTTATAATACTTTAACAAGAAAAAAAGAAGAATTTATACCAGTAGTAGAAGGACAGGTTAGTATGTACACTTGCGGACCAACAGTTTATAACTATATACACGTTGGAAATGCTAGACCTATAGTAATATTTGATACTCTAAGAAGATTTTTTATATATAGAGGATATGAGGTTAAATATATTTCAAACTTTACAGATATTGACGATAGAATAATAAGTAAAGCAAATGAAGAAAATACTACATTTAAAGAAATATCGGAGAGATATATAGAAGCTTTTATGAATGACACAAAAGGTTTAAATGTATATGAAGAAAAAACTATACATCCGAAAGCTACAGAATTTATTCAACCAATGATTGAATTTATAGAAGCTTTGATAGAAAAAGATGCAGCCTATAATATAGATGGAAATGTTTATTTTAATATAAATAGTGCTAAGGATTATGGTAAATTATCCAAGAAAAATATTGAGGATTTACTAAGCGGTGCTAGAGTTGAAGTAAGTGACGAAAAACAGAATCCTATGGATTTTGCATTATGGAAAAAGGCTAAAGAAGGAGAACCGTCATGGGAAAGTCCATGGGGATTAGGTAGACCTGGATGGCATATAGAGTGTTCTGTAATGGCTAGGACTTTAGTAGGAGATACAATAGATATACATGCAGGTGGAGATGATCTTCAGTTTCCACACCATGAAAATGAAATTGCTCAGTCTGAGACATTAACGGAGAAGCCCTTTGCTAATTACTGGATGCATAATGCTATGTTAAATGTAGAAAATCAAAAAATGTCGAAATCTGTAGGAAATTTTTTCACTGTAAAAGAAATTGCAGAGGAGTTTGATTTAGAAATTCTTAGATTCTTCCTATTATCTGCACATTATAGATCCCCTATAAACTTTACTAGAGAAATAATGCATCAAATGGAAAATGCTTTAGAAAGGATATATAATGGCAAGAAAAACTTAGAATATTTACTTGAGAAGGCTGAAGATAGAGAATTAAATGAGGAAGAAGATAATCATCTGAAGGAAATCGAGAAATTTAAAGAAGAATTTATAGAGAGTATGGAAGATGATTTAAACACTGCAGATGCCATTGCAGCAGTATTTGAATTAGTTAAATATGCTAATACTAATATAAATGAGAAAAACTCTAGAAAGTTCATTCACAAAACCTATGATCTTCTTATGGAATTATGTAATGTTCTAGGGATATTGAATAAAAAGGAAGAAATCTTAGAGGAAGAAATAGTAGAACTTATTAAAAAAAGAACTGAAGCAAGAAAAAATAAGGATTTTAAATTAGCCGATGAAATTAGAGATATATTAAAAGAAAAAGGAATAGTTTTAGAGGACACTCAAGAAGGTGTAAAATGGAAACGAGTATAGATTATGGAAAAAGACAATTTATTTAGAAAAACAAACAAAGATATAACTGCAGAGGATATAGATATGCTATCTCCTTTGCAGCTTGCTTATATAGGAGATGCAGTTTATGAACTTTTAGTTAGGACATATTTACTGCAGAAGAAACTTCCAGTAAATAAACTTCATAAAGCAACTATTGAGTATGTAAAGGCTAAAGCTCAGGCGAATATTGTCCATATGTTGGAGGATACACTTACTGAAGAAGAACAAACAATAGTGAAAAAAGGAAGAAATGCTAAATCCCATACGATACCTAAAAATGCCAATATGATAGACTATAAATATGCTACAGGGTTTGAGGCATTAATAGGGTATCTTTATTTGAAAAGAAGGGATGAAAGAATATCAGAAATGTTTGAAATGATTTCGAATATGGATATTGATTAAATATAAGGGGGATTTGAATGTTAAAGGTAGAGCTTTTAAGATATACACCTGATGGGGAAAAGTTAGTTGCATCAGCTGCTAGGCTATGTTATTCATCTGTGGGAATTGACCAAATTGAAGAAAGTTTAGATAATGATAAAGTTGAATCATTCTTATCTCTTTTAATGGACTTAAATCATGAAAGTCCAATAGAACATATTAGTTTTACCTTTGGTATAGAAGGAGTATCACGTACATTGACTCATCAATTAGTGAGACATAGGATTGCTAGCTTCTCTCAGCAATCACAAAGGTATGTAAAACTTGAACAATTTGAATATATAATCCCGCCCAATATTTCAAATAATGAAAAAGCTAAGAAATTATTTGTAAATGCAATGGAAGAAGACCAAAGATATTATAATGAAATAACTGAAATATTATTTGAAGAACATTATAAAAAATATATCAATGAAGGATTTTTAGAAAAGGAAGCTAAAAGTAAGGCGGAAAAAGAGTCTATAGAAGATGCTAGATATATTTTCCCAAATGCCTGTGAAACTAAAATAGTATTTACTATGAATGCTAGGTCACTACTTAATTTCTTTAATTTGAGATGTTGTAATAGAGCCCAGTGGGAAATAAGAGAACTGGCAATATCAATGTTAAAGGAAGTTAGGAAAGTATATCCAGTACTATTTAAAAATGCAGGACCAAGGTGCGTGTCTGGTCCTTGTCCAGAAGGAAAGATGACTTGCGGGAAGATGATTGAAGTAAGAGAAAAGTTTAGAGCAATTGACAATTAACATAGAAAGGTGTGAATAGATGGATTTTCAATATGTTGTAGGAAGAAATCCGGTTTTAGAAATACTTAAGGCAGATAGAGAAATAGAGAAGTTATACGTTTTGAATGGTGATCTTCAAGGTTCGATAAATAAAATAATTGGAATCGCAAGAGATAGAAATATTATAATTCAACAAGTTGATAAGAATAAACTAGACTCACTATCAGAAGGCAATGCTCATCAAGGAGTAGTTGCTTTAGTTACTTCGTATGGTTATGTAGACTTAGATGATATACTTAATAAAGCTAAGGAAAAGGAGCAACAACCATTTATAGTGATATTAGATGGAATAGAAGATCCACATAATCTAGGTTCCATAATTAGAACAGCGGAATGTGCAGGTGTTCATGGAATAATTATCCCAAAGAGACGTTCGGCAGTAGTTAATCAAACGGTTTATAAAAGTTCTGCTGGTGCAGTAGAACATATGCTTGTGGCAAAAGTAAACAATATTGTCAATACAATAGAGGAGTTGAAACAAAAGGGTTTATGGATCTATGGTGCAGATATGACTGGTAATGATTATTATAAAACATCTTTAGATGGTGGAGTGGCATTGGTAATAGGCAATGAAGGAAAAGGAATTTCCCGATTAGTTAAAGAAAAATGCGATGTATTAGTTAAAATTCCAATGCTAGGTAAGGTATCTTCTTTAAATGCTTCCAATGCAGCATCTATATTAATTTACGAGGTAGTAAGACAGAACTATGGCTAAAAGAAATAAAAAGATTAAGGAATATCTTTTTGTTGATGGATATAATATTATTAATTCATGGGACAGATTTAATAATCTAAAAAAATCCCATCTAGAAGAAGCGCGAAATGAGCTCATAGAAATTATGATGGAATATAAACATTATTCAGGTATAGAAATAATAATCGTATTTGATGCACATTTAGTAAGGGGCAATTATGGTACGCAGGAGAATCATAATGGTTTAGAAGTAATATATACTAAAGAAAATGAAACAGCAGATCAATATATAGAGAAAAAGCTAGATGAAATAGGTAGAATAAAAACAGTACGGGTAGCTACATCAGATTGGATGGAACAACAAATTATATTAGGACGTGGAGGCACTAGAATATCTGCGAGGGAACTAGAGATGGAAATATTTAACCAAAAAAAACTAATGAAACGTAATAGAGCTAATGAAAATAAGAAAAATGATTTACTGCTAGGGAGGTTAGATGAAGAAACTGTAAAAAGATTGAATGATCTAATTAGTGAGAAAAATGACCTTGACTAATAAGAATCTATTGATATAATGAAATTGACAGAATTTAACATCTATGCTGGGGGGAATATTGGTGCATTTAAGCTTGTATGATGACATTGAACTAAATAGCTATACAAATATGAGTGATGAGGATGTAGTGGCTTTTGCTAAGACTGATGATGCTGTAGCTTTAGAATATTTGATCAATAAGTATAAAAATATAGTAAAGTGTAAAGCTAGGTCTTATTATTTAATAGGTGCTGATAAAGAGGATATTGTACAGGAAGGTATGATAGGCCTCTATAAGGCTATCCGTGACTACGATAAGGACAAGCTAGCTTCCTTTAGGGCGTTTGCAGAAATTTGTATTACAAGACAAATCATTACGGCTATTAAAACAGCTACTAGGCAAAAACATATTCCATTAAATTCCTATGTATCTCTAAATAAACCTATATACGATGAAGAGTCTGATAGGACTTTATTAGACATTGTAACTGGCATAAATACATCTGATCCTGAGGAGTTAATGATAGGTAGGGAAGAGTTGGACTTTATGGAAGGCAAAATAGGAGAAATCTTATCTGAATTGGAGTGGGAAGTCTTAATGTCTTATGTAGATGGAATGAGTTATCAAGAAATTGCAGAAAACTTAGATAGACATGTAAAAAGTATTGATAATGCTTTACAAAGAGTAAAAAGAAAGTTAGAGAAAATATTAGAGAATAAAATGTAAATCCCTTGACAAATTTAAAGGGAAATAGTAAAATAACTAACAGTGAGCAAAATGCCCACGTAGCTCAGGAGGTAGAGCACTTGCATGGTAAGCAAGAGGTCACCGGTTCGAGTCCGGTCGTGGGCTCCACATTTTTTTATAGGTTAAGAAACGCCAGGGCGAGTTTCCTTAACTTTCTTCCTAAAGAAATTCGAAAATTAAGATTATTAATATAAAAATTAAGGAGGAATATTGAAATGGCAAAAGCAAAATTTGAAAGAACTAAACCACACGTAAACATAGGAACAATAGGACACGTAGACCATGGTAAGACAACATTAACAGCAGCTATTACAATGGTATTAAACAAGAGATTCGGTTCAGGAGAAGCAATAAGCTATGACAACATAGATAAAGCACCAGAGGAAAGAGAAAGAGGAATAACAATTTCTACATCACACGTAGAATATGAAACAGCAAATCGTCACTATGCACACGTAGACTGCCCAGGTCACGCTGACTATGTAAAGAACATGATCACAGGAGCAGCACAAATGGATGGAGCTATCTTAGTAGTATCAGCAGCAGATGGTCCAATGCCACAAACAAGAGAGCATATCCTATTATCAAGAAACGTAGGAGTGCCAAAGATAGTAGTATTCTTAAACAAACAAGACATGGTAGATGACGAAGAGTTAATCGAATTAGTAGAAATGGAAGTAAGAGAATTATTATCAGAATATGACTTTGATGGAGATGGAACACCAATCGTAGTAGGTTCAGCATTAAAAGCAATAGAAGAACCAGACGGACCATGGGGAGACAAAATAGTTAAACTAATGGAAGAAGTAGACGCATACGTTCCACAACCAGAAAGAGATACAGATAAACCATTCCTAATGCCAGTAGAGGACGTATTCTCAATTACAGGAAGAGGAACAGTAGCAACAGGAAGAGTAGAAAGAGGAATCGTAAAAACAGGAGACAACGTAGAAATCGTTGGATTAGCAGAAGAAGCAAGAACAGTAGTAGTAACAGGAGTAGAGATGTTCAGAAAACTACTAGATGAAGCACAAGCAGGAGATAACATAGGAGCTTTATTAAGAGGGGTTCAAAGAAGTGAAATTGAAAGAGGTCAAGTATTAGCAAAGCCAAAATCAATAAACCCACACTTAAAATTTGAATCAGAAGTATATGTATTATCAAAAGAAGAGGGTGGAAGACATACACCATTCTTCAACGGATATAGACCACAATTCTACTTCAGAACAACAGACGTAACAGGTGATATCAAATTAGAAGAAGGCGTAGAAATGGTAATGCCAGGAGATAATGCAAAATTCACAATAGAATTAATTACTCCAATAGCAATAGAAGAAGGACTAAGATTCTCAATTCGTGAAGGTGGAAGAACAGTAGGTTCAGGAGTTGTAACTAAAGTTCTTGCATAATAAAAAAGACTAGGTCTTTTGACCTAGTCTTTTTTCTGGATGAACTTGGAATAAGATTTCATAAAAAATGGAATAATGATTCTATACTTTAAAGAAAATCATTATAGAGGGATTACTTTTTTATTGACATAGTTTTTAATTTATGATAGTTTATATTAGTAACGTTGTTAAAGATGGGGAGAAGTACCCGAAAACGATAGTTTAACATATATATAGGGTTTGTAGGAGGTGTTTTAAGTGAGAGATAGAATCACATTAGCTTGCACAGAGTGTAAACAAAGAAATTACAATACTACTAAAAACAAAAAGAACAATACAGAAAGAATTGAACTAAAAAAATATTGTAAATTCTGCAAAAATCATACTGCTCATAAAGAAACTAAATAATACTATAATTAAGTAAGGATGTGAGTGTTATGACAGCGCCAACAGGTACAAAGAAAGCAAAAGTAGCTACCTATTTCAGAGGAGTTAAATCTGAAATTAAAAAAGTAATTTGGCCTAGTAAGAAAGAATTAATAAATTATACAGGAGTAGTTATAATGGTTAGTGCTATTGTAGCAATTATTGTATGGGTACTAGACTTAATAATACACGGTGGCTTACAGTTTATAATTTAGTTACAAGAGGGAGGGAAGGACCGATAGGTTCCTGAAATTTATGACGGAGAAAAGTAGAGAAGAAAGGGCTATGGATGCAAGATGGTATGTAGTCCATACTTATTCAGGTCATGAAAACAAGGTTAAAGCTAACCTTGAAAAAATGGTAGAGAATAGAGGTATGAGAGACGATATATTCGAAGTAGCTGTGCCTACTGAAGAGTATATGGACAGCAAGGGCGGGAAGAAAAAGCTTAAAGAAAGAAAACTTTTCCCTGGATATGTTCTTGTGAAGATGATAATCAATGATGAATCATGGTATCTAGTGAGAAACACAAGAGGAGTTACAGGATTTGTAGGACCAGGTTCTAAGCCAGTTCCGTTAACAGATACAGAGGTAAAAGCATTGGGAGTACAAGAAACCGTTCTACCTATGGTAGATTTAAGGGTGAGTGATGTAGTAAAGGTATGTTCTGGTCCCTTTGAAAACTTTATGGGAAATGTTGACAGTATAAATATGGAAAAGAGAAAAGTGAAAGTTTTTGTATCCATGTTTGGGAGAGAAACTCTTGTTGAATTGGATTTTGACCAAGTTGAAAAGTTATAAGTTTTTAAAAGCAAATTGCTTTTTAAATATATATAATTGAGTGGGAGGGTTTATCCCGCCAAACCACAAAGGACACGAGGAGGTGGAAGTATTATGGCAAAAAAAGTTATGGCTTTAGTTAAGTTACAAATTCCAGCTGGTAAAGCAACTCCAGCCCCACCTGTAGGAACTGCATTAGGACCTCATGGAGTAAATATTATGCAATTTACAAAAGAATTTAATGCTAAGACTGCAGATCAAGCGGGAATGATAATACCAGTTGTTCTTACTGTTTATCAAGACAGATCTTTTTCTTTTATAACAAAGACACCACCAGCTGCGGTATTAATCAAAAAAGCTGTAGGTATAGAATCAGGTTCAGCTGAACCAAATAAGAAAAAGGTTGCTAATCTTTCTAAAGCTAAGGTTAGAGAAATCGCTGAATTAAAAATGCCAGATTTAAATGCTGCTTCAATAGAGACAGCTATAAGCATGATTGAAGGAACTGCAAGAAGTATGGGTATTACTGTAGAAGAATAATTATAGGAAAATAGTGGGAGGATATTCCGTTATAACCACAAGGAGGTAATGTTATGCCAAAAAGAGGTAAAAATTATACAGAGAGCATGAAGTTAGTAGATAGAACTAATCTTTATGATGTAGATGAGGCTATTGAACTAGTACAAAAAACAGCAAAAGCTAAATTTGATGAGACTATAGATTTATCAGTAAGACTTGGAGTAGATCCAAGACATGCTGATCAACAAGTAAGAGGCGCTGTAGTATTACCACATGGTACAGGTAAAAGTAAAACTGTACTTGTTATTGCAAAAGGCGATAAAATAAAAGAAGCTGAAGAAGCAGGCGCAGAATATGTGGGCGGCGAAGAATTAGTTGCTAGAATTCAAAATGAAGGCTGGATGGACTTCGATGTAGTAGTTGCAACACCAGATATGATGGGACTTGTTGGTAGAATAGGTAGAATCCTTGGACCAAAAGGATTAATGCCAAATCCAAAGTCTGGAACTGTAACTTTTGAAGTAGCAAAAGCTATTGATGAAATTAAAGCAGGTAAAGTTGAATATAGAGTAGATAAAGCTAGTATCATAAATGTACCAATAGGAAAAATATCCTTTGGAACAGAAAAACTAACAGAAAACTTTAACACAGTTATGGATGCCATAATTAAGGCTAAACCAGCTGCGGCTAAAGGAAGATATTTAAGATCAGTTGCTATATCCAGTACAATGGGTCCTGGAATTAAAATAAATGGACAAAAATTAATGGACTAATCTATTGACAATATGAATAAAAATTGATATAATTTTTATGTTAATTAAATAGATAACTGTAGACAGTAGGTACCAGAAGGTTTAAACTCCTACCGAGGTGAGAACGAACTAATTTATAAAATTGAAATTAGGGTCTCTACGTGTCTGCGGAGGGACCTTTATTTATTGTCCTATGGGAGGTGAATTCAGTGAAGGAACAAACCCTTCAAGCTAAAAGCCAAAATGTAGAAGAGATTAAAGAAAAGATTAGCAAAGCTCAATCTGTAGTATTAGTTGATTATAGAGGACTTAATGTTGAACAATTAACTGAATTAAGAAGTAGATACAGAAAAGCAGGTGTTGAGTATAAGGTTTATAAAAACACTATGATGAGATTTGCTTTTAAAGATTCAGGTCTTGAAGAATTTAATGAGTTCTTAAAGGGACCAAGTGCTATTGCTTTTGGATATGATGATCCAGTTCAAGTAGCAAAAATTACATCTGACTTCGCTAAGGAAAATGATAAGCTTGAGATAAAAGCTGGTGTTGTAGATGGTAAAATTATAGATGTTAATGGTGTAAAAGATCTAGGAGATCTTCCACCAAGAGAAGTACTTATTGCACAAGTACTTGGCGGATTTAATGCACCAATTCAAGGATTTGCTAACGTACTTCAAGGTACAATTAGAAGCCTTGCAATTGTGTTAAACGCTATTCAAGAAAAACAACAAGCCTAAAAAATAAAATTACTGTGGAGGGATATATAAAAATGGCAAGTGAAAAAGTATTAAATTTAATCGAAGAAGTTAAGAATTTAACTGTATTAGAATTAGCAGATTTAGTTAAAGCATTAGAAGAAGAATTCGGAGTAAGTGCATCTGCACCAATGGCAGCAGCAGCAGCTCCAGCAGCAGGTGGCGCAGCAGCTCCAGCAGCAGAAGAAAAATCAGAATTTGATGTTATCTTAGCATCAGCAGGTGGAGAAAAAATTAAAGTTATAAAAGTTGTTAGAGAAATAACTGGATTAGGATTAAAAGAAGCTAAAGAATTAGTAGATGGCGCTCCAAAGCCAATTAAAGAAGGTGCTTCAAAAGAAGAAGCTGATGATATCAAAGCTAAATTAGAAGAAGCTGGAGCACAAGTAGAAGTAAAATAATTATTGTTAATTAAAAAGGCTTTCAAAATTAAAGAAAGCCTTTTTTATTACCTTTATACATAAGAAAAAGCTTGACACAAAAGCTATATTATGGTAACATATCTAAATGCATAATAGGGAAAACATGTATCAATGTATAAAATTTCATTTAATTGGCAATATTATAATATATTTGTTTTGGAAAAGATTTACCAAAAGTATTTTATGCTTTTGGATATTTTAGTTTAATAAGGGGTGAATTTTTGATGGTACATCCTGTAACCTACGGAAAGCGTGTTAGAATGAGTTATTCACGCATCGAAGAAGTGTTAGATTTGCCTGATTTAATAGAGGTACAGAAATTTTCTTACAAATGGTTTGTAGATGAAGGGCTTAGAGAGGTCTTTGAAGACATCTCTCCGATTCAAGATTATACTGGAAACTTAATACTTGAATTTGTTGATTACCATATTGGAGAAAATATTAAGTACGGAGAAGATGAGGCAAGAGAAAGAGATGCTAATTACTCTGCACCACTAAAGGTAAAGGTAAGGCTTATTAACAAGGAAACTGGTGAAGTAAAAGAACAAGAAGTATTTATGGGTGATTTACCTTTAATGACAGATAAGGGTACTTTTATTATCAACGGTGCTGAGAGAGTAGTAGTTAGCCAGTTAGTTAGATCACCTGGTGTTTATTTTGTAGAGGAAATAGACAAAACAGGTAAGAGATTATATTCTTCTACACTAATACCTAATAGAGGGGCTTGGTTAGAATACGAAGCGGACTCTAACGATATAGTATATGTTAGGGTAGATAGAACTAGAAAAGTTCCTATTACTATTCTATTAAGAGCTTTAAAACTACAAACCAACTCTGAAATCATAGAAGTACTTGGAGAAACTGAACAATTGTTAAATACATTGGAAAAGGACAGTACGACTAATGAAGAAGAAGCACTATTAGAAATATATAAGAGATTGAGACCTGGAGAACCACCTACAGTGGATAGTGCTAGAACTCTTATTAATAACTTATTCTTTGACCCTAAGAGATATGATTTAGCTAGGGTAGGAAGATATAAGTTCAATAAAAAACTAGCTTTATACAATAGGATATATGGCAAAAGAGCTGCTAATGACATTCATAACCTTGAGACTGGTGAGATTTTAGTATCACAAGGAGATAAAATCACTAGAGACCAAGCTATAGAAATAGAAAATAGCGGTATAAATATGGTGGATGTTTTATTAGAGGATGGAAGAAGCATAAGAGTATTAGGAAACAATTTTGTGGATTATAAAGCTTTTGACCTACCTTTCTCCATAGAAGAGTTTGGACTTAAGGAAAAGGTATATTATCCTCTTATGAAGGAATTAATGGACACATATGAAAGTCAAGAAGAGTTAAAAGAGGCAATAGGTGAAAGAGTAAAAGAATTATCACCTAAACATATAATCATAGATGATATAATAGCATCTGTAAACTATGAATTTAATTTATTCTATGGTATCGGTGGTACAGATGACATAGACCACCTTGGAAATAGAAGACTAAGATCTGTAGGAGAACTACTACAAAATCAATTTAGAATAGGTTTATCTCGTATGGAAAGAGTAGTTAGAGAAAGAATGACTATACAAGACATCGATGTAGCTACTCCACAAGATCTGATAAACATAAGACCTGTCGTTGCTTCAATCAAAGAATTCTTTGGAAGCAGCCAATTGTCTCAATTCATGGATCAAACCAATCCACTAGCGGAATTAACACATAAAAGAAGAATGTCTGCATTAGGACCTGGTGGACTTAGCCGTGATAGAGCAGGCTTCGAAGTAAGGGACGTTCACCACTCTCACTACGGTAGGATGTGTCCTATAGAGACTCCAGAAGGACCTAATATAGGGTTAATAACATCATTAACTACTTATGCTACCATTAATGAGTACGGATTCATAGAATCCCCCTATAGAAAGATTCAAAAGGGTGAAGGTAAGGTCGTTGGTGTAATTGATTATTTAACTGCAGATGTGGAAGATGAGTTTATTATAGCACAGGCTAATGAAAAGCTTAATGAAGATGGATCCTTTGTAAGTAAAAGAGTTGTAGCAAGGGGGAAAAATGGTGTAATAGATATATTCCCAATTGAAGAAGTTGACTATATGGACGTTTCACCTAAACAACTTGTATCTGTTGGTACTGCCATGATACCATTCTTAGAGAATGATGATGCTAACAGAGCTTTAATGGGTGCTAACATGCAGAGGCAAGCTGTACCACTTCTAAAGACTGAAGCTCCAATCATTGGAACTGGAATAGAATATAAAGCTGCTAAAGACTCTGGAACAGTAGTTTTAGCAAATCATTCAGGTGTGGTATTAAAGGTAGGTTCATCTGAGATAGTTATAAGAACAGATGAAGATAACAAAATAGAAAGATATAAATTATTGAAATTTAAAAGATCCAACCAAGGGACAACTATTAACCAAAGACCTATTGTGGAAGAAGGAGAAAAAGTTGTCAAAGGTCAGGTAATAGCCGATGGACCAAGTACAAACTTAGGTGAAATAGCATTAGGTAAAAATATACTAATAGCTTTTATGACATGGGAAGGCTATAACTATGAGGATGCCATTTTAATAAATGAAAAATTAGTAATGGATGATGTTTTAACATCTGTCCACATTGAAGAATATGAATCTGAAGCAAGAGATACTAAGCTAGGACCTGAAGAAATAACTAGGGATATTCCTAATGTAGGAGACGATATGTTGAAGGACCTAGATGAAAGAGGTATCATAAGAATAGGTGCAGAAGTAAAATCTGGAGATATTTTAGTTGGAAAGGTAACTCCTAAGGGAGAAACTGAATTAACAGCTGAGGAAAGATTACTTCGTGCTATATTTGGTGAAAAAGCTAGAGAAGTTAGAGATACTTCTTTACGTGTTCCTCACGGTGAAGCAGGTATCATAGTAGATGTGAAGATATTCTCTAGAGAAAACGGAGATGAACTTCCACCAGGAGTTAATCAAATGATCCGTGTATATATAGCAACTAAGAGAAAGATAAACGTTGGAGACAAAATGTGTGGACGTCATGGTAACAAAGGGGTAGTATCTAGAATAATGCCAGAAGAAGATATGCCTTACCTACCAGATGGTACACCAGTCGAAATAGTTTTAAATCCTCTAGGAGTACCATCTCGTATGAACTTGGGTCAGGTTTTAGAAGTTCACTTAGGACTTGCAGCCAAGAAACTAGGATGGCATGTTGCTACTCCAGTATTTGATGGAGCCAATGAAGATGATATTATTCAAGCGTTAAAAGAGGCAAATTATCCAGAGACTGGTAAGATATATTTAAGAGATGGTAGAACTGGAGAAGCCTTCAATAATCCAGTAACCGTTGGATATATGTATATGTTAAAGCTACATCACCTTGTTGATGATAAGATTCATGCTAGATCAACAGGTCCATACTCCTTAGTTACTCAACAGCCATTAGGTGGTAAAGCACAATTCGGTGGACAGAGATTTGGGGAGATGGAGGTTTGGGCACTTGAAGCTTATGGTGCTGCTCATACGTTACAAGAAATACTAACGGTTAAATCTGATGATATCGTAGGTAGAGTTAAGACTTATGAGGCTGTAGTAAAAGGAGAAAACATACCAGAACCAGGTATTCCAGAATCTTTTAAAGTTCTGATCAAAGAGCTTCAAAGTTTATCACTAGATATTAAGATATTAACTGAAGAAAATAAAGAAATAGAAATTCAAGAATCAGCAGATGATGAACTGGCAGATTTAGAAAATATAGGCGAAGAGTTAACAGGAGGCAAAATATTCTCTAATGATGAAGGTGAAGAATATGAGGATGAAGAAGAGGAAAAAGAAAAGTTAGAAGATGATTTACCTACTGGATTTATCCTAGAAGAAGATAGTGAAGAAACGGATTTAGATATTGATTTAGATATTGATTTAGATATTGACGAAGATGAAGATGAAGATTATGATGATTTTTAATTAATCCCTCAGGCGTAAGCCTGAGGACAATATGAAGTTAAACATTCTTATATAATTTTATTATAGAAAGGAGAGAATGCTCCTTGTTTGAATTCAATACATTTGATTCAATTAAAATTGGGCTAGCTTCACCAGAGAAAATTAGACAATGGTCTAAAGGAGAAGTAAAAAAACCTGAGACAATAAACTATAGAACATTAAAGCCTGAAAAGGAAGGGCTATTTTGTGAAAAAATATTTGGGCCGCAGAAAGACTGGGAGTGTCATTGTGGTAAATATAAAAGAGTAAGATACAAAGGAGTAGTTTGTGATAGGTGTGGAGTAGAAGTTACAAAGTCTAAGGTTCGTAGAGAGAGACTAGGACATATTGAATTGGCCGCTCCAGTATCTCATATATGGTATTTTAAAGGTATACCTAGTAGGATGGGACTATTATTAGATATGTCTCCAAGATCGCTGGAAAAAATATTATACTTTGCATCATATGTTGTTATAGAAGGTGGAGATACTTCTCTATATGAAAAACAACTTTTAACAGAAACTGAGTATAGAGAAGCCTATGACAAATATGGAAATAAATTTAAAGCGATGATGGGAGCAGAAGCTGTAAAGGCTTTATTAGCAAATATTGATTTAGATAGAGAAGGCAAGGAATTAAGACAACAGTTAAAAGATGCATCAGGCCAAAAGAAAATAAGAATAACTAGAAGGCTTGAAGTAGTAGAAGCTTTTAGACAATCAGGTAATAAACCAGAATGGATGATTTTAGATGTTGTACCAGTAATACCGCCAGATCTTAGACCAATGGTACAGCTAGATGGTGGTAGATTTGCTACATCTGATTTAAATGATTTATATAGAAGAGTTATTAATAGAAATAATAGATTAAAAAGACTCCTAGATTTAGGAGCACCAGATATTATTGTTAGAAACGAAAAGAGAATGCTTCAAGAGGCAGTAGATGCCCTTATAGATAATGGACGTAGAGGAAGACCAGTAACTGGTCCAGGTAATAGACCTTTAAAATCTCTATCAGATATGCTTAAGGGTAAACAAGGTAGATTTAGACAAAACTTACTAGGTAAAAGGGTAGATTATTCAGGACGTTCTGTAATAGTAGTTGGACCAGACCTAAAGTTTTATCAATGTGGTATACCAAAGAAAATGGCTCTTGAACTATTTAAGCCTTTTGTAATGAAAAAATTAGTAGAAGAAGGTCATGCTCATAACATTAAATCAGCAAAGAGAATGGTTGAAAGAGTAAAACCACAGGTATGGGATGTGTTGGATTCAGTAATAAAAGACCATCCTGTACTTCTAAATAGAGCTCCGACCCTTCACAGACTTGGAATTCAGGCATTTGAACCTGTTTTAGTTGAAGGTAAAGCCATAAAGCTACATCCATTAGTATGTACAGCATATAATGCTGACTTCGATGGTGACCAAATGGCAGTTCACGTACCTTTATCTACAGAAGCACAGGCAGAAGCAAGGCTTCTAATGCTATCTACAAACAATATTCTTGCACCAAAGGATGGTAAACCTATAACTACCCCAACCCAAGATATGGTTTTAGGAGCTTATTACCTATCAGTTGAATCTTCGGGAGAAATAGGAGAGGGTATGATATTTAAAGACTATAGTGAAATGCTTCATGCTTATTACAATGGCTCTGTAGGTCTACATGCAAGAGTAAAGGTTAGAATGAGGCTTAATGAAGAGGATAGGGGACAACTAGTTGAGTCTACAGTAGGTAGATTTATACTAAATGAACATCTTCCTCAAGATTTAGGATTTGTTGACAGAACTAAAGATAAATATTCCCTAGAAGTTGATATGTTAGTAAATAAAAAAGCATTAGGAAGTATTATAGAAAAATGCTTTGCAAAACATGGAAATGCAGTTACTGCAACTGTACTAGATCATATTAAAGAAACAGGATTCCATTATTCAACTTTAGGGGCTATATCTATTTCAATGAATGATATAATTATTCCTAATTCAAAAGGAGAATTATTACAAAAAGCTCAAGGTGAAGTTGATAAATTTGAAAGATCCTATCGTAGGGGTTTAATATCAGATGAGGAAAGATATGAAAAGGTTATTGAAATTTGGAACAAGGCCACTGACGACTTAACTAGTATACTAATGGACGGTCTAGATCCAATGAATAATATCTATATAATGTCTCTATCAGGAGCGAGAGGTAGTGTAAACCAAATTAGACAGCTGGCAGGTATGAGGGGACTTATGGCATCTGCATCTGGTAGAACTATAGAAATTCCTATAAAGGCTAACTTTAGGGAAGGACTAGATGTACTTGAATTCTTTATCTCTACTCACGGTTCCAGAAAGGGACTAGCGGATACTGCTCTTAGAACTGCTGACTCTGGATACTTAACTAGAAGATTAGTTGACGTAAGTCAAGACGTTATAGTAAGAGAAGTTGATTGTGGCACTGATGAGTATTTATTAGTTAAACCTTTTACTGATGGAAAAGAAGTAATTGAAGAGCTACATGATAGAATTGAAGGCAGATATGCTTTTGAAAATATATTACATCCTGAAACGGGAGAAATTTTAGTTAAAGAAAATGAAATGATTTCAAATAGCCAAGCTGAAGAAATTCAAAATCTTGGAATAACAGAAGTTAAGGTACGTTCCGTTTTAGGCTGTCAAGCTAAATATGGAGTTTGTGGTCACTGTTATGGTAGAAATTTAGCTACTGGAGATGAAGTAAATATAGGAGAAGCAGTTGGAATAATTGCTGCACAGTCAATTGGTGAGCCAGGTACTCAGCTTACAATGCGTACTTTCCATACAGGTGGAGTTGCTGGAGCAGATATTACTCAAGGTTTACCTAGGGTTGAGGAGCTATTTGAGGCAAGAAAGCCTAAGGGTCTTGCTGTAATTACTGAAAATGCCGGAGTCGTTAGCATAGAAGAAAGTAAGAGAAAGAAAGAAGTTATAATTACTTCCTCAAATGGAGAATCAATGAACTATAATATAGTTTATGGCTCTAGACTGAAGGTAAAGCCAGGAGATATGGTTGAAGCCGGTGATGAACTAACAGATGGTTCTGTAAACCCACATGATATTCTTAAAATCAAAGGAATACAAGGGGTACAAAACTATTTAGTGAAAGAAGTACAAAGAGTTTATAGACTACAAGGTGTAGATATTAATGATAAACATATTGAGGTAATAGTTAGACAAATGTTATCTAGGGTAAAGGTTGAAGAGGCAGGAGATACTAATATGTTGCCAGGTTCTTTAGTTAGTGCTCATGATTTTGAAGAAAATAATATAAAAGCTATTCGAGAAGGATTAGAACCAGCAGAAGGCAAGAAGACTTTACTAGGTATTACAAAGGCCTCATTGGCTACAGACTCATTCTTATCAGCAGCTTCATTCCAAGAGACTACAAGAGTTCTAACACAAGCTGCAATAGAAGGAAAAGAAGATTTCCTTTTAGGGCTAAAAGAGAATGTTATCATCGGAAAATTAATTCCAGCAGGAACAGGAATGAAGAGATATAGAAATATAGAAATTTCTGGAGATGAAAATATTCAAATTTTAGAAGAATTAAATGTTGACAGTGAAAATAACTGATGGTAGAATATATTAGTGTGTAAACTTAGAAAATGCTCTGGATAACATAAAGATTATGTGGATTAATCTCCACATAATCTTTAAGGTGTTTAAAGGAGGAGACGATTTTATGCTATCAAAACTTAATACCAGCAACAAAGTTGTTGGTGCTAAGCAAGTGAAAAGGGCTTTAAACTCTTATGATATCGAAGCAGTTTTTATTGCAAAGGATGCAGAAAATAAGGTTACAGACGAAATAAAACAAACTTGCATTATCAAACATATTCAGGTTATCCTTGTAGATGATATGAAAAAGTTAGGCGATGCATGTGGCATTGATGTTAGTGCAGCAACTGCTGCATTATTAAAATAACATATAAAATAGAAGGAGGTGCCTTGATGCCAACTATTAACCAATTAATTAAAAAAGGTAGAGAAAAGGTTCTTTACAAATCAAAATCTCCAGCTTTAGGAGTAAACTTAAATACTCTTAGAAAAAAGGAAACAGAAGTTAATTCACCACAAAAAAGAGGGGTATGTGTTGCTGTTAGAACAGTTACACCTAAGAAACCAAACTCAGCTTTGAGAAAGGTTGCAAGGGTAAGACTTACTAATGGTGAAGAGGTTGCAGCATATATTCCAGGAATTGGACATAACCTACAAGAGCATAGTGTTGTTCTAATTAGAGGTGGAAGAGTTAAAGACCTTCCAGGTGTGAGATATCACATTGTTAGAGGTGCCTTAGATGCTTCTGGCGTTGACAAAAGAATGCAAAGCAGATCTAAGTATGGTGCTAAGAAGCCAAAGGTGAAAAAATAATAGTGCTTAAAATGCAGGAAGTTATTCCGCTTTATTATATATAATATAGATGCATTTTTGCGCACGACGGTAACTTAAATTACCGAGTACCAATGAATCAACTTTATATAGTTAAGGAGGGAAGTAAAGTGCCAAGAAAAGGACATATACCAAAAAGAGAAGTTATGCCGGATCCGATTTATAACGATATGGTAGTAACTAAATTAATCAATGGAATCATGTTAGATGGTAAAAAAGGAATTGCTCAAAATATAGTTTATGGAGCATTTGATTATATTGCTGAGAAATCAAATGAAGATGCATTAGAGGTATTCTATAAAGCTATGAACAATATAATGCCAGTGCTAGAAGTAAAGGCAAGACGTATTGGGGGAGCAACTTATCAAGTACCAATAGAAGTGAGAGCAGAAAGAAGAGAAACTCTTGGTCTTAGATGGTTAGTAGACTATTCAAGAAAAAGAGGAGAAAAAACTATGGTTGAAAAATTAGCAAAAGAAATCTTAGACGCTTCCAATGGTATGGGCTCAAGCGTTAAGAAAAGAGAAGACACTCACAAGATGGCTGAAGCTAATAAAGCTTTCGCACACTACAGATGGTAATATATATTTAAGTAGTATATCGTTGTTAATGTGTGGAGGGGGACCAACAATCAAGAAGAAGGAGGAAAAATTGTGCCAAGACAAATCTCATTGGAAAAAATTAGAAACATCGGCATAATGGCCCATATTGATGCAGGAAAAACAACCACCACAGAGAGAATTTTATTTTACACTGGTAAGATACACAAAGTAGGAGAGACCCATGAGGGTGGAGCCCAAATGGACTGGATGGAGCAGGAGCAAGAAAGAGGAATCACAATTACATCTGCTGCAACAACTTGTATGTGGAGAGAACATAGAATTAACGTTATTGACACACCAGGACACGTGGATTTTACTGTAGAAGTAGAAAGATCTCTACGTATCCTTGATGGAGCAGTATCTGTATTCTGCGCTAAGGGTGGAGTTGAACCTCAATCTGAAACAGTTTGGAGACAGGCTGATAAATATCAAGTACCTAGATTAGCATTTGTTAATAAAATGGATATTCTTGGAGCTGACTTTTATAGAGCAGTAGATATGATTAGAGAAAGACTTAAAGCCAATCCAGTACCTATACAATTACCAATTGGAAAAGAAGATGACTTTCTAGGAGTAGTTGACTTAGTTAATATGAATGCTAGGGTTTATTTAGATGACCTAGGTGAAAAACTTGAAATAAGAGAAATACCATCAGATATGGTGGATTTAGCTAATGAATATAGAGAAAAAATGCTTGAAAATATAGCAGAGCATGATGAAGAGTTAATGATGAAGTATTTAGAAGGAGAAGAATTAACTGTTGAAGAGATCATGATAGGTATCAGAAAAGCTACAATTAGCGTAGGTATGACACCGGTTTTATGTGGTTCTTCATATAAAAACAGAGGGGTTCAGCCTCTACTAGATGCTGTAATAGACTATCTACCTTCTCCTTTAGATATACCAGCAGTAAAAGGTATAAACCTAAATACTGAAGAAGAAGAAGAGAGACTAGCGTCAGACAACGAACCATTTTCAGCATTAGCATTTAAAATAGTAACAGATCCTTTCGTAGGAAAACTTGCATACTTTAGAGTATATTCTGGTAGTTTAAAATCAGGTAGCTATGTAAAAAATACATCTAAAGGCAAGAAAGAAAGAATAGGTAGAATTCTACTTATGCATGCTAACAAAAGAGAAGATGTTGATGAAGTTTTTGCAGGAGATATAGCAGCTGCAGTTGGTTTAAAAGATACTAGTACAGGAGACACTTTATCGAATGATGAAAATCCAATAGTATTAGAAACTATGGAATTCCCAGAACCAGTTATCCATGTAGCTATAGAACCAAAAACGAAAGCATCTCAAGACAAAATGGCTGCTGCTTTAGCAAAACTAGCTGAAGAAGATCCTACATTTAAGACTTATACTGATGAAGAAACAGGTCAAACAATAATTGCTGGAATGGGTGAACTTCACCTAGAAATAATTGTTGATAGACTTTTAAGAGAATTCAAAGTTGAAGCAAATGTAGGTAGTCCACAAGTAGCATATAAAGAATCTATTCAAGCTTCTGCAGAAGCAGATTCTAAATATGTAAGACAGTCAGGTGGTCGTGGACAATACGGTCACGTTAAATTAAGAGTTGAACCACAAGAACCAGGTAAAGGTTATGAATTTGTAAACGCTGTAGTTGGAGGAGCAATTCCTAAAGAGTACATGAATGCTATAGATGGTGGAATTCAAGAAGCCTTAGAATCAGGAGTTATTGGTGGTTATCCAGTATTAGATATAAAAGTTACTGTTTATGATGGGTCATATCACGAGGTAGACTCTTCAGAGATGGCGTTTAAAATAGCTGGTTCTATGGGTGTTAGAGATGCTATTTCTAAAGCAAAACCAACATTACTTGAGCCGATGATGAAAGTTGAAGTAACTGTGCCGGAAGAGTATATGGGTGATGTTATAGGAGATATAAACTCTAGAAGAGGTAGAATAGAAGGAATGGAGCCTACTAATGGCGTTCAGATAATTAGATCATTTGTACCACTATCAGAAATGTTTGGTTATGCAACTGACCTTCGTTCAAATACTCAAGGTAGAGGATTATATTCCATGCAGTTTGACCATTATGAATCAGTGCCAAATAGTATTGCAGAAAAAGTTACAGGTAAAAAATAATCTATAATTAAGGAGGAATACCCAAATGGCAAAAGCAAAATTTGAAAGAACTAAACCACACGTAAACATAGGAACAATAGGACACGTAGACCATGGTAAGACAACATTAACAGCAGCTATTACAATGGTATTAAACAAGAGATTTGGTTCAGGAGAAGCAATAAGCTATGACAACATAGATAAAGCACCAGAGGAAAGAGAAAGAGGAATAACAATTTCTACATCACACGTAGAATATGAAACAGCAAATCGTCACTATGCACACGTAGACTGCCCAGGTCACGCTGACTATGTAAAGAACATGATCACAGGAGCAGCACAAATGGATGGAGCTATCTTAGTAGTATCAGCAGCAGATGGTCCAATGCCACAAACAAGAGAGCATATCCTATTATCAAGAAACGTAGGAGTGCCAAAGATAGTAGTATTCTTAAACAAACAAGACATGGTAGATGACGAAGAGTTAATCGAATTAGTAGAAATGGAAGTAAGAGAATTATTATCAGAATATGACTTTGATGGAGATGGAACACCAATCGTAGTAGGTTCAGCATTAAAAGCAATAGAAGAACCAGACGGACCATGGGGAGACAAAATAGTTAAACTAATGGAAGAAGTAGACGCATACGTTCCACAACCAGAAAGAGATACAGATAAACCATTCCTAATGCCAGTAGAGGACGTATTCTCAATTACAGGAAGAGGAACAGTAGCAACAGGAAGAGTAGAAAGAGGAATCGTAAAAACAGGAGACAACGTAGAAATCGTTGGATTAGCAGAAGAAGCAAGAACAGTAGTAGTAACAGGAGTAGAGATGTTCAGAAAACTACTAGATGAAGCACAAGCAGGAGATAACATAGGAGCTTTATTAAGAGGGGTTCAAAGAAGTGAAATTGAAAGAGGTCAAGTATTAGCAAAGCCAAAATCAATAAACCCACACTTAAAATTTGAATCAGAAGTATATGTATTATCAAAAGAAGAGGGTGGAAGACATACACCATTCTTCAACGGATATAGACCACAATTCTACTTCAGAACAACAGACGTAACAGGTGATATCAAATTAGAAGAAGGCGTAGAAATGGTAATGCCAGGAGATAATGCAAAATTCACAATAGAATTAATTACTCCAATAGCAATAGAAGAGGGACTAAGATTCTCAATTCGTGAAGGTGGAAGAACAGTAGGTTCAGGAGTTGTAACTAAAGTTCTTGCATAAATTTTAGATTTAGATATGGCAGGGGCGCTAAAACTTTAAGCCCCTGCTTAATATATAATTAATATGCAAAAAAATAAAAAAACTAAGATATTTTGAAAATAAAGCTTGAGTTTTTATTAATCATGTTATAAAATGTATTAGTGTTCAAATTAAGACATTGCGATGATGCAAAAGGTGGCTGTTAAAAGCAGGGAATTTTTGCTGAGAATGTCCGGTTAAAAATCGGGCGACTGGAGTTGTCATGGGTGTAAAAGTTAAAAAAAATAACAACACACCCGGAAGTGTGTATCGGCAACCCCACGTCGCATGTAAAAAAACAGCATGCGATAGAAGGAGGGAATTAAATGTCAAACAATGGTAAACAAAAAATAAGAATTAGGTTAAAAGCTTATGATCATGAACTTTTAGATGCATCAGCTCAAAGAATAGTTGAAACTGCTAAAAGAACAGGTGCTACTGTATCAGGTCCAGTACCGCTACCAACTGAGAAGGAAATAATAACAATCCTAAGAGCTGTTCATAAGTATAAGGATTCTAGAGAGCAATTCGAACAAAGAACTCATAAGAGACTAATCGATATCTTAAATCCAAATCAAAAAACTGTAGATTCACTTATGAAACTAAACTTACCTGCAGGGGTAGATATTGAAATAAGATCATAATTTGTTTATATGATTACGTGAGTAATCCGCTGTAAGATAATAGGAGGTGCAAGTATGAAAAATATGATAGGAAGAAAAGTTGGTATGACTCAAATCTTCACAGAAAATGGATCTGTAATTCCGGTAACTGTAATTGAAGCTGGTCCATTAGTAGTCGTACAAAAGAAAACTGTTGAAACAGATGGATATAATGCAATCCAAGTTGGATTCCAAAATATAAAAGAACAAAGAATGAATAAACCAGCAAAAGGTCATTTTGACAAAGGAAACCTTGAATACAAAAAATACTTAAGAGAATTTAGAGTGGAAAATCCAGATGAATTTGAAATAGGTCAAGAAATAAAAGCTGATGTATTTGAAGCGGGAGACCTAATTGATGTTACTGGTACTTCTAAAGGTAAGGGAACTCAAGGTGTTATAAAGAGACATGGCTTTGGTAGAGGAAGAGAAACACATGGTTCTAAATTCCATAGAGCGCCAGGTGGTATGTCAGCAGGTACTTATCCAGGAAGAGTATTCAAAGGTCATAGAATGGCAGGAAGAATGGGTAATGAAAGAGTAACTGTTCAAAATCTTGAAATAGTTAGAGTAGATGCTGAAAAAAATCTAATACTTATAAAAGGTGCGGTACCAGGACCTAAAAAAGGATTAGTGACTATAAAAGAAACGGTTAAAAAGTAATAATTAAGGCGGAAAGGAGGATGCAAAATGCCTAAGGTAAAAGTTTACAACATGTTAGGAGAACAAGTAGAAGAAATCGAATTAAATGAAAATATATTTGGTATTGAAGTAAACCAGCATGTAGTTTATGAAGTTGTTAAAAATCAACTTGCTAATAAAAGACAAGGAACTCAATCCACTAAAACTAGAGCAGAAGTAAGAGGCGGTGGTAGAAAGCCTTGGAGACAAAAAGGTACAGGTAGAGCTCGTCAAGGAAGTATTAGAGCTCCACATTTCTCAGGTGGTGGAGTTACATTTGCACCAAAACCAAGAGATTATAGCTACAAAGTACCTAAGAAAGTTAGAAGACTTGCAATGAAGTCTGCGTTAAGTTCAAAGGTTTTAAATAATGAAATAATTGTAATTGATGATATAAAATTTGATTCACCAAAAACTAAAGATATGACTAATTTCTTAACTAAAATAAATGCAGATAAGAAAGCTTTAATCGTTATGGGTGAAAAGAATGAAAATATTATAAAATCAGCAAACAATATTCCGAATGTACAAACTGCTCTTGTTAATACATTGAATGTTTATGATATATTAAAATATAATTCATTTATTATAACTAAAGATGCAGTAAGAAAAGTGGAGGAGGTGTATGCATAATGCGTAATCCACACGATATTATAATTAGACCAGTAATAACTGAGAGAAGTATGGATGATATGGCATACGGTAAATATACTTTTGTTGTTGATAAAAAAACAAACAAAGCGGAAGTTAAAAAAGCTATAGAGACTATATTCGGTGTTAAAGTTGAAAAGGTTAGTACAATGAATATGCTTGGTAAAGTAAAGAGACAAGGAGCTCATTCAGGAAAAAGACCAGATTGGAAAAAAGCTATAGTAAAATTAACGGAAGATTCTAAGAGAATAGAGTTCTTCGAAGGAATGGAATAAAAGTTTTATAGAAGGAGGGAAAACGATGAGCGTTAGAAAATTTAAGGCAACTTCCCCTGCACTTAGACAGATGACAGTTTCTACTTTTGAAGAAATAACAAAAAAAGAACCTGAAAAGTCATTACTTGTTAATTTGAATAAAAGCGGTGGAAGAAACTCTCAAGGTAAAATTACTATTCGCCACAGAGGTGGTGGAGCTAAGAGAAAATATAGAATAATAGATTTTAAAAGAGATAAAGATGGAATACCAGGTCGTGTAGCAGCGGTTGAATATGATCCAAATAGAACAGCTAATATAGCTCTAATAAATTATGTTGATGGTGAAAAAAGATATATTCTTGCACCTCACAACTTAAAAGTTGGAGACATGATAGAATCTGGAGAAAATGCAGATATTAAAATAGGAAATGCAATGAAGTTAAAAGATATGCCAGTAGGTACCAATGTTCATAATATCGAGTTGAAACCGGGAAAAGGTGGTCAACTTGTTAGATCAGCTGGAACATCAGCTCAACTAATGGCAAAAGAAGGTGAATTTGCACAACTTAAACTTCCATCAGGAGAATTTAGATTAATTAGAATGGAATGTCGTGCAACGATTGGTCAAGTAGGAAACATATCTCATGAGCTTATTACAATTGGTAAGGCTGGAAGAACTAGACATATGGGAATTAGACCAACTGTTAGAGGTAGTGCCATGAACCCTGTAGACCATCCACATGGTGGTGGAGAAGGTAGAGCGCCAATAGGTATGCCTGCACCATTAACTCCATGGGGTAAACCTGCATTAGGATTAAAAACTAGAAAGAAAAATAAAAAATCAAACAAATATATAGTGAGAAGAAGAACTAAATAGTTAAATATCTGAAAGGAGGAGAAATCATGGGTAGATCTCTAAAAAAAGGACCATTTTGCGATGATCATCTTCTTAAGAAAATAGAAGAATTAAATAAAGACAATGATAAAAAAGTTATTAAAACATGGTCACGTCGTTCAACTATATTCCCAGAAATGATTGGTCACACCATAGCGGTACATGATGGAAGAAAACATGTTCCTGTATATGTAACTGAAGATATGGTAGGTCACAAGCTGGGTGAGTTTGTTCCAACGAGAACATTTAGATCTCATGTTGATAAAAACGAAAGGTCATCTGGTGTAAGATAAGAGAGAAGGAGGGAAATATAGTGGAAGCTAGAGCTATAGCCAAATATGTACGAATTTCACCACTAAAGGTAAATTTCATATGTAAAGAAATTAGAGGCAAACAAGTAGATGAAGCTTTATCAATTTTAAGATTCACACCTAAAAAAGGTGCTAGAGTTCTTGAAAAAGTACTAACGTCTGCAATTGCTAATGCTGAAAATAACTTCAATATGGATAGAGATAATCTTTATGTGGATAATGCCTATGCAAATGATGGTCCACATATGAAAAGATTTAGACCAAAAGCAAGAGGAATGGCTTATCCAATAATAAAGAGAAGTAGTCACATAGGAGTAGTTGTAAAAGAAAGAGACTAGAAAAGGAGGGATAGTTAATGGGTCAAAAGGTAAACCCACATGGATTAAGGGTCGGAATAATTAAAGATTGGGATTCAAAGTGGTATGCGGATAAGAAAACTTTTAATGAATACCTAATTGAAGATAATAAAATACGTGAATTTGTAAAGAAAAAATTATTTATTTCTGGTGTTTCCAAGATTGAAATTGAAAGAGCTGCTAACAGAGTTAAGGTTACGGTTCATACTGCTAAACCAGGAATGGTTATAGGTAAAGGTGGTTCAGGAGTAGAAGAATTAAGATTAAATCTTGAAAAATTAACGAAGAAATCTGTAGTTATAAATGTTGAAGAAATTAAGATTCCTGAATTAGATGCTCAATTAGTTGCTGAAAACATTGCTTCTCAACTTGAGAGAAGGGTTTCATTCAGAAGAGCAATGAAACAATCAATTCAAAGAACAATGAGAGCCGGTGGAAAAGGAATCAAAACTTCAGTATCAGGAAGACTTGGCGGTGCAGATATGGCCAGAACTGAAGGATATAGTGAGGGAACAATACCTCTACAAACCTTAAGAGCAGACATAGATTATGGTTTTGCAGAAGCAGATACTACTTATGGTAAGCTTGGAGTAAAAGTATGGTTATATAAGGGTGAAGTTCTTCCTACTAAGAAAGAAGAAAAAGCAAAGAATACTGTGGGAGAATAATATAGATTCCGTAGGAAGGAGGAAATAAAAATGTTAATGCCTAAAAGAGTAAAATATCGTAGAGTTCATAGAGGAAGAATGAAAGGTAAGGCAACTCGTGGTAATACAATTACTTACGGAGAGTTTGGATTACAAGCTCTAGAACCAACTTGGATTACTTCCAATCAAATAGAGGCTGCTAGACGTGCTATGACAAGATACGTTAAAAGGGGCGGAAATATTTGGATAAAAGTGTTTCCAGATAAACCGATTACTGAAAAGCCAGCTGAAACTCGTATGGGTTCCGGAAAAGGTTCACCAGAATATTGGGTAGCAGTTGTTAAGCCAGGTAGAATTTTATTTGAAATGAGTGGAGTATCAGAAGAGGATGCTAGAGAAGCAATGAGACTAGCTGCGAATAAATTGCCAATAAAGACAAAATTCGTTACTCGTGAGGATGCAGGAGAAAAGGGTGGTGAAGCTAATGAAGATTAAAGAGGTACGCCAATTATCAGAAGCGGAATTAAATAATAAATTATCAGAACTTAAAACTGAATTATTTAACTTAAGATTTCAATTGGCTACTGGTCAATTAGACAATCCATTAAGAATAAAAGCAGTAAGAAAAGATATAGCTCGTGTTAAAACAATAGTCAGGGAACGAGAACTAGGTATAGGAAAGGAGGTTTAATCTTAGATGGAAAGAGGAAATCGTAAGGTTAGAATAGGCAATGTTGTAAGTGACAAAATGGATAAAACTATAGTTGTTGCTGTTGAAACTTTCGTAACACATCCTTTATATAAAAAACAAATCAGAAAAACCACTAAGTTTAAAGCTCATGATGAAAATAATGAGTGTGGAATCGGTGATGTTGTTAAAATAATGGAGACCAGACCGCTTAGTAAAGATAAAAGATGGAGATTAGTAAGTATAGTAGAAAAGGCTAAATAGTCTATTCAACTCAGAAGGGAGGTATTCGAATGATTCAAACGGAAAGCCGTATGAGAGTAGCTGATAATTCTGGTGCAAAAGAAGTATTGGTTATTAGAGTATTAGGTGGAACAAATAAAAAGTACGCAAGAGTTGGAGATATAGTAATTTGTACTGTTAAAACAGCAACACCTGGTGGAGTTGTTAAAAAAGGTGATGTAGTTAAAGCAGTTGTTGTAAGAACAAAACATGGTGTTAGAAGAAATGATGGCTCTTATATCAAATTCGATGATAATGCAGCTGTTATTATAAAGGACGACAAAAACCCAGTAGGTACTCGTATATTTGGACCTGTTACAAGGGAACTTAGAAGCGGAAACTTTATGAAAATAATATCCTTAGCACCGGAAGTACTATAGGAGGAGGTGTAGACTATGCATGTAAAAAGTGGAGATACAGTAGTTGTTATCGCTGGAAAAGATAAAGGAAAAAAAGGAAAAGTATTAAGAGTATTTCCTAAAGAAAGTAAAGTAATAGTTGAAGGCGTAAACATGCTGACAAAACATAAAAAGCCACAAGGACCTACAGCTCCAGGCGGAATAGTAAAAATGGAAGGTCCAATAGATTCATCAAATGTAATGTATTTTTGTGACAAAGACAAAAAAGCAGTAAGAGTAGGACATAAAATATTAACAGATGGCAAAAAAGTAAGAGTTTGTAAAAAATGTGGAGAAGCTCTAGATAAATAATTTAATGTAGAGAGGAGGTAATAGGAATGGCTTCCAGATTAAAAGAAAAGTATAATGACGAAGTAGTAAATGCACTTATGGAAAAATTCCAATATAGAAACAAAATGGAAGTGCCAAAACTTGAAAAAGTGGTAATTAACATGGGTATCGGAGAGGCAAGAGACAACCCAAAATTACTTGAATCGGCAGTAAAAGAATTAGAAATTATTGCAGGACAAAAGCCAATCGTAACTAAGGCTAAAAAATCAATAGCGAATTTTAAGCTACGTGAAGGTATGAATGTTGGTACTAAAGTTACTCTAAGAGGAGATAGAATGTACCACTTTTTAGATAAACTTATGAATATTGCATTACCAAGAGTTAGGGACTTTAGAGGTGTAAGTGCTACTTCCTTTGATGGTAGAGGCAATTATGCATTAGGAATTAAAGAACAATTAATATTCCCTGAGATCGAATATGATAAAGTTGAAGCTATTAGAGGATTAGACATCATAATCGTAACTACAGCAAACACTGATGAAGAAGCGAAAGAATTCTTAGCACTAATGGGAATGCCCTTTAAAAAGTAAAGAAGGAGGGAAAGTTTTTGGCAAAGAAATCTATGGTTGTAAAACAACAAAGAAAACAGAAATTCAGCAGTAGAGAATATAATAGATGTAAAATATGTGGAAGACCTCATGCTTATTTAAGAAAATATGGAATTTGCCGTATTTGTTTTAGAGAATTAGCGTATAAAGGTCAAATACCTGGAGTTAAAAAAGCAAGCTGGTAGTAAGAAGTATATGAAAGGAGGTAGCTAAATTATGATGACAGACCCAATTGCGGATATGTTAACGAGAATAAGAAATGGGAACAATGCAAAGCATGATTCTGTTGATATTCCTGCTTCAAATATAAAAAAGGAATTAGCTCAAATCCTGCTAAATGAAGGATTTATAAAAGGCTTTGATGTTATAGATGATACGAAACAAGGTATTATAAGAGTAGATTTAAAATATGGAAAACATAATGAGAAAGTTATATCTGGAATTAAGAGAATTTCTAAGCCAGGACTTAGAGTTTATGTAAAATCTGATGAAGTTCCAAGAGTATTAGGTGGTCTTGGAATAGCAATACTTTCTACTTCTAGCGGTATAATGACTGATAAAGTTGCTAGAAAAGAAGGCGTGGGCGGAGAAGTTATTTGTTACGTATGGTAATAAATAGCTAAATTACGTGAAGGAGGTGCACTCATGTCAAGAATAGGATTAAAACCAATTAATATTCCAAGTGGCGTGGAAATCAAAATAAATGACAACAATATAGTTGAAGTAAAGGGTCCTAAGGGACAATTATCTGAGAAAATAAGTTCAGATATGGAAATCAAAATAGAAGATGGTGTGCTAACAGTTGCTAGACCAACTGATAATAAAAAACATAGATCTTTACATGGTTTATCAAGAACCTTAATTTCAAATATGATAGTAGGAGTTACAGAAGGCTACTCAAAATCTTTAGAAATCGAAGGTACTGGATATAGAGCTGCAAAACAAGGAAAGAAATTAGTATTAACTTTAGGATATTCACATCCAGTAGAATTAGAAGATCCTCAAGGGATTGAAGTAGAAGTACCTGCAACTAACAAAATTATAGTTAAAGGTATAAATAAACAACAAGTAGGAAACTATGCAGCTAACATAAGAGCGTTTAGAAAACCTGAGCCTTACAAAGGAAAAGGTATTAGATATAGTAACGAAATAGTTAGACGTAAGGTTGGTAAGACTGGTAAGTAGAAGGGAGTGAAAATACGTGTTAAAAAAGATAAATAGAAATGAAAATAGAAAAGCAAGACACATAAGAGTAAGAAAAAAAATCAATGGCACTCCTGAAAGACCAAGACTTACTATTTATAGGAGTGGAAACCATATTTATGCTCAAATAATTGATGACTCAATAGGAAATACACTAGTTTCAGCTTCCACATTAGATAAATCTCTAAATCTTACTTCTACAAAAAACAAAGAAGCTGCAAAATATGTTGGAGAATCTATCGCTAAAAAAGCACTAGAAAAAGGATTTTCTGAAGTAGTGTTTGATAGAAGCGGTTATATTTATCATGGAAGAATAAAGGAACTTGCAGAAGCTGCAAGAGAAGCTGGACTTAAGTTCTAATAGAAGGAGGGGAATCAATGGAACGTTCATATAAAGACGGAAGTGAATTAGAATTACAAGAAAGAGTTGTTAGTATCAACCGTGTTACTAAAGTTGTTAAAGGTGGTAGAAACTTTAGATTTAGTGCTTTAGTGGTTGTTGGAGACGAAAATGGTAATGTTGGAGTAGGAATGGCTAAAGCATTAGAAGTACCGGAAGCTATTAGAAAAGCTATTCAAGATGCTAAAAAACATATAATATCAGTTCCTCTTGTTGGAACTACAATACCACACGAAATAATTGGAGAATTTGGAGCAGGTAGAGTATTATTAAAACCATCTAAAGAAGGTACGGGAGTTATTGCTGGTGGAGCAGTTCGTGCTGTATGTGAGTTAGCTGGTATTAGAGATATAAGAACAAAATGTTTAGGAACTAACAATCCAAGAAACGTAGTTAACGCTACAATGGCTGCACTTGAAGGACTAAAAAGAGCAGAAGATGTTGCACGATTAAGAGGAAAGACTGTAGAAGAAATATTAGGATAGGGGGGATTTAAAGTGACTATGATCAAAATTAAATTGGTTAAAAGCCCTATCGGCAAAACTGAAAAACACAGAAGAACCATAGAGGCTCTTGGATTAAGAAAAATTGGTCAGGTAGTGGAAAAGAATGATACCCCACAAATAAGAGGTATGATACATCAAGTAGACTACATGGTTGAAATAGTAGATTAAGCAAAAAGGAGGTGTACCCATGAAACTAAATGATTTAAGACCAAATGCTGGTGGAGGAAGCAAACCTAAGAAGAGACTTGGTAGAGGTATTGGTTCTGGTCTTGGTAAGACTTCTGGAAAAGGACATAAAGGTCAAAATGCGAGATCAGGTGGTGGAGTTAGACCAGGCTTTGAAGGTGGTCAAATGCCACTATTTAGAAGAATTCCAAAGCGTGGATTTACTAATATATTTGCAAAAGAATATGCTATAGTAAATATTGAAGAATTAAAGATATTCCCAGAGAATACAGTTGTTACTCCTGAGCTTTTATTTAGCGAAGGCATAGTTAAAAGAGGAAAAGCAAAAGATGGAGTTAAGATACTAGGAGACGGAGAGATTAGCATCAAGCTTACTGTACAGGCGCAAAAATTTAGTAAAACTGCCGCTGAGAAGATTGAAGCTGCAGGAGGAAAGGTAGAGGTGATATAGATGCTTTCAACCTTGAGGAATGCCTGGAGGATACCTGAGATTAGAAAAAAGCTTATATTCACATTATTAATGTTATTAGTTTTTAGACTGGGATCTAGTATACCAGTACCATATATGAATAAGGCCATTATAGCAGATTTATTTGAGAAATCTAGAGGCGGAATATTAGAATTTCTTGATTTAATGGGCGGTGGAACCTTTAGTAACTTTAGTATATTTGCTACCAATATTTATCCGTATATTACTGCATCAATAGTAATTCAACTTCTTACTATAGCTATTCCTAGATTAGAAGAACTAGCTAAAGAAGGAGAAGAAGGTAAAAGGAAAATGACAAAGTATACTAGATATACTGCTATTGGTTTGTCATTAATTCAGGCCATAGGATATACATTTGGATTATTTAGTACTGCATTAGAAAGTACTAATGCGCTACAAAATGTAATTGTAATAATCACTATGGTAGCTGGTACTGCATTCTTAATGTGGTTAGGAGATATGATAACTGAAAAAGGAATAGGAAATGGTATATCTCTTATTATCTTTATAGGTATAATATCTAAACTACCTAAAGACTTAATAAATACATTTAATCTAGTTAGAATAGGAGAATTAAATATAATAAAAGTACTTATCTTCGGTCTAGTATTTTTATTTATAATAGCTTTTGTAGTTGCTTTACAAGAAGGGGAAAGAAGAATTACTGTTCAATATGCAAAAAGAGTAGTGGGCAGAAAGATGTATGGTGGTCAAAGTACGCATATACCTGTTAAAGTATCAATGGCAGGAGTAATGCCTGTAATCTTTGCATCATCTTTACTTGCATTTCCTCAGACAATTGCACTATTTACAAAAGGAGCTCCTTCAGAGTGGATAACTAAATGGTTAACACCACAAGGAAATATTGGAATTTGGATATATTCTATACTAAATATAGCATTGATTATGTTCTTTACGTATTTCTATACAGCTATTCAATTTAATACTGTAGAATATGCAAAGAATTTACAACAAAATGGTGGATTTATTCCAGGAATTAGACCAGGGAGACCAACATCAGAACATTTAAATAAAGTTGTAAGTAGAATTACATTTGTTGGTGGATTAGCTTTAGCAGTTTTAGCATCCTTACCAATTATTTTATCTAAGATATTTGCAATGAACGTTAATTTCGGTGGAACAGCTATAATAATCGTTGTAGGTGTTGCATTAGAAACAGTTAAACAAATGGAAGCTCAAATGTTAATGAGACACTATAAAGGATTTTTAAATTAAACTATAGGAGATGATTCTTGTGAGATTGATTTTATTAGGGCCACCTGGCGTAGGTAAAGGTACTCAAGCATCAGCTATAGTTAAAAAATATAATATACCACATATTTCAACAGGAGATATATTCAGAGCTAACATAAAAGAAGGCACTGAATTAGGTATGAAGGCTAAAGAATATATGGATAAAGGCCTTTTAGTTTCGGATGAACTTGTGGTTTCAATTGTTAAAGATAGATTAACTAAAGAAGATTGTGAAAAAGGTTTTCTTTTAGACGGATTTCCAAGAACTATCAATCAAGCAGAAACTTTAGACAAAGAACTTACAAAAATGGGTATAAAACTTGATAAAGTTGTTAATATTGATGCAGATAAGGAAATTTTAATAGAGAGAGCTGTTGGTAGAAGAATCTGTAAAACATGCGGTGCTTCCTACCATATTAGATTTAATCCACCTAAAGTTGAAAATGTATGTGATATAGATGGTGGAGAACTATTCCAAAGAGACGATGACACTCATGAAACAGTTTCTACGAGAATAGAGGTATATCTAAATCAAACACAACCTTTAATTGATTATTATGAAGAAAAAGGGTTAATACTTAATGTAGATGGGACTAAACCCATAAACCAAGTATATGAAACTATAGTAGAAGCTTTAGGAAGTAAGTAATGAGAAAGGCATAGCCTTTCTCTAAAGGAACCAGCGGTTTAAATAAGCTATTATAAAGAGGTGAATTTATAATGGATTTAAGTGACGACGTAGCCATTGGTCAAGTGGTTAAGTCGAGGGCTGGAAGGGATAAAGGTAAGGTTTTCTTAGTACTAGAAGTAATAGACAATCAGAATGTATTGATTGTAGATGGTAATTTAAGAAAGCTTGACAATCCAAAACAGAAGAAGTTAAAACATTTAATTGTTTATAATACGGTTTTATCCGAGTTAGGGTATAAGTTAGAAAATAAAATTAAGATAAATAATGCATATATTCGAAAATTATTAGAACCTTTTAACAAGGATTTCTAAATTTGCTTGAACAGGAGGTTAAAAAACCTAATGTCTAAATCTGATATTATTGAAGTTGAAGGTACAGTAGTAGATGCTTTACCTAATGCTATTTTTAAAGTAAAACTGGAAAATGGTCACGAAATATTAGCCCATATTTCTGGAAAATTAAGGATGAATTATATAAGGATACTTCCTGGAGATAAGGTAACAGTGGAACTGTCACCCTACGACTTAACTAGAGGTAGAATAACCTGGCGAAACAAGTAGCATAGGAGGGAATTAAATGAAAGTAAGACCATCAGTTAAAAAGATATGTGAAAAATGTAAAATAATCAAAAGACATGGAAAAGTCATGGTTATTTGTGAAAATCCAAGACATAAGCAAAAACAAGGTTAGTAAATTAAGTGGCTGCTTTTGTGATGAATTATATTAGGAGGTGTAAACATTAATGGCCAGAATAGCAGGTGTTGACTTACCAAGAGATAAAAGAATTGAGATTGGTTTAACATATATATTTGGTATTGGTAGACCAAGAGCAAATGAAATATTATCAAAAGCTGGTGTTAATCCAAATACTAGAGTAAAAGACTTAACAGAATCTGAAGTAGCAAGTTTAAGAGCTGTTATAGACGGTTACCATGTAGAGGGTGACTTAAGAAGAGAAATAGCTTTAAACATAAAGAGACTTAGAGAAATCAATTGTTACAGAGGAGTTAGACATAGAAGAGGACTTCCAGTAAGAGGTCAAAGAACTAAGACTAATGCAAGAACTAGAAAAGGTCCAAAAAGACTTGTATCTAAGAAGAAGTAGGTAAAGGAGGGGAAACTAAGTGGCAGCTAAAAAAGGCAAAGTGACTCGTGTTAGAAGAAGAGAACGTAAGAATATAGAAAGAGGTCAAGCACATATCTCATCAACATTTAACAATACAATGGTTACATTGACAGACTTACAAGGTAATGTATTGTCATGGGCTAGTGCAGGACAATTAGGTTTTAGAGGTTCAAGAAAATCTACTCCTTTCGCAGCACAGCAAGCAGCTGAAGAAGCAGCTAAAAAAGCTATGGAACACGGATTAAAGAGTGTAGAAGTATTTGTTAAAGGACCTGGTTCTGGAAGAGAAGCGGCGATTAGGTCATTACAAGCAACAGGATTAGAAGTAAATATGATTAAAGATGTTACTCCTATTCCTCACAATGGTTGTAGACCACCAAAACGTAGAAGAGTATAATAGGAGGTGTAAAATACATGGCAAGATATACAGGTCCAGTTTGTAGATTATGTCGTAGAGAAGGTATGAAACTTTTTCTTAAAGGAGATAAATGTTATACTGAACAATGTGGAATAACTAGAAGAAACTATGCTCCAGGACAACACGGACAATCAAGAAAGAAAGTAACAGAATATGGAATGCAGCTTAGAGAGAAACAAAAAGTTCGTAGATTCTATGGAATTTCCGAATCTCAAATGGTTAAATATTTCTTAATGGCAGATAAAGCTAAAGGAATCACGGGTGAAAATTTACTTAGATTACTTGAACTAAGATTAGATAATGTAGTATATAGAATGGGTTTTGCATCATCAAGAGCAGAAGCAAGACAATTAGTTACACATGGTCATTTTTTAGTTAATGGTTCTAAAGTAGATATTCCATCTGTAATTCTTTCAGTGGGAGATACAATTCAAATAAAAGAAAAATCAAGAAGTAGTGAAAAAGTAAAATCACTAATTGAAAATCACAATGGCAACACTGTTAAATGGATAAGTGTGGATCTTGATCAATTTAAGGGTAGCATAGTAACTGAACCAGCTAGAGAAGATATAGATATACCAGTAGAAGAACACTTAATCGTTGAGTTATATTCTAAATAATAGTATTCATAACAAAATCAGTTGCCCTCGTACTTTAACAAACCAAATTTTAAGGAGGGTTAATGTTAATGATAGAAATTGAAAAACCAAGAATCGAAATTCTAGAGTTGAGCGATGATGAGAGTTATGGAAAGTTTATGGTAGAGCCTCTAGAGAGGGGCTATGGTACAACCTTGGGAAATTCCTTAAGAAGAGTGCTATTGTCTTCACTACCTGGTGCAGCTGTATCATCAATAAAAATTCAAGGAGTACTCCATGAATTTTCAACTATACCAGGAGTATTAGAAGATGTACCAGAAATAATTTTAAATATAAAAGGTCTTGCTGCAAAAATATATATTGATGAACCAGTGACTCTAAAAATAGAGGCACAAGGTTCTCAAATTATAACAGCAGGAGATATTATTACAGGTCCAGATGTTGAAATAATAAACAAGGATCATCACATTGCTACCATAAATGAAGATGGTAATCTATATATGGAGCTTGAATTAGTAAAGGGTAGAGGGTATGTAGTAGCAGATAGGAATAAAAAAGAGGGTCAGCCTGTAGGTGTTATACCTGTTGATTCCTCATTTACTCCAGTTACAAAAGTTAACTTTACTGTGGAAAATACAAGAGTAGGTCAAATTACTGATTATGATAGATTAATTCTAGAAGTATGGACAAATGGAACCATGAATCCAGACGAAGCTACATCTTTAGGAGCAAAAATACTTACAGAACATTTAAATCTTTTTATTGGGCTAACTGAACATGTTAGTGAAGTGGAAATAATGGTAGAAAAAGAAGAGGACAAGAAGGAAAAAGTTCTTGAAATGACTGTTGAAGAGTTAGATCTTTCAGTTCGTAGCTATAACTGCTTAAAGAGAGCAGCTATAAATACAGTAGAAGAGTTAACACAAAAGACAGAAGAAGACATGATGAAAGTAAGAAATCTTGGTAAAAAATCCCTTGAGGAAGTACAAAGAAAACTTGCTGAATTAGGATTAGGTCTCAAAAAATCTGATGAGTAACAAGGCATGAAGGAGGGATAAATGTGACAACATTAAGAAAACTTGGTCGCCCTACAGATCAAAGAAGAGCAATGCTTAGAAATTTAGTAACATCCTTGTTGAGAACCGGAAAAATAGAAACAACAGTTACTAGAGCTAAGGAAACAAAGAGAATGGCAGACAAAATGATAACCTTAGCAAAAAGAGGGGATTTACATGCTAGACGTCAAGTACTAGCTTATGTATATGATGAGGACGTAGTAAAAAAATTATTTGATGAAATAGGACCAAAGTATCAAGAGAGAAATGGTGGATATACAAGAGTATTAAAAGTTGGACCTCGCCGTGGAGACGGGGCAGAAATGGCTATAATAGAACTAGTATAAATGTAGGGGATTAAGTTTAAACTTAGTCCCTTTTATTTTATGACCTAACACAGCGAACGGCAGTGAGCTGATGTAGGTCAAACGCACCTACGCTGTCCGTTTTGCCTACAATTCGCTACGCTCATTGGACAAAAAGGCAATGACAACCAAATTCATATGAGCGTAGCGAGTAAATGGATTTGAGCTTCGAAGCTACGATGACTTAACCCAACCAACAAACAAATTTTAGTTTTTAAATATATTGGTAAGCTTATGCCATAAGCCTATAAAATTCTGAATTGTAGATTGAACTAAGGATAGCCTTATGTTATATTATAATATGAAATAATAAAAAGCTGAGGGATACTAATGAAGAAAGATATAATGATAAAAGTAGATAATGTAACTTATGAATATAAATCCTTAATAGATGATAATATACATCAGGCCGTTAAAGAATTGAGTTTAGAGGTAGAAAAGGGTGAATTTTTAGTTGTACTTGGGCATAATGGTTCAGGTAAATCTACATTAGCTAAACTTATAAATGGGCTTATTCTACCTACAGAAGGAGATATATATGTAGCTGGTATGAATACTAAGGATGAGAACAATATATGGAATATAAGGGAAAAGGCAGGTATGGTATTTCAAAATCCAGACAATCAAATAGTTGCTACAATAGTAGAAGAGGATGTGGCTTTCGGTCCAGAAAATCTAGGTGTCGATCCCAAAGAAATAAGAACTAGGGTAGATAATGCATTGGAAATTGTTGAAATGACTGAATATAAGAAACATGCACCACATCTCCTATCAGGTGGTCAAAAACAAAGAGTAGGAATTGCAGGGATTTTGGCAATGAATCCAGACTGTATTATTTTAGATGAACCTACTGCTATGTTAGATCCCATAGGCAGAATAGAAGTAATGGATACAATAAAGAAGTTGAATAAAAACGAAAATAAAACCATAATATTGATTACTCATTATATGGATGAGGCTGTAGAAGCCGATAGGATACTTGTAATGGAACAAGGACAAATAGTTATGGAAGGATCTCCAAGAAATATATTCAAACAAGTTGATAAAGTAAAAGAATTGGGCCTAGATGTGCCACAGGTAACGGAATTAGTATATGAATTGCGAAAAGAAGGAATTGATTTAAAAGATGATATAGTATCTATAGAAGAATTGGTGGAATTGCTATGATTATGAAAATAAACAACTTAAATTATATATATAATCCAAATACTCCCTTTGAAAAGAAAGCCTTAGATAATATAAATTTGGAAATTAATGAAGGAGAGTTCATAGGTCTAATAGGTCATACTGGCTCGGGAAAATCTACATTAGTTCAACATTTAAACGGATTAATGAAACCAAGTTCCGGAGAGATAATAATAGATGGAGTAAATATTACAAATAAAGATGTTAATTTAAAGGAAATAAGGCAAAAAGTAGGACTAGTATTTCAATATCCGGAACATCAATTATTTGAAGAAACCATATATAGAGATATTGCCTTTGGGCCAAAGAACTTAGGACTCAGTGAAGATGAAGTATTCGAAAGAGTAAAAGAGTCTATGGAGTTAGTAGGATTAGACTTTGAAGCCTTAAAGGACAGATCCCCATTTGAATTAAGTGGTGGACAAAAGAGAAGAGTAGCCATAGCAGGTGTAATAGCTATGAAGCCTAAGATACTGGTGTTAGACGAGCCAACAGCAGGATTAGATCCAAGGGGCAGAGATGAGATATTAGGTGAAATTCAGAAGCTTTATGCCAAAGGAAATATTACTATAATACTAGTATCACATAGTATGGAAGATGTAGCAAAATTAGTACAAAGAATATTAGTAATGCATAGGGGAAAACTGGAGATGGATGGAAGTCCACGGGAAATATTTAAGAAAGTTGATGAATTAGAAAAAATAGGTTTAGGAGTTCCACAAATAACAAAGTTTATGAAGATTCTTAAGGAAAAAGAAAAGGATATTAGAGATGATATATTAACAGTTCACGAAGCTAAAGAAGAAATATTAAGGTTTTTAAGGAGAAAGAAAGATGCTTAAAGATATAACTATAGGTCAATATTTTCCTGGTGATACTATAATTCATAGATTAGATCCAAGAGTAAAGATAATTATAATTTCATTATTTATAGCATCACTATTTTTTATAAATAGTTTTATTCCTTATATATTTATAGTAGGATTTATCCTCCTAGTAGTTAAAATATCAGGAGTACCACTAAAATTTATTTTAAAGGGAATCAAACCTCTTTTATTCATTATATTGATAACTTTTTCAATAAACATATTTATGACTAAAGGGGAAGTATTATATGAGTTAGGACCACTGACCATTACAAAGGAAGGAATATACTTGGCTACCTTTATGGCTCTAAGGCTGATTTTCTTAATTACAGGAACTTCGCTTCTTACTCTTACCACATCACCTATAGCTTTAACAGATGGCATAGAGAAGCTATTATCACCATTTAAAAGGATTGGACTACCAGCCCATGAGTTAGCTATGATGATGACCATAGCCTTAAGATTTATTCCTACTTTACTGGAAGAAACAGATAAGATTATGAAGGCACAAATGGCTAGAGGAGCTGATTTTGAGTCGGGGAATATCCTGAGCCGTGCAAAGAATTTAGTACCACTTTTAGTTCCTTTATTTATAAATGCCTTTAGAAGGGCAGATGAACTTGCTACAGCCATGGAAGCCAGATGTTATAGAGGCGGAGACAATAGAACTAGATTAAATGAATTGAAACTTAAGAATTTAGATATAGTCTCTTTAATATCTATGACTGTATTCTTTGGACTTATTATAAGTACAAGATATATATAGGATATAAAATGAAAAATATTAAGCTTACTATTGAATATGAAGGAACGAACTATTCAGGCTGGCAAAAGCAAGATAATGTAATAACGATACAGCAAAAACTTGAAGATGCTTTAGAAACGTTGACAAAGGAAAAAATAAAACTAATAGGATCTGGAAGAACCGATGGGAGAGTCCATGCCTTAGGGCAAGTTGCTAACTTTTTAACTAATGCAACTATTCCAGGGGGAAAATATAAATATGCACTGAAATTCTTATTGCCAGAGGATATAACCATAGTAGAATCAAAGGAAGTCGATATAGAATTTCATTCTAGGTTTGATGCCAATAAAAAGATATATAAATATATAGTATATAATGGGGAATTACCAAGGGCTTTGTATAGAAATTTTTCTTATTATGTTCCTTATAATATAGATATAGATAAAATGATTTGTGCTTCAGAATATTTAATAGGAACCCATGACTTTGCTTCATTCATGGCAACCGATTCAAATGTTAAAAGTACCATAAGAACAATCTATAATATATCAATAGAAAAGGAAGAAGAACTAATAATTTTTAGAGTGGAAGGAAATAGTTTTCTGAGAAATATGGTAAGAATAATAGTAGGTACTTTGTTAGATATAGGATTTGGAAGACTTAATGTGGAAGATTTATCTAAGATAATCTTAGGGAGAAATAGAGAATTAGCAGGTCCTACGGCACCTGCCCAAGGATTATTTTTAGAAAAGGTTTTTTATAATGAATAGGAAAGCTTTCACTTGTTCCTGTTTTTTAAAAAAGAATTTTCCATCAATAAGTTTCATAAAATATTGACTATAGTATTTTAAAAAATTTATTGACTATTGTCAAAAAAACGTCTTGACATAGGTAATTACTTGTATTAGAATATATTAGAGTGTTTTAAAAAAGCCCCGGAACTTTTTTAATTTTTATTGCTCAACGCTGTGATAAGGAGGGAAAATGATGAAAAGCTTTATGGCTAAAACAAACGAAGTTGATAGAAAATGGTATATAATAGACGCAGAAGACAAAGTCTTAGGAAGATTAGCTACAGAAATAGCTACAATATTGAGTGGTAAAAATAAGCCAATATATACTCCTCATGTAGATACAGGTGACTTTGTTATAATAATAAATGCAGAAAAAGTAAAATTAACAGGTAAAAAATTAGAACAAAAAACTCATTTCTACCATACTGGATACCCAGGAGGGGGAAGAGAAATATCATACAAAAGAATGATGGCAGAAAAGCCAGAAATGGCTATTGAATTAGCAGTAAAAGGAATGCTTCCTAAAAATAGCTTAGGAAGAAATATGATTAAGAAATTAAAAGTATATAGTGGAGCGGAACATAATCACCAAGCTCAACAACCTGAAGTATACGAATTTTAATGCTCACGAGAAAGGAGGACTGTAAGTGGCTAACATACAATTTTTGGGAACAGGAAGAAGAAAAACTTCCGTAGCAAGAGTTAGATTAGTGCCAGGTAATGGTAATATTGTTATAAATAAGCAAGATATAGAAACTTACTTTGATTATGAAACTTTAAGAGTAATTGCAAAAGAACCACTGATTATTACTGAAACTTTAGATAAATATGATGTTTTTGTAAATGTTCATGGTGGAGGATTTACAGGTCAAGCTGGAGCTATTAGACATGGTATAGCTAGAGCTCTTGTTGAATCAGATGAAGAACTAAGACCAATAGTTAAAAAAGCAGGACATTTAACTAGAGATTCAAGAATGAAAGAAAGAAAGAAATATGGTCTTAAGAAAGCAAGAAGATCACCACAATTTAGTAAGAGATAGGAAACGAGAATTCGAAAAGCCTCATTTTTATGGGGCTTTTTTATTATATGCTATAATAATCAAAATATAAATATTGTAATGAGTTGAGGATAGAAATATTGAACGAAATAAAAAGGGTGGTATCATTTTAATGAAAACCACCCTTTTTTTTAATAATTCAGCCAATTCTCAGAGGATATTATTAATCCGCCATCATTTCATTTTCTTCTCCAGCAGTATCGTCTTTACTTGTAAAATTGAATGCTATAAATACTACAGCCATTATTAAATATGCAATAACATAGCTTACATCGTGGAATAGGCTTAATTTAGGTGCATGTATCAGGCCGATTGCGGCCAACAATGCTGCTATAACTGATGTGACAGATGCTTTTATAAATTGATTATCAATTATAAAAACCAATATTGCTCCCCAAATCAATGCTATAAACATGGCTCCATTCCCAAGTGGTATAATAGCTGTTGATACTGCTTCTAATGCTTCTGGTGCCGAATTAGCAAATTTACTTTGCATATAGTTAGCTAAGTAAGGTATCATTGCTAATACTACTGCCGGGAAATGCCTTTTTGGAACAGAAGTAAATGATTGTACAACCATAGACATTCCTACAAATACTAGTATTGGAGCTATTACAGGTAATGGTATGATTTCCGATAGTACCGCAATGATACCAAACATTGATGCTATCAAGAAAACTATACCATTTATTATAGAATAACCTCTTTTTGCATTGGTCCATTTAGCACTTACAGATGCAATATATACGGTAGTTGGGAAGACACCTCCAAATAATGACCCAACTATAATACCAATCCCATCTGTTAGCTGACATTTCCCTGCATCATAATTATCTCCTGCAGCTGCCATGGCTTCTACATTATTCATAGTTTCTATGAAATTATAGATAGATATTGGCAAAAGTACTGCAAACATAGAGACAAACGGTCCAAATAACTGTTTAAATCCTTCAATAAAAGCGAGAGTTGGTAAAGGAGGATAAAATCCAGCGATGCTCAATCCTTCACTTAATTGGTTGATACTAGCTTCTTTAAAAGTATATGCAATAATAGTACCTATAATAATTGCAAATAGAGTAGAAGGTATTTTAAACGGCATACGTTTTCTACCTAAAAAACCAATTAAAATGATAGTTAAAGATAATAGACCGATTATAGGTGATTCATAGGTATGAAAGAACATCTGAGCACCTATTACTGAAAACGCCACCCCAGCTAAAGCTCCAAGCATGGAAGCTCTAGGGATATGTTTTCTTATAAAGTTACCAATTAAACTTCCTATTACATCTACTAAGCCACCTAGAAAACAAGCGGCTACCCCTATTTTCCAAGCCAATTCTGGGTTCCCTGTAAGAGCAAGTGCGGGTTGCATTACTGCAAATAAGTAAATAAACATTACGGGAGTACTAATTCCGTAGGATAAAGCAGTTACATCAATTCGATTTTCCTTCTCAGCAAGTTGTTTTGCCATATGTGCATAGTAGATGTTACCAAACAAAACACTAATGGCAGCTCCGGGAATAATCCTTCCATAAACTATACTGGTGGGATAACCCATTCTAATCAGTGTGATAGCTATAACAACAAAGTTGGCCAGATTATTCTGGAATAAAGCAAAAAATCCATCAATATCTTCCTTCACAAACAAAGGATATTTGATTTTTTCCATTAAACTTCCTCCTTTATCTAAATTTACTGTAATGCTACCATATTTAACTAAAGTGATATATGTATAATTTATACAAAAGTTAACTTATAATATATTCATTCTTTTTTCTGAGAAACATTATTTTCTAACAATTTAAGGCTTTTGAAATAAAAGTCTTTTTTTTATGTCAAAAATTAATTATGATAAATTGATTTGAAAAATAAGATTAGAATAGTTTGAACTAAATTTTAAAAAGTCCCAAGAATTAGGGTTTAATACCTTTTTATAAAATAATAAAAACTTAATAATTACTATTTCCTAGGAATATCCTTTAAATCAATGCAATATATTTCTATAGGAGGGGATAGAATGAAGTTAATAATCATAAAGAAGAAATATCTTCTAATATCAGCTATATTCTTAATAGTAATTTTAACTTTAGGACTCTTTATATTAAAAAAATCTAAAATAATGCCAGTTACCTATTTACCCATAGCAAATAAGGTTATTGCCATAGATGCAGGACATGGTGGAGTAGATCCAGGAGCTGTAAGCAAAAGGGGAATTAAAGAAGATGAAATAAACTTAGAAATAGCACTAAAACTGAAGCGACTAATTGAACAAAGCGGTGGTATAGTAGTGATGACTAGGTCTGAAGATGAGGGATTATATACAACAGAGGCTAAAACATTACGCCAGATGAAAAGAGAAGATTTATCCAAAAGAAAAGAAATAGTAAATGAAAGCAATAGTGAAGTATTTATCTCAATACATTTAAATAGTTTCATTAGATCTACATACTATGGTGCACAGACTTTTTATAAAAAAGACTCAGAAGAAGGGGAAAGATTGGCAATAATAATACAAAACGAATTAAAAAATATATTAGATAAAGACAACAATAGGCAACCTCAAGATAGAGATGATATATATATATTAAATGAAGTCAATATTCCTTCGGTATTAGTAGAGTGCGGATTTCTTTCGAATGCTAATGAAGAACAACTTTTAACTAATGAATCATATCAGGAAAAAATAGCATGGTCAATTTATGTAGGAATAATGAATTATTTTAATGAAATGAACTTAGGATACGACTATTAAAATGTGGATAAATATTGTGGATAAAATTACAAGATGTGAATAAGCAAAATCAGTTATTTGTCTAACTTTGAGTATTAGACATTTTATTAAAATCATGAGTTTACATAACTTATCCACGGATGGTTGTGGATAATGTTGATAAGGTGGATAAATAAACAGATAGAATAATATATATTATTCTATCTATCTATTTATCTGACAATCTTAATTTCTAGAAATCCATTTATTGCCAGGGAAATATCTTTTTCGACAAGGAGCTTTACTTTAACTGATTTATAGGGAAAAAAGTCGATTTATGATGTTGAATGGATTATAATAAAATATTTAATATAGCAAGAAAATGGAAAAAGTTATATTTTACTAAATTTAAAAATGAATATAAAGAGGAAGGATTTGTCGACAAATTTTTATCAATCACAAATAGTTGGCTACAATATAGGAATTATCACATATGCTGGGCAATATTGTTAAAAAAATTGCAAATTAACAGTATTGCATAATTTTTCTTACTCTTGTATAATGAAATCGTACTACAATATTACAATACTTAATAGCTATATAAAAAGTAGTTTAAATAATAAATATTAGGGTAACATATTCGTAGTATGAGAAAATAAGGGAAGGAGTGGTAAAATGGAAGCGAGGAAAACCCCATTATATGATGAACACGTAAAACTTGGAGGAAAAGTAGTAGATTATGCAGGATGGTATCTTCCAGTACAATACGAGGGTTTAGTTCCAGAACATGAGGCAGTTAGAAATGCAGTAGGTCTATTTGACGTATCCCATATGGGTGAAATCACAATAAAAGGTAAGGATGCTTTAGCGTTCGTAGATTATCTTATGACAAACGACATATCTAAAGTTGTAGATAATCAAATAGTTTATACTTTTATGTGTGCTCCAGATGGTGGAGTAGTAGATGACCTATTGGTTTACAGATTGGCTCATGATGACTTTTACTTAGTAGTAAATGCTTCAAATGCAGACAAGGATTATAAGTGGATTACAGAACAAAAAGGTGACTTTGATGTAGAAATTACTAATATTTCCGATACTGTTGGAGAAGTAGCAATACAAGGACCCTTAGCCCAAAAAGTACTACAAAAACTAACGAATACTGACTTAAATACAATTACATTCTTTACCTTAAATAGAAAAGTAGATGTCAATGGAGTAGAGTGTATGCTTTCTAGAACAGGATATACTGGAGAAGATGGATTCGAAGTATATACTACTAATGAAGGCGTAGTAAAGGTTTGGCAAGATTTACTTGAAGCAGGAAAAGAAGAAGGAATAAAGCCATGTGGTTTAGGATGTAGAGATACACTTAGATTTGAGGCTTCGTTACCATTATACGGACATGAAATGTCAGATGTAATATCACCACTAGAAGGTGGATTTAAATACTTTGTTAAACTTGATAAAGCATCAGACTTCATAGGAAAAGAAGCACTTAACAAACAATGGACAGAGGGACTTAAGAGAAAATTAGCTGGATTTGAAATGATTGGAAGAGGTATTCCAAGAGAAGGCTATGAAATCCAAAAAGATGGCAAGGTGATAGGCCATGTAACTACAGGATATATGTCACCTACACTTAAGAAAAATATTGGTAATGCACTTATAGCAACTGAATATACAGAGCTAGGTACAGAAGTAGATATTATGATTAGAAATAAGCCTGTTAAGGCTAAAATAATTAGTAAAAAATTCTTAACGAAATAATATAAATTAGGAGGATTAATAATGAAAGTTCAAAAAGGTTTACAATACACTAATGATCATGAATGGGTTAAAGTAGAAGGAGACGTAGCAGTTATAGGTGTTGCAGATTATGCACAACATCACTTAGGAGACATAGTTTATGTAGAGTTACCAGAAATTGATGATGAAATTGAAAGAGAAGAAGCTTTCTCAGCTGTAGAATCAGTTAAAGCAGCAGCAGATATCTATATGCCAGTAAGTGGTAAAGTAGTAGCAATAAACGAAGAATTAATCGATGATCCTGCTCTTTTAAACTCTGATCCATATGAGAACTGGATGATTAAAGTAGAAATGACTAACAAAGCTGAGTTAGACGAATTAATGACAAGTGAGGACTACGAAAAGTTTTTAGCTGAGGAGGAATAAAATATGTTTCCATACATTCCAACTACTCGTGAAGACGAGCAGGAGATGTTAAAGTCTATCGGACTTAATTCTCCGGAAGATCTTTTTAGTGATATTCCAAAGGATTTACAGTTAAATAGAGAGTTAAATTTACCTAAGTCAAAATCTGAGCTTGAAGTTAGTTCATATTTGACAGCTTTAGCTAATAAAAACTGCTCTATGAGTGAATTAACTTGCTTCCTTGGAGCTGGAGCATATGATCACTATATTCCTTCAATAATAGATCATATTATTTCAAGGTCTGAATTTTATACATCATATACTCCATACCAACCAGAGATAAGTCAAGGAACATTACAGTATATATTTGAGTTCCAAACACTTATGTGTAATTTAACTGGAATGGATGTTGCAAATGCTTCCCTATATGATGGAGGTACTGCAATTACTGAAGCGGCTTTAATGGCTGCGGCACATTCTAGAAAAGATGAAATAATAATCTCTAAAACAGTAAGACCAGAATCAATTCAAATCTTAAAAACTTATGCTCATGTTCAAGGGCTTAAGGTTATAGAGGTAGATATGAAAGACGGAGTTACTGATTTAGAAGCATTAGATAACTTAGTAAATGATAATACTGCAGCAGTAGTAGTTCAAAGTCCAAACTTCTTTGGTATTATAGAAGACTTAAAAGCTACAGGTGAAATTATTCATAAAGCTAAAAAAGCTAGTTTTATAGCATCAGTTGATCCAATATCCCTTGCTATTCTAAAAAAACCTAGTGAACTAGGAGTAGATATTGTAGTAGGAGAAGCACAAGGAATGGGAATACCTGTATCATTTGGTGGACCATATCTAGGATTTATAGCTGCAAAATCTGAATATATGAGAAAGTTACCTGGTAGAATAGTAGGACAAACTGAAGATAAAAATGGTAAAAGATCTTTTGTTCTAACTCTTACAGCTAGAGAACAACATATAAGAAGAGAAAAAGCTACTTCTAATATTTGTTCTAACCAAGGATTAAATGTTTTAGCTGCAACTATATACATGGTTACCATGGGTAAAGAAGGACTTAAAGAGGTTGCACTACAAAGCACTAAGAAGGCACATTATGCTTTTGAGCAACTTACTAAGTCTGGTAAATACACACCAGTATTTGACAAGCCATTCTTTAAGGAATTTGCTGTTACATCAGATTTATGCCCTGAAAATATTACTAAAGAATTAAGAAAAGCTAATATTATAGGCGGCTATAATTTAAGTAAAGATTATCCCCAATTAGAAAACGCTGTCCTTTATGCAGTAACTGAAAAGAGGACAAAAGATGAAATAGATAAATTAAGTAGTGTATTGGAGGGGATAAAATGAGAAAATATGATAAATTAATATTCGAATTATCTAAACCAGGAAGAAAGGCATATAATCTTCCAGGACTAGATGTAGAAGATAAATGTATAAAGAATTTTATTCCAGAAGAATTTTTAAGTGATAGCGAAGTTAACTTCCCAGAATTATCTGAAGTTGATGTAGTTAGACACTATACTAATTTATCCAATAAAAACTATGGATTAGATACTGGATTCTATCCACTTGGATCTTGTACAATGAAATATAATCCAAAGATTAATGAAGATGCAGCAAGATATGATGGTTTTGCAAATATCCATCCATATCAATCAGAAGACTGTGCTCAAGGGGCATTACAGTTAATGTATGAACTAGATAAATCCCTTGCTGAAATAGCAGGTATGGATAAGATGAGTTTACAGCCAGCAGCTGGTGCTCATGGTGAGTTAACTGGTATAATGGTTATAAAAGCATATCATGAGAAAAATGGGGATTTTAATAGAAATAAAATTATAGTTCCAGACTCAGCTCATGGTACTAATCCAGCTACTGCAGCAATGGCAGGATATAAAATAGTGGAAGTTAAATCTACTAAAGAAGGTTTAGTAGATATAGAAGCACTTAGAGCTGTAGTTGGAGATGATACAGCAGGCTTAATGCTTACAAATCCAAATACTTTAGGTATATTTGAGAAGGATATTAAAGAAATAGCTAAGATTGTTCATGATGCTGGTGGACAATTATACTATGACGGGGCAAATGCCAATGCAATCCTTGGTCATGCGAGACCAGGAGATATGGGATTTGACGTAGTTCACTTTAATATTCATAAGACATTCTCAACACCTCATGGTGGTGGTGGACCAGGTTCAGGACCAATAGGAGTTAAGAAACACCTTGAAGAATTCCTACCAGTTCCAATTGTAGAAAAAGAAGGAGAAAGATATTTCTTAGACTACAATGTTCCAAATACTATAGGTAAAGTTAAAGACTTCTATGGACACTTTGGCATATTAGTGAGAGCATATACTTACATCCTAACAATGGGTAGCGATGGATTAAAGAAAGCTAGTGAAATAGCAGTATTGAATGCTAACTATATGGCAAATAAATTAAAAGAACACTTCTATTTACCAATAGATACTTTATTCAAGCATGAGTTTGTATTAGGTGGATTAAAAGATACATTATCAGAAGTAACTACATTGGATATAGCTAAGAGATTGCTTGATCTTGGATATCATCCACCAACAGTTTACTTCCCACTAATTATCAATCAAGCAATAATGATTGAGCCAACAGAAACTGAATCTAAGGAAACTCTTGATGAGTTCATCGATGCTATGATTCAAATTTCTCAAGAATCAAAGGATAATCCACAAATACTAAAAGATGCACCTAATAATACTAGAGTAAGTAGACCAGATGAAACTAAGGCAGCGAGAAGTCCTGTTCTTAAATACGAAGGGTAGGTGTACCATTTGACTAAAACTATTGCAGTTATAGGAGCTGGTCCAGGAGGCTATGTAGCGGCAATAAGAGGAGCTCAGCTTGGTGCAAATATCATCTTAATAGAAAATAGAGAAGTAGGGGGTACATGTCTCAACCGAGGCTGTATCCCTACTAAAACATATTTTAGAAATGCTGAAATAATGTCTAATTTTAAAAGGGCAGAGGAATTTGGCATTACAGTAGGCGACTTCAAGATGGATGGGAAAGCACTTCAAGAGAGAAAAAATAATGTAGTAGGTACTTTAGTAAAGGGTATCGAACAACTTATATCTTCTTATAAAAATATAGAATTCTATAATGGAACAGCTAATATAAAAGATAAGAATACTATTTCTATAGATTTAAAAGATGGAACTGAAAAGACTGTTACTGTAGACAACATAGTAATAGCTACAGGTTCTAAACCTCAAATGACTGAAACAAAGGGAGTAGATTTAGATGGAGTAATTACATCTGATGAACTTCTAGAAATGAGTGAGATTCCAGAAACATTAATTGTAGTAGGTGGAGGAGTAATAGGTTTAGAGTTTGCAAGTATTTATCAAGAATTAGGTTCTCAAGTTATTCTTCTAGCATCAAGAATATTAAAGGATGCAGATAAAGAGATTTCAAGAAGACTTACTCCAATACTAAAGAAACAAGGTATTGAAACGTATGTAGATATAAGAGCTAAAGAGATCACTAAAGAAGGAGACAAGCTGAAGGTTTTAGCCAAGTATAAAGAAAAAGATGAAGAAATAGAAGTAATAGGAGATAAAGTACTTATTGCATCAGGTCGAGGGCCCGTATTAGAGGGACTAAACCTAGATGAATTAGGAATGAAATATGATAATAAAGGTATATTTGTAAATCAAGAATTTGAGACAAATATAGAGGGCATATATGCTATAGGAGATGTGAATAGAGGAGTACAATTAGCTCATGTAGCATCGGCTCAAGGTGTATATGTAATGGAGAAAATAATGGGTCATACGCCAGACATTAATTTGGATATATACCCGAATTGTGTATTTACAATGACTGAGGTAGCTCATGTAGGACATACTGAAGAGGAACTAAAGGAAAAAGGAATACCTTACAAAGCTAGTAAATTTATGTTTGCAGCCAATGGAAAAGCCTTATCTTTGGGAGAAGGGGAAGGGATAATTAAAATACTTGCTGGAGAAGATAAAAAAGTTCTAGGAGTTCATATTCTAGGACCTCATGCAAATGATTTAATACATGAAGGTGCATTGGCTATATCTAATGATTTAGATATTCACAGCATAATGAGAACAATTCATGCTCATCCAACTCTTTCAGAGGCATTCTTTGAAGCTACATTAGGATTAGAGAATCAAGCAATTCATATAGCACCACCAAGAAAAAGAAGATAGCCTAGGCTATCTTCTTTTCTAAATACAATAAAGATAGGAAGAGAAAAATGAAAGAACAAACAAACAAAAAGCATAAGGCTATTGCATTGAGCTTAATGTTAATATTATTTTTTACATTAGGTTTCATGGTAAAGGGCAGCAGTGAAGGTATTCTTTTTGATGTAAAAATAATAGAATATGTACATAACAATACTATTCCGGGAATATTAAAATTTATGAGATTTATATCCTTTGTAGGCTCTGCCAATTTCTTATTGCCAGTTACTGCAATGATTATTTCATATACTTTAATTAAGAAGAAATACTATATATCTAAATTATTATTATTATCTACATTAGGTTCTTATATATTAAACTTTATATTGAAGCAAATCTTTCATAGAACAAGACCAATAGAATATTTTTTGGTGAAACAAGGGGGATTAAGTTTCCCCAGTGGACATTCTATGGTTACTATGAGCCTTTATTCTACAATAGCATTTTTATTGGCGAAAAAAGTAAAAGATAAGGGAAAAAGAAGATTAATATATACTATATCCTTTGTCATGATTTGCCTAATGGGTATAAGTAGGATTTATCTTGGAGTACATTGGCCAACAGATGTAATAGGTGGATATTTAATGGGATATGTATTCTATTGTTTGAGTATTACCTTAGTTAAGGAATAGAGAGATATAACTTTTATTTAAATCCTAAAATATTCTGAATTTGCAATTAATGGTATATTTGCTATAATTTAAATAGATATAAATAAAATAAAGGGAGGTATAAAGTTGAATATAGATATAGAAAAGATATTAGATAAGATGAAAAAATACTTGGATATACCTAGTCCCACTGGTTATACAAAGGAAGCCATAACAGAAGTCCAAAAAGACTTTGAATATCTAGGATTGTCTACTCAACTAACTAAAAAAGGAGCTTTAATTGCTACTTTGGGTGGACAAAATGATGATGAACATGTGATGCTATCAGCTCACATTGATACTTTAGGTGCTATGGTTAAAGAAATAACTAATGATGGTAAGCTAAAATATAATAAAGTTGGTGGGGGTAGTTGGTCTGCTATAGAGGGAGAAAACTGCTATATAATAACTAGAAAAGGTAAGAGAATCCGAGGATCCATAGTTCCTAAAATTGCTTCAACTCATATTTATGGTCAAGAAAAAGCAAATATAGCTAGAGATCAAACTAATATGCTTGTTAGAATTGATGAAATAGTAAAATCAAAAGCAGATGTACTTAAGCTAGGCATTAATGTGGGAGACTTCATAGCTCTTGACACAAGAACAGAAATAACGGAAAGTGGATTTATTAAAAGCAGATACTTAGATAATAAGTTAGCAGTGGCTATTTTACTAGAAATATGTCGATATTTTAAAGAGAATTCTATAACTCCTAAATATACTACACATTTTTATATAAGTAATTATGAAGAAGCAGGTCATGGAGTGTCTGTGATTCCAGAAAAGACAAAGGAAATGATAGCAATAGATGTAGGAATTGTGGGAGAAGGGCAAGAATCCAATGAGTTTAGTGTAAGCATTGCAGCTAAGGATAAAAAAAGCCCATATAATTTTGAATTTAGAAATAAACTTGTAGATATAGCTGAAGAAAATAACATAGATTATGTAGTTGATGTATATAATTTTTATAGTTCTGATGCTACTCAATGTATGCATCAAGGAAAAGATGTAAATTTTGCTTCTTTAGGACCCGCAGTAGATTCTTCTCATCATTATGAGAGAACTCATGTAAGGTCTATAATAAATACAACTAAATTATTAATTAAATATTTGTATTAGATATTAATATAATGGGTTGAATCTTTATTTTCACCTACATAGTCCCACTTGCATATTCTAAAGTACCAAAAAAAGCAAGGAGGGATATTATGTCTATTGAATTAAATACTCTACACTATGTATATCTCTTATTCACATTGATAATATTAGGTGTAATGATTAAAAAGAGAGATACTACATTAGTTTGTATTTTGGGAATATTTATATTAGCGCTTATTGCAACATCTTCACTATCACAATCTATAATGGGTGTTTTTAATTCCTTCATATATGCCATAGTGGAACTAATGGGAACCATTCTGATTATTTCCATAATAGTGGGGATGAGCACTATACTGACTAATACGGGAATAAATGAAATAATGATTTCGCCCTTTACTAAATTAATCAAAAGCCCTACATTGGCATACTGGATAATAGGAATACTTATGATGATTATATCCTGGTTTTTCTGGCCTTCACCAGCAGTGGCATTAATAGGAGCAGTTATGTTGCCTATAGCAGTAGGTGCAGGATTGCCAGCCTTAGGAGTAGCTGTAGCTATGAACTTATTTGGTCATGGAATAGCTTTATCAGGAGATTTTATTATTCAAGGTGCTCCAAAACTTACGGCAGATGCAGCGGGATTAGCAGTAGGAGAAGTGATATCAGCTAGTATTCCATTAGTAATTACTATGGGATTGGTTACAACTATCGTAGCTTTTATTTTATTAAAGAAGGATTTAAAAAGTGGTAAGCTTAAATTAGAAAAGACTAATATTAATAAAATAGAGGAAGATGAAGAAAATATAAGAGAAGTTTTAAGTATAAAAACTAAAAAAATCTTAGCAATAGTGATTCCAGTATTATTTGCCGTAGATGTGATAATCATGTTTATAGCAAATCTACAGGGTGGAGATGCTACAGCTTTAATAGGAGGTACTGCAATATTTATACTTGTAGTGGTTTCACTTTTAACCTATAAGGGAAAGGCATTGGAGGAAATAACAAAACATTTAGTAAAAGGATTGAAATTCGGGTTTGAAATATTTGGTCCAGTTATTCCAATAGCTGCCTTTTTCTATTTAGGAGATGAAGGTTTCCTAAAGGTCATTGGAGAACTCTTACCTCAAGGTTCAGAAGGTTTAGTAAATGATTTAGGTATAGCATTGGCCAGCATTGTTCCTTTAAATACAGAAGTAGGAGCAGTAACTCTTACGACTGTAGGAGCTATAACAGGATTAGATGGTTCCGGATTTTCAGGTATATCTTTAGCAGGTTCAGTAGCTAGACTATTTGGAGCAGCCATAGGAAAGGGAGTAGCCACACTTACAGCATTAGGTCAAGTAGCAGGTATATGGGTTGGTGGTGGCACAATCATCCCATGGGCAGTTATTCCAGTAGCAGCTATATGTGGTGTAGATCCATTTGAACTAACAAGAAGAAACTTTAAGCCTGTGGTCATTGGTTTAATTGCAACTACAATTGTAGCCATATTTATAATGTAGATATTTAATATGAGTAAATATTTAAAAGGTTTCCTAGAATATAAAAGTTTTAGGAGGCCTTTTATTTTAATAAAAGATATATATAGTATAAAGCATATGATATAATAATATCAAACTATAAAGGGGGTACAAGGTATGAGAATATATTTTAGATTATTAGTGGTACTAGTCATTGTGACATCAGTAATAATGGGGTGTACTAAAGAAACCATCATAAATAAAGAGGTAAAAGCCATAAGCTTTTCTTATCAAGATGGTACACCTGCCTTAACAGCCTCTAAGATTGCTATGGAGAACCCAATTTTAGATAAATACATAGATATTAACTATGAATTAGTAAAATCCCCAGACTTACTAGTTGCTAAAATATTGAAAGAAGAGGCAGATATAGCCATAGTTCCATCAAATCTTGCAGCTCAAGCTTTTAATAAAGGGCTATCCTATGAAGTTATTGGAACTTCTGTATGGGGATCACTCTATTTAACAAGTACAGAAAAGATAAATAGTGTTGAAGAATTGAAGGGTAAAGAAATATATAGTTTTGGAAAGGGTCTTACTCCAGATTTAGTCTTCAGATATATTCTAAATGAAAATGGCATAGATCCAGATAAGGATGTAAATATAAATTATTTAAATGCTGCTCCAGAAGTTGGTGCTGTATTTTTAAGTGGAAAAAGTAATTTAGCAGTTTTAGCTGAGCCACTACTTACTACAGTAATGATGAAAAAAGAAGATGCTAAAGTAGTCCTTGATTTAAATAAAGAATGGGAAAAGGTAACAGGTGCAGAAAATGGTTTCCCCCAGGCAAGTCTAATAATAAAAAGGGATTTAATAGATAATAATCTAGAGTTTGTAAAGAATTTTATTAAAGCTTATGAGGAAAGTAGAAAATGGGCAGGAGAAAACAAAGACAAACTAGCTAAATATGCAGAAGAACTTGAAATCAGTGTAAATAGAGATACAATAGAGAAAGGAATTACATGGAATAGTATGGAAACCTTTAATATAAAGGATTGTAAAGAGGAGTATGAGGTTTATTACAATGCCATATTAGATTTTGCACCAGATTTCATAGGGGGAAAAATGCCAGATGAAAAGCTTTATTTTGAAAAATAGAAGATTATCTATTATTTCAAAAGGATTAATAATAGTCATATGGATACTGCTATCAAGGATTATAGATAATGAGGTAATATTTCCTACAATAAGTAGTACATTCCATAATATTATAGATATAATCAGTAGACCCAATTTTCTTCTTATTATAGGATATTCTATAATAAGAACTGTCATTGGATTTGCTGTTTCATTATTTTTAGGGATTATTGTTGGGATATTATCTAGTCTTTATAAGATTATATATTATTTAATGACACCTATAATAGATTTCTTAACTTCAGTACCAACCATGGCGATTATTATACTAGCTCTTATATGGCTGAATAATGAATTTGCACCAATGTTTGTAGGATTTATTATGGTATTTCCAATACTATATGAAACAGTTTTGAAAGGAATACTAAATGTAGATAATAACATTATAGAGATGGCAAGGATATATAAAGTAGATAAAATAACGATTATAAAAGACATCTACATACCAAATATTTTTATAAATTTAAGCTATATTTTTTCTTCTGCAATGGGAATTAACTTTAAGATGGTAATAGCAGGAGAGGTCTTATCACAGCCTAAATATGCCATAGGAAGCAGTCTTCAGTTGCAGAAAATGTATTTAAACACTTCTGGAGTTTTTGCTTGGATAATAATAATTTTACTTATCGCTAAGATATTTGAGTATATATTAGAAGGGATAAAATATTTATGTATGAAGTTAAGAACATAATTAAAAGTTATAATGATTTAAAGGTATTAGAAAATATTAGCATTGATTTTTCTAAAAATAAAACAACATGTATTTTAGGGCATTCTGGCTGTGGAAAAACTACTCTTTTAAATATACTATCAGGAATAACGAAAGAAGATTCAGGAGAAATAATAGGATTTAAAGAAGATATATCTTTTGTTTTTCAAGATGATAGACTTATTCCATGGAAGAATGTAAAAGACAATATAAATTTTGTTTTGAAAGGAAAAATGAGTAAAGAGCAAATAGAAACTACTATAGATAAATATTTAAAATTAGTAAATTTACAGGAATATAAACACTATTATCCTAAAGATCTAAGTGGTGGAATGCGGCAAAAGATAAGTATATTAAGAGCATTTGCATATCCTTCAAACTTGCTTATAATGGACGAGCCTTTTAAATCCTTAGACATTAATAGTAAGCAAATATTAATAGATTTTTTAAAAGAATTAAGAATAATTGAAAATAAAACATGTATAATAGTAACCCATGATATAGAGGAGGCAATAGCTTTAGGTCATAGGATAGTAATACTAACAGAAAAACCTACCAAGGTAAAAAGAGTAATAGAATTAGATAATATCAAAGATAAACTTCAATTAAAAAGACTTATAGAAAGAGAGTTAACTGGCTAAAAGTATAATAAATGAAGTATCTAGAATAAACTAGATACTTCATTTTATATTAACCTAATACATCCATACTTTTTTCTTCAATAAATTGATTAGTATATAGATTATAATAATAACCTTTCTTCTTAATCAATTCTTTATGGTTTCCTGATTCTTCTATTCTACCATCTCTTATAACTAAAATTCTATCTGCGTTTTTTATGGTAGATAATCTATGGGCTATAACAAAGGAAGTCCTTCCATCTAATACTTTGCTAATAGCATCTTGAATGATTTTTTCAGTTTCAGTATCTATAGAAGAAGTTGCTTCATCTAGTACAAATAGTCTTGGATTTCTGACTACTGCTCTTGCAAAGGATATAAGCTGTTTCTGACCAGTAGAAAGTAATCCACCACCTTCACCGACTTGCATTTCATATGCTTTTTCAGTCTCCATTATAAAATCATGGGCATCTACTAATTTACTAGCTTGAATAATTTCCTCATCATTAGCATCTAAGTTTCCATATCTAATATTATCTTTTATTGTACCACTAAATAGATGAGGAGACTGTAGCACATATCCAAGATTTTCATGTATCCAGTTTTGAGGCATATCCTTATAATCTATACCGTCTATTAAAATTTCCCCAGAAGTAGGTTCATAAAATCTACAGAATAGATTTACTATAGTTGACTTTCCAGAACCAGTTTCTCCAACTAAGGCTATGGTTTCACCAGGGTTAACCTTTAGGTTGAAGTCTTGAAGTACAGTTTCACCATTTTTATAGGAGAATGATACATTTTTAAATTCTATTGATCCCTTAATATCAGGCCAAGTATCTTTCTTTGGATCTAAAAGGTCACCATATTTTTCCACTACATCATTTCTATCGATTATTTCAGGAACTTCATTAAGAAGAGAAAACACTCTTTCGGCAGAAGCTTGAGCTGCTTGTAATTCAGCAAATATTACGGCTATTTGGCGAACAGGCTCAAAAAACTGAGTAGTGTAAGAAATAAATGCAAATAGAGTTCCATAGGATATAGCATTTAGCATAACAGATTTACCTCCATAGGATAGAGCCAAAGCAGTACCCACGCTACCTAAAGTAAGAACTATAGGTAGGTAAACAGAAGAAATTATAGTAGCCTGTATTGATCTATCTCTCATAGAAGTGGTTATATCCTGAAATTCTTCTAAGTTTATATCTTCTCTAACTAAAGTCTTTGTAGTTTTAGCACCCTGTATATCTTCGTTATATGCGGCAGTAATCCTAGAGTTTATTTTTCGTACATCTCTTTGAGCTTGTAAAATTTTCTTCTGAAAATAAAAACTAACTATAGCTATAAGAGGTATAACAGATAAAGTGATTAATGCTAGTTTCAGATTTAATTTAATCATGGCAATGGTAACAGCAAACATCATAGAAAATCCCCAAGCCAAGTCTACTAAGGACCAAGATATGGTCTCAGATAATCTGGAAATGTCAGATGTCATTCTAGACATTATCCAGCCAACTGCCTTATCATCATAGTAGGATAATGGAAGAAGCTGAAGTTTTTCAAAACCTAGTTTTCTTATATCGTATGCCATTTCCATCTCCAGTTTTCCTGCCTTAGAGATAAATAGATAAACTGTAAGAGCCAAGGCTATTACTGCTAACAAATATATAATACTAAATGTCTTTATACCAGTTATAGTACTATTTTCAACAAAAGTATCTATGGCATATTTAGTTAAAAGTGGGAAGATGGAGTCTAGTACTCCTAGAACTATCATCATTAAAGTAAGTATGGCAAATTGCTTTTTATAGGGTTTTAAATATTTAAAGAAATTTTTCCATACACCAATCTGGATTTTATCATAATTTAAGTTTTCTTGTTCCAAATTAACACCTCCTAAAGATTTATTACTTCGTCATCTAAAGAATTTTGTATACTATATACTCTCTTATATAGTCCTTCTTCATTAATTAAACTATTGTGAGTACCACTTTGAATAATTTTTCCCTTATCTATTACAAGGATTAAATCAGCTTCAGATACAGTTGAAATCCTATGGGATATAATAAAGGTCGTGGCCTTGTTTTTTCTTTCCTTTAATGCTTTTCTAATAGATATATCAGTTTCTGTATCCACAGCAGAAAGAGAATCATCAAAAATAACAATAGGCGAATTGTTTATTATGGTTCTAGCAATGGCCATTCTTTGTTTTTGACCACCAGACAAAGAAACACCACGTTCTCCAACTAATGTTTCATAACCTGATTCAAAGGAATTTATATCTTCGTGGATAGAAGCAATTTTAGCAGCATCAAATACCATTGAATCTTTTAATGAAGGATTGGCAAGCCTTATATTTTCTTTAATAGTTTTAGCATAGAGGAAAGGTTCTTGAAGCACCAATCCTACATTTTTTCTTATCCAAGCTTTATCTATGGAATTAAGCTCCACACCATCTATCTTTATAGAACCTTGATTATATCCATATAATCTTGGAAGTAGATGAACTAAAGAAGATTTACCAGAACCTGTAGGTCCAATAAAAGCAACAGTTTGACCTGACTTTATATTAAATGTAATATCTCTTAATACAGGCTTATCTTTTTCGTATTCAAAATAAACATTTTTAAATTCAATATTACCTTTAACTTTAGGCTTAATATGGTTTTCATCTAGTACTTCTATAGGTTCCCTCAGTATTTCATCAATTCTGTTTAAAGATACAAAGGCCTTACCCATATCAGTTAAAGTTCTTCCCATTTGCCTAACAGGCCATATAATCATATTGATATAACTAGTAAAGGCTATTAATATACCTAGAGATATTTCACCTTTATAAGTTAAATAAGAACCAAATATTATTACACATCCTACTTGAGTCATACTAAGAAAATCTGATAGAGCCCAATATAAAGATAGATTTTTAATGAGTTTATAAGTTAAGTTTTTATAATCTAAGTTCTTTTCATCAAATTTATCTACTTCAAATTGTTGTCTAGAAAATGCTTTAACGACTCTAACTCCTGTTAAATTTTCTTGTAAAGTAGTAGTCATTCTAGCTTCAGCTTCATCAGAAGCTTCAAAGTTCTTTTTAACCTTCGTAAAGAATATGAAGGAAAATAAAAATGTAATAGGTAATACTAAAATAGATACTATGGTCAACTTAATGTTAAGCTTTAACATTACATAAAGTATAAATACCAGCATAAATACAGAGCCAGCTACTTCTACAAGTTGAATAGCCAAAAATCTTCTTATGGTATCTACATCAGATGTACATTTTTGTATAAGTTCTCCAGTTTCACTTTTAACATGAAATTCGTAAGGTAATCTTTGAATATGATCATATAGCCTATCTCTAATTTTCTTAGTTGCATTTTCCGCAGCCTTACTAGCTAAAGTATTTTTTAAGTATAAGAATATACCCCTTAATACAGCAACAAAAATAAGAATAAGTCCAATAATCCATAACCGATTTTTAATTATTTCTTTTCCACCTAATAAATCTACAATACTTTGAATAACAGGGGAGGTAATGGGAGCTTCTCCTATTACGCTATCAACTGTAGTACTTAGGATTAGAGGGGTAACAGTAGTGAGCACTTGAGATATAAGAATTGACAACATTCCAAATAAATAAATGACTTTATACCCTTCCATGAAGTTTAATAGTTTTTTTAAGTTTTTCATTTTTTCCCTCCTTAATAAAAAAAACCATAGGTATAATCCTATGGTTAATTATAGACAGATTAAGACGGCATAATCTCAATATAAAAAGGTATAAAAAAACCATAGGCTAACACACCTATGGTAAATAGTTTCTACAATAAAATACTAAAACTTATTAATAGGTCGTGCTAAAACTTTTATAAAATTTTCATTTGCTTTACCTAAATAATTAAATCTGATCATCTTCACGACCTCCTTTCTTATATTTGCCAATAATACCATTATATACGAAAATTTAGAAAAATCAAGTATCTTTTTAAAAAATTTAAATAAAAAATTTAAATAAAAAGAGCTGCTTAAAAGTAATATATTTAAGTACTCTAAAACAGCTCTTTGAAGATTATCTATTTATATATTTAGAGAACCAAGATTTTCCTTTTTGATTTATTATATGATGAAAATCATCTATGGGTATGTCTCTTTTAGTACATAATAGTTTTATATCTCGTTCTAGTTCACAGGGAATTTTAGCAGCAGTTCCACAGCTAGAACTAACTTGTCTTGGCACAGGCATTAATTTTACATCTATATTACTTTCTTTCATAAAGTTTTCAAAGATTAATGCGTGTTGGGTAACATGAAATGTAACTACACAGTAAAAGTCTTCCATTAACTCACCTATTTTTTAATATTTAATTTAAATTCTCCATTGTTTTCTTCTACGTTCACATTATACCCTTTTCCAGTAACAAATCTAGTAATATTTTCAACAGCAACATGAGTATCCACCAAGACTTCCAATGATATATTGGGGTCAGAATCAATTTGATTTTTAATCATAATTACAGGTTCAGGACAAGATCTACCTCTAGCATCAATAATATTAGCCATTTATCTTAACCTCCTTAGATTGAGAATTAGATTTTTTAGTATCTATTATAACTCCATAGGCTATAATTAAAATAAATAGTATACCCATTATGACAGCTATTTTACCATTAGCTGTAGCACCACTGGCACTGGAAGCTAACCCAAAATTATGAGCAAAAGCAGCACCAGCTATAAGGCCTAGAACTGTAACTCCAGCATCAGTATCTCCTTGACTAGCTAAAATGGTCTGTCTAATAGGACATCCGCCAAGTAAGACAGAACAAAGGCCTACAAGGACCATGCCTAAGAAATTCCAAAGATGATTAGTATGGGCTACTGGTTGATCCATAAATCCTAAGTGGAATTTATCAAAATTTAAAACAAGATTTCCAGCTAAAGCAAATACGAATATTCCAATTAATCCCCATAGAAAATAAGAGTCTTTAATTAATATTAAATCTCTAAATCCGCCGGCAGTACAAACCCTACTTCTTTGAAGGGCCATACCAACCACCGCACCCAATATTAAAGCTATGACAATGGGTGCAGCCATAGAGCCAGGACCTTCACTACTAAATAAGATAAATGCAGGTCTTATAACTAAGAAAATAAGTAAAATAATAGCTATAATTGGATAAATAAATCCAGCAACTTTTGGTTGGTCTATACTTTTGCCAAGAGTATATCCCTTTTTAAGAAATTGAACTCCAATAAATATTCCTGCTACATATCCTCCCAAACCTACTAAAGCATTTAAATCTCCATTTGCTAAACGCAAAATCATACGAAGAGGACATCCTAAAAATACAAGAGCCCCTATCATTAAAAAGAACCCTAAAACAAACCTTATTAATGGTGAAGAACCACCCTTAACCTTAAAATCTCCTGTCATATAAGCAATAATAAAAGAACCAAAGATTATTCCTATAATTTCAGGTCTTATGTACTGAACTACCTCAGCACGATGTAGGCCCAGTGCACCTGCAATATCTCTCCAGAAGCAAGCAATACAGATACCCATATTCCCAGGATTTCCTAGCTTCATTAAAATAGCACCGACAAGTCCCACAATACCACCGTAGATAAACATTTTACGTTTACCACTCATTTTACAAACCTCCTTTGAAAAATAACTATCAAGCATAGTTAAATTATATACAAATAGCTTTAAATAGAAAAATAGAAAATATCTATGGCTTAATTATAACCATAGATATTCTCTATCCACAAAATGGAAATTATATTTAAAACTTATTTTAATAAAGATTCTTCAAGTAACTCTAAATCAATAATTTGCAATTTGTCTTTATGATAGTCGATTATTCCATCTGCTTTCATTTTCATTAATTCCCTAGACAAAGATGGCCTTGGTACATTTAATAACTCAGCCATTTTCCTTCTACAAAATGGGAGCATCAATAATTTACTATTTTGTCTTTCATATTCCATTAAAATAATATTTGCTATTTTCTTTCTGACGCTATCATAGGAAAGATTTGTAATTCTATTGTTTAACATCAGTATTCGATTAGATAAAACTGATACAAAATTATTCAGCACTTTGTCATCCTTAGTCATTAGTGTAATTATATCATCTTTAGATATATACATTATCTTCGAATTACTAGAAGAAACTATGGTGGCAGGATATTTATGAGCACCTGAAAATACTAGGGCTTCACCAAAGACATTACCAGATTGAAAACTACTTATGGTAACAACTTTCCCAGAAGGAAAAGGTTTCTGAATTTCCACTGTACCACTAATTATTATACCTAAACTATTACAATCATCATCTTCAATTGCGATTATATCATCTTTTCTATAATCATTTATACTATAGGGTACAGAAGAAATTAAATTCTTTATTTTGTCCCTTTCTACATTTTTAAAAAGTATAGATTTACTCAAACTATCTAAATATTTCTCCATTATGAACTCCTTTCTAAATACTAGTATTCTTAATAATAGAAAGATTATTTAGTTAATAATTATATCATATACGGACTAATCTTATAACATAAATAGGGATAACTATTATTTTGAATAAGGAGTATAATAATTTAAGTTTATATAGTCAGAAAATTAGTCAGAAAATGTAAGATAATTCAAATTAAAGTGAAAATTTGTAAATTCATACTTGGACAATTTATGTGATACTGGTATAATTTACATGTAGTTATAAATATATCAATTGAAAGGGGTGATTAGAATGTTATTTGATAGGAAAAAAATAACTAGAAGTTTGGTAGTTGTTGTATCAATTATTTTTATTTTTAGTATTGGTTCTGATGCAAAGTCATCTAATGTAAAAACTCCGATTAGAGCTCCAATGGAAAATTCCAATAGTGAATTAAAAAGCTTTGAATCAAAAAATGATACTGGAGAAGATTGTGAATATTGTTATGGTAGTATTTATGAAGGAATTGAAAAAATATATGGCAGAACTGATATAGCTGGCAGCAGGTGTTACCATTGCATTAGACAAAGTGGAAATCATGCAACTAAAGTATATGCACGTAGAGAAGTTAAAAAGTGTTCTAACGGATGTACCTATGAAACTTTAGAATACTTACCTACAGAATATAGATGTTACTAAATATAAGTAATTAGTACTTTAATAATTTTAGAACTGTACCAGCGGGGTATAGTTCTATATATTTTTTGTAGTAATATATAAACTAGTATAAATATAATTAATGATAAAATAATAGTTATAAATAAGTTTTGTTTAAAAAATATTGGGTAATAACATAAAGGATATTGTAAACTTTGAGAAGAAAAATCTCATAAAATTAAAAAGGAGCCTTTCAAATGAACAAAATCATGTTAATTAGCAGATTAAATCCTCAAGACTATACGGAGGAAAGGAGAAAAATATTTTTCTTATTAGGTGATACAAATAATGTTATAATAGAAAATAAGATTATAGATATTATACATAATTTGGGCGAAGTAGATTTAAACGATATAGTTTTAAAATATAATGGAATTGAATTAAATATTGCTACACAACAGATCCCTATTATAGTTAAACTTCTATGTAATGAAAATATTTCAATATATAGCATTTACCAATACTATAATCCAGATTTATAAAACAGCTAAAAGGGGTGAACAGATGAAATATTTTGAAGGAATCAAAGGAAAATTACTCTTAATCGCTATTATAGTAATACTTATTCTAGGTTCCATTGGATATGCTAAAATTTCTGTACAAAGAAAAACTAAGATGTTATCTAATACAGTGGAGGAAAAGGTTACTAGATTAGTAGAGTTATCCACGGTAAAATATAATTATACAAATGTAGTAGAATATGAAAATAAAATGCAAGTAAGTGGAGTAAATCTTCCATTTACTAATAAAAGATTTATTCTAAAATATAGTGGATATATTAAAGCTGGAATAAGTCTAGATACAATGGAAGTAAAAGTGAAAGATAAAGAAACAATAGAAATAATAATGGACAATGCAGAAATCTTTGAAAATGTAATCCCTGAAGAAGAGGTTTATTTTTTTGATGAGAAGGAATCCATATTTAACAAATTAAGCTTCAAAGACCTTTATGTAGTATTAATAGAAGAAAAAGATAAAATGGAAAAGGAAGTAGTAGAGAAAGGCCTTTTAAATGATGCAGAAAAAAATGGCAGCGAAATCATAAAGTCACTGCTGGAAGGAATGGGATTTAAAAGTATAACTATTAGATTTAAATAGATCCTCTTATATATGCAACTATTTTATAAATTAAGTTCTTATAATAAGCTTAATTTATAAAATAGTTGCATATTAATGTATAGGGAGGGATGGTGGTGAATAAAAAGGCAAAAATGTTTATTCTAATAACATTATTAGTTATTGTTTTTTTAATTTTAGGAAACTATATACATAGATATTCATTTATGAAAAAAATTAATTCAGAAAATGTTTATCTTAAAAATAAGGAACAAAAATATACTATATTAATCGAAGTTGATACAAAACAACTAAAACTAGTAGATAGAGAAAATGAAAATATAGTAAAAACATATCCCATAGCAACAGGAAAACCAAGTTCACCTACTCCCTTAGGGACATTTAAAGTTATAGAGAAGGGACAATGGGGAGAAGGTTTTGGAACTAGGTGGATGGGACTTAATGTACCTTGGGGTAAATATGGTATTCATGGAACTAATAAACCAGGATCAATAGGTGGTAATTTATCTGCTGGATGTATCCGTATGAGAAACAGAGATGTAGAGGAACTTTATTCTATGGTCAATCAAAATACCATAGTTGTAATAACTAATGGACTATATGGACCGTTAGGTCAAGGATTTAGAGAGTTAAAGCCTGGAGATAGGGGATCTGATGTATTAGAAGTACAAAAAAGATTAGCCCAAAAGGGATATTATGAACAAGAGTTAGATGGGATTTATGGCGAAAATATGAAATCATCTTTAATTAGATATTTAAAGGAAAATAATATTGAATTAACTGATAGGATAAACCAAAGGATATATAATTCATTAGGTATTCTTATAATGGAATAATAAATTATGATTAATCTAATAGAATTAGGGTATTATGTGATAGAGAAGAAATAAATGAATAAAAATTATAAACAATGGGGGTATATATTATGGCATCAGAAAAATTATTAAATGCACTTAATGATCAATTTAATTTTGAATTATTATCTGGGTATTATTATATGGGAATGGCTTCATACTGCTCTGATAAAAATATGAATGGATTTGCCCATTTTTTAATAGAGCAAGCTAAAGAAGAGTATGAGCACGCTATGAAATTCTATGACTTTATCTATGATATGGATGGAAGAGTAAGAACTCAAGCTATGGATCAACCTCAAAACGATTACAACTCATTCTTAGAAGTATTTGAGGCAGCACTTGGACATGAGAAATTAGTTACTACTAAAATAAATGAATTGGTAGAAATGGCAGAAGAAGAGAAGTCATATCCAACTATCCAATTTTTACAATGGTTTGTTGAAGAACAATTAGAAGAAGAAAACAGTATGAAAGATATAATATTTAAACTAGAGGGAATTAAGGATAGCTTCCATGGATTATATCTATTAGATAAGGAGTTAGGAGCAAGATAATATAAATAAAAAAAGATAGACTTAAGTCTATCTTTTTTTTATTATGGCTATTAAACTATTTTGTAGTTCCACCCATGTTTTGTTGAGCCATTCTAACTAAGTTCTTAGTCATATATCCACCAACATAACCATTTTGTCTTGATGGTAAGTTACCTTTATCCATTGAATCATAGTTTGCCATACCTAATTCAGAAGCTATTTCTAATTTCATTTGGTTAAGAGCTTGACGTGCTTCTGGAACAAGAATTTTGTTACTGTTGTTAGTATTTGTAGTCATTTTGTATTTCTCCTTTCAAATAATTAATTTTGTAAAACTTTGGTGTAGTAGTATTATGTGTAGAAAATAATTTAATAATCATGTAGTATTAACCAGTATTGAAGCTGTTTTCCAGTTTTACCATAAACATCAAAATTTAAAAAAACTTTCTCTCTTTCACATAAATGAAATACCTCCTAAAATTCAAAACTGAATTTTAGGAGGTGTTTTTATGATTTAAAGTTTTGTAAATATATGATATAATGAGCTGCTTAGATATATAGAATAGGAGGAATAAACTTGGAAGAATTATTAGTAGGCATTAAAAGTCTTCAATTTAATCAGGTGCTGATGTTTATGGTTGGTGGTGTACTTATTTATTTGGCAATTAAAAAGGATTATGAACCAATGTTGTTATTGCCAATAGGATTTGGAGCAATACTTACAAACTTGCCTGTTGTTGCAGGTATCCCAGGAATAGCCAGTGATGAAGGAATTTTAGGAATACTTAAAAATGCAGGGATTTTAAATGAATTATTTCCGGCTTTAATTTTTATAGCAGTAGGAGCAATGATCGATTTTTCACCGTTACTTCAGATGCCATCTATGCTATTTTTTGGTGCAGCTGCACAATTTGGAATTTTTATGACTATAATATTTGCAAATAAATTAGGTTTTGACATTAAAGAAGCAGCATCCATAGGTATTATAGGAGCGGCAGATGGACCAACATCTATATTTGTGGCTACAAGGTTTGCTAAACATTTGCTCGGACCAATTTCTGTAGCAGCATATTCCTATATGTCCTTAGTACCTATGATTCAACCAGTAGTTATAAAGATTTTAACTACTAAAGAAGAAAGAAAAATAAGGATGGAATATAAAGAAGTTAAAATTTCTAAAACTGTAAAGATAATATTTCCAATAGCAGTTACTGTAATATCAGGTATTATAGCACCTATATCTGTTACTTTAATAGGATTTTTAATGTTTGGAAATCTTATTAGAGAATCTGGTGTATTAGAGAGATTATCACAATCAGCCCAAAATGAATTAGCTAATTTAGTCACTTTACTACTAGGTATAACTATTGGTTCCACCATGACAGCAGATGCGTTTCTTAATGTTGATACTTTAAAAATAATGGGACTTGGATTAGTTGCATTTATATTTGATACAGCAGGCGGAGTATTATTTGCTAAGTTTTTAAACTTATTTGTGAAGAAAAAGTACAACCCTATGGTTGGAGCTGCTGGTATTTCTGCATTCCCAATGTCTGCTAGAGTAATACAAAAGCTAGCTAAAGAAGAAGATCCTATGAACTTCGTTTTAATGCAAGCAGTATCAGCCAATGTGGCTGGACAAATAGGTTCAATTATAGCAGGTAGTATTGTATTGATATTGTTATCTTAGGAGGAATAGTATGGACAATATATTATTGAAACTATTAATCTATGGAATGGGTACTACATTTTTTGTACTGATATTATTTTATTTTGTTATAAGAATCTTGGTTAAAGTATTTCCAGAGAAATAATCCCTTTAAAGGGATTATTTTTTATTTAATAAATCAAATTATAAAGGTTTTACTTGTAACTATTTAATTCTTTTTACGTAATATATACTGTACAAACTTTTTAGGGGGGAAAAAAATGGATAGAGAGTATAATAAGATACCTTGCAATTGTCAATTAGCAACTGCTTGTGTTCCTATGCAAATTATGAATGAAGTATTAAGTCCAAGAGAAGCATTAAAAGTTGGCACTCTATTCCCAGAATTAATTAAACCTAATTTTACAACAGGAATGGGAGATAGGGAAAGAGGAGGAAGATACCATGGATGTGAATAGGGCACAAATGGATTTGTTAGTAGAAATAATGGAAGTGTCTTTTGTTCTAGATGAGACATCTTTATATTTAGATACTCATCCAAACGATGAAAGAGCTTTGAGGCTGCATAATAATGCTTCTCAAAGATATACTGAATTAAAAAATATGTATCAGGTAAGATATGGTCCTCTAACAAATAGAGATATGAGTAGATATCCTTGGGGCTATATTGATGGACCTTGGCCTTGGGAAATAAACTTTACTAATTTTTAAAGGGGGATCAATATGTGGTTTTATGAAAAAAAATTACAATACCCAGTAAGGGTAGATACAACTAATCCTACATTAGCTGCTATGATAATAGAACAATTTGGTGGAGCAGACGGAGAATTATCAGCAGGAATAAGATATTTAACACAAAGATGGACTATGCCTACTAATGAAGGTAAGGCAATATTAACTGATATAGGCACAGAAGAATACGTACCATTATGTTATCAATGATAAAAGAAAACTACCTGGATAATTTCAGGTAGATCTCTAGTTCAAAATCATCAGGTTGATTATGCCATCTTCCACTTGCAGTTTTACAATAGAGAGCTTTTTCTATTACTTCTTTTAATAGTTTATTTTTATCCGCAGGTTCGTTTAGTGTCCAATAAGATTTAATAATATTTTCTATTTTAGGAATTAATATTTCCTCATGTAATTCCTTATCTTCTTGTAGGTTTATTTTCTTTAATAAATTATTCCTATCTTTTTTTAGAGAGCCTATTTTTGTAGATACTAGTTTGGATCTCTTCATAAATACTTCAGTAGAATATACACCTTGCTCTAATAAATCATACATACTATTCAATTGATTATTAAGAGTTTCTAATTTACTATCTAAGTCTTGTATAGTTTTATTTAGTATTTCGTTCTCTAGATTATTATTATTTTTCTTTTTTTGTTTTTTATATTTTAATTTATGTTCTTTAAGCCATAAATCTAAAGCATCTAATAACCTTTGTTCTACTAAATAAAGATGTGAGCTTACATTAGTGCAAGTTGGTCCATCACACATCAAAGTATCAGGATAATCTCCATTATATGGCCTTCTCTTCATTTTTCTATTACACATTTTACATACAACTATTCCTGCGAGGGGGTTCATTATTTTATATCTAGCCGGTACTGGTAGTGCTGGATTTTCTGAAAGATATTCTTGGGCTAAATCAAAAGTATGATTTTCAATAATGGGAGGATGCAGCCCTCGTATTAAAGTAATATCATCTTTCTTTGCCCTAGGTCGCTCTATGACTATCTCGCCATCAACAACTTTTTTAACCTGTGGTCTAAAACCATCTTTAATCATTCCAATATAAATTGGGTTACTTAAAATTCCTCTAATAGTGGAAGTAGTCCAGTATCCACCTTTTCTAGTGGGTGTTTTCATTTTATTCAAGTTATTAGCTATAATTGATATGCCAATTCTTTCATATGCTCCGTTTTCTCGTAATTGGCCCTTTGTGTACCATTCATATATTAATTTAACTATTTTAGATTCTTGAGGTATTATATCCAATGTATATCCTTTTTCATGTTGCAATTTAACTCTCCTATAGCCATAGGGAGCTACAGAGTGGACATACTTCCCCTCTGCTATAGATTGTTTCCTTCCACGTTGTAAACGCCTGTTGGTGGTCTTGTACTCTCTCCTAGACATAAACAAACCAAACTCAAAGTATTCCTCATCAAATTCATTAGAAGGATCATATATTTTCATAGGAGTAATGATTTTGGTATTAGAGTATTTAAAGGTCTGGGCAACAATACCCTGGTCTATAGTATCACCACGAGCCAAACGTTCCACTTCCATTACAAACACACCTTTTTTAGTCCCACTTTCAACTAATGAAAGGACCTTCTGCATCTCTGGCCTTGAAGCAATAGTCTCACCAGATACAACTTCTCTAAATATATTTTCTTCTGGAATATATATTCCCATCTTGTTGGATAACTCAGTAAGAATTTTCTCATGCCTCTTTAAAGTTTCACCTTCACCATTAAGCTCCGCTTCCATGTCTTTTCTTGATTTTCTTAGGTACATTAAGTAGTCATCCGATACGATGTTTTTAGTCATAAATTCACCTTCTTTTTTTAGTAGGGATTCTTTAATATTCATTATAGAATTTGTCATAGTAAACTTAATTATATATAAATACAGATATGGATAAAGACAAATATAGACATAATAAAAACCTATTTTAATAGGTTTTTATTTTTCTCTTTTATGTATAATGACATATTCATGAGTTATAGATTTCACAGGTTTTTTATTAACTTTAGATGTTTTAGATGGAATTCTTTTATTAGGAATCTGTCTTTGACCATAATCTATATTGGCAAATCTCTCATTTTCAATATATTTTTTAGTAATGTCTGTAAGATTTATAGTTATTCCATCTACGGTTCTATTGCCTAGAGTCATTACAATATATTCATTAGTGACTCTGCATAATTCTTTAAGAAAATAAAAATAATCATCAAAAAAATTTATAACCTTTTGTTTTTTAGAATGTGAAATTTGCTCTAAATACGGTTTTAATAAATCTAATTCAAATTTATTAAAATTAGCTATTCTTTTTTTTCCACCTAAGCTTGCGTTATCAATTTTTGAATAATTGTCAAGTTCCCAACCTTCAAGCTCTAAGTCCTTACTGTCAATCCAATGTAGTGGGAGCATTGAAAATTGTCCATAAGGCACTGTTGTAGCATTATCACCATAAGGTGGGGAAGTAATGGATATATCAAAAGAATTATCCTCAAAATCTTCAATTTTATCTAATATATCAGATTTATATAATTTAAAGTTATCATAAGAACATCCAAACATACTGATATTTCTTTTTACAGAGTCTAAATAATCAGAGATTACATTATTCTGAATGTTTGCAATAGAAAACAAAGGTTTTATGTGTAACTTATAAGTAGAACTCCTAGTATTACTATATTTTCTAATTATGTCAGACATGATATACCAAAAATATAGTCTGTTTTTAGAGTCATCAATTTGCATAATAGACCTACGTATGATGCTCAGACTTTCTATTATGTCTTGCCTAAACCATTTATTTATATTATTGAAACTATGATTATTATTAGAAGTATTATCATCTAAAATAAGGTCCTCTAAAGTATCAATATCTGTAAGTATATTTTCTGTTATACCTTGAAGTTTAACTTTAGTTATAAGGTTTGCTAAAGGGTTTATATCACATCCAAATAATTGAACATCTTTAGATATTTCAATACTTTCGTATAGTGAAGTTCCAGAACCATGAAAAGGATCAAAAATGTTTATGGTTTTATTTGGTTCTATTAATTTTCTTAAAATTTCTTTTTGCATCGGAGCAACCATTACTGCAGGGTATAATGCTGTACCATGAATATCGCTACTTTTTTTATAGTTTTTATATGAAATATTTGCTATCATAAAATCATCTCCTGGTTATATTATATAAAAAATTAGATATGATTACCAGGAAATCTTTATGATTTCAACATTTCATTGATGAAAACTACAAATGTTCCTGCCTTTTTAGCTAATTCTTCAATATCATTCTTGGAAATATAGGTAGTTGATTTGTGAGCTCCTAAATGTGCTTCTGCGATTATTGACTTATATGCATCTTTATCTAAGATGTTTTTTAAACTATCAAAATCTATTTTAGCATTAATTGATATCTTAGTTTTTAGATTGTTATTACTACCAATATATTCTATAATTTTATAAACTCTATCTTCTAATTTCTTAATGTTTAAAAACAAGTTGTTAAATTTTTCAGTTTTCATCAGAGAATCTACACTTATTTCAAAAACAGCTCTAATAGAGCAAGAAATCATTTCTTCATACTCATCTAGATTTAAACTATTAATTTGATTGATTAAATTACTGACATGAGAATTATAATCTATTGTATAAGAATTAATAGTTGGGATAGTTATTAATTCTTTTTCTGTATTAGACCCTAAAACGTCACTTTTAGGTTCATAAAATTCTAGTGTTAAATTATTACAAGTTGGTCCTGTATGAGGATCTAGATAAGAATAAGTAATTGTTATACTAGATGGTTTAGTAATTGACTTTAGTATGCCAGTTATACACTCTTTATCATCAACTTTCATAGATATTTCCTTATTATCAATATCTAGATTTTTACTATCTTTTGCATATTTAATATAACCATATAAATTAATTTGTTTAGTTGGTATTGATATTTTTTTATGTTTAGTTACTAATTCAATTATTGCTGGTAGGTAAGTATCATCTTTATCATCATTTTCATCATCGTCTGTTGGATTGCTAGGGTTTGTGTCGCTATCTTTGTCTTGTCCATCATTTGTAGAAGTAGAATTGCTTATATATGCACAAATCTTTCTTCCAAAAATTGAGTATTCAATTTTATTTCCATCTATACTGATATCTACATCATCCCGGAATTTAAAATTACTTTTAATTAATTCTCTTAGTTTTTCTTTTGAAAAATCAATATTCGAGTTAGATAAGTTAGTTTTTGTTAATATATCAAGAGTGATTAAATCTTTTTTATATTCTGATGCCTTTTCTTGTATAAATATATTGATTTCTTCGATGAATTTAGTAATATTAGTCGTAAGTTTATTTTGGACAAATTGTGTTCTATCAGAGTTGAAATCTAAATCTTGATTGTTTGAATAAATATTGATATTGCCAATTATTTGATTCATAATAGAGGCATATTTAACTTTTTGCATTACATTTGTATCAAATAAAGTATAATTATTGAATAAGTTAGTATTTATATAAACTAAAGGAGTTAGTTCGTTTCTATTATCATAAAAAAGACTGTTAATCTTCTTTTTATCATGTGATTTTAAAGAGAATATAATCAAATCTAAGTCAATTTTAAAATCATCATATGGAAAAGTAAAATCATATTCCATAGCTTTGACGTTATTATGGTAGAATACGACTTTAGAATTATCAGATTTATATTTCACGTTAAAAAGCTGTCTTTCGGGTAGTATAGAATGAAAGTTTGAAGATTTGTTAGTACAATATTTTTCATTATCTATTTCTAACTCAATATTAAAATTATCATTAAACTTATCTACGTCAAAACTATGTAGCAATCTAGCTATCGTCTGTGATTTATCTAATTCTTCTTTAAAAAGTAAAACATTTTCTTCATCCATACATATATCTATAAGTGTTCCTCGTGATACACCTTCTTTTTCTAAAATCGGTATATCAATGTCTTCAATATTTTCTGATTCAATGATATCGCTATAATTAATTCTAAATTCACAGCCTTTATTAGAATTATTGGTGCTAGTTTTCCAAGTAACAGATTCGCCAAACTTAAAAACTGATAGAAATCCTAAACCTTTAGAACCTTGTATATATCTTCCATTAACTAATTTCGCGTACTCTTTATTACTTTTTGAAATATGTAATAGAGTTTCTATATCGCTCTTATTCATCCCATACCCATCATCTAATATGGATAAAGTCTTTTTTTGAGAATCAAATGTTATTTTAACATTATTTGCTCTAGCATCAAAAGAATTTTTAATGAGTTCATTAATTGCAACTAAATAAGTAGGTATTTTTTCAGATAGTTCATCGACTATGTTTCCACTTACTTTCATCCTAACCATTTTATAATCCTCCTTTTATATTTAATTTAATAATATTAACTCTAGTTTTCATTACTAGTATCATTGCTAGTTCCTATTTCTTCATAAGCAGACTCAATTAATGACTTAATATTTCCTTCATTTAAAAGTTGAAATTCTTTGAAATTAATTAAAGATTATTGGTTGTTTTTATCATCATGTTATGTAATCATTCCTTTACAAATGTAACATTTTGTCGAATTATGTTGAATGTTAGTTCTACCATAAAGTCTAAAAAGACTCAAATCTCTAAATTTAAACTCAATTTATTTTAATATTTATAGGTATCACACTACTTGCACGACTATATTCCCAACGTCTCTTTAGTCTTAGTCCCTGCAATTCTATCTGCAGTAAGACCATTATCTTTTTGAAATGCTTTTATAGCTTCTTTAGTTTTTTCTCCAGCTATGCCATCAGCCTTTCCACAGTCATATCCTAGTTCATTAAGCTTCTCTTGGATTTTTTTAATCTCTGCCTTTTTATCAGCTGTAGACGTAGAAGATTTCTTTGTACTGCTTGTACTAGATTTAGCAGAACTACTACTATAAGGACAAACACCATCACTATGTAAATGAGCAGGATTACCTCCACAATGATAGTGATAACTACCTAAACCACTTTTATTTTTATTATCCTTATGCCCGCCATTTGAGTCTGTCTTACCTGGATGTCCTAAAGTAGTAGCAGGTGTTAGTGCTATTGTAGCAGCTAACATTAATGATGTGATTCTTCTTTTTTTCATTAGTATTCCTCCTTGTAGTATTATATTTAATCTCAAATTAGAATAAATATAGATTTCTCCATATATGCAAATATGTAGTTGTATGTTGCTTTTATATCTTCTATCTGGCACACCATTGTTGTTAAGTTTTCTCCCCATAGCACTATTAACACTATGGGGAATTTTCTTTTAGGCTAATTTTATTCTTTTTTCATTTTTGCAAAAGCTATATATGATAAAATCATTTGTACTATAATAAACATAAAATATAACATAAAAAGTAAAATTGATACACTGTAAAGAATTGCACCTGTCAAAATAAATCCTCTTTTGTTTAGAAAATATCCTAGTATATTAAAGATTAATCCAATTCCTACACATAGCATGTGAGGGAATACTAATGCTGTAGCTATAGCAGCTCCTGCTTGCTCAGCACCTGTAGTGCTACCTATACCTCCACCAAAATGTCCTATCAAGTAGATTAGATACATTAGTGTAAGTACCCATGAAATTAATGCTAACTTACTCCTTTTCTTTTTAATTACTTGTTCGCTCATACTAACATCCCCTTTTATAATTATATTATTAAATGCCTTAAGGCTTTTAACCATTTTGTTCAAATCTTAATTCAATTAATTTTTTCGGAACTTTAAAATATAAGCGTTCATAAATAACCTTCTTTTTTTTCATTTGTGTTCCTCCTTAAATTATTTGTATTTATTATTAAATTTGGATACTACATCAGATAATGAAAATCCTACCTTAAATGATAATAGAATACCTACAACTGTACTTAATGAACCTATGAAGGCATTTTCTATGCTTAAAGCACATATAAGTAATGAGATAAAGGATAAGAATAAAGAAAATATAGTTCCTAATACCTTGTTCCAAATATCTCTTTTGGGTTTATATTTATTTTTTGGCTTATATTTATTGTTAAATTCATAATTATTACTTGATGAAGGAATATTAATATCTATATCAATGCCTTCCACACCTGTCTGTTCATTTATTACCAAATGTATAGATTTAGATAAAAGTTCATCCCCATAATCTTCTAGAACATTATTTTTAAATTCGTTCCTTGGATTAGATGTTTTTTCATTGGTTTTCAAATCAACAGATACTAGTGCTTTTCTTATTAAATCATCTCTATTCCATAGTTCAACATCATTACGTTTCGCTAATTTAATTGCCCTGGATGTAAAATAATTATTGGTAACTACTAAGCATTTATTGGCTTGGTAGTAGTCTTTAGCTTCAATGATTTCTTGAACAGAAGAAATTTCAATAGTATTTGAATATATTTCACCTTTGACTACAGTTTTTTCATTATTCCTTGAAATTATTAAATCTGCACCATAGTTATTTGATACAGGAGTACGTTCAACGTCATATCCTAAGTTTTCAAAAAGATTTACTAAATATTCTTCAAATTCATTATTAGATAAATTATCTATATATAAATCATTCATATTTTTCCTCCTATCATTAAAAATAATATTTTGTCGAATTATGTCGAATGTCAGTTCTGCTATAAAGTCTAAAAAAGACTCAAATCTCTAAATTTGAGCTATATCTATTTACATTTTATTATTAAAAATAATTTATACTTCTTTCGGTAATATATAAATCTTCAGCTATTTGTTCTTGAGTATATCCTTCATAAGAAATCTCATCTATGCTAATATCTAAAAGTTTTAAAGCAAAATAATCAGCCTGCTTTTCTAATTTTCCTCTATTTATAAGCTTACTATTATAAGCAGATTTGGTTACTTCAATATGTAATAGGACGTGTCTAAGTTCATGGGCTAAAACAAGTTTTTCATACTGATAAGGAAGATCATCTCTAATAAAAACAGCCTCTAATCCAAAATGGCTCCTAAATAAATAGCTTCGTTATCTTGTAGAAGATAATCATCCTCATAAACTCTTTTTATATCTATATTTAACAAGTCATATATTTCAAAAATATATCTAGAATAACAATAATCTATAACTCAATCTACATATTTATCAATCCAGGCAGGTTAAATCCATAATATGACCTCAAAACTAAACTACTTTTTATAATCTATTACTGACTACTTCTTATATTTATAGCTAACCATCTTCATCTGTTCCAACAAAGCATTAGCAAATTCTAAAATCTCATTATCATCTAGTTTATCGGAATCAAATCCTCCAGAGACAAATATTTGATGTTTATTTACATATGCACGAGCTTCAGCTGAATTTACGAATTCTTCAGGGACTAAGTTCTGCTCCTCTTTGTCCTTATAAGGATTTTTTACATTAGATGCTCCCATCAAATAATCAAGTGATACATTAAAATATTCGGCTATTTTCTTTTTTATTTCATCCCCTGGCATTCTATTTCCAGCTTCATATTGAGAAAGTGTTGAGTTATTTATATTTAATATTTTTGAAAACTCTAATTGAGAAATCTCCTTTTCTTCTCTCAAGAATTTTATTCTTTTACCTAATGTATTTTGCATAATTACCACCTTTCACAATATGTAAATTAACTATATTATAACAAATAAATAAATATAAAAAGGATATTTTACGAAATGTCAAAGTTGATATCAGTATTTACATTTGGTAAACATATAGTGATTTAGGATTTATAGTTAGTAAAACTAAGGAAGGGTGTAAAATGAAAATGGAAATAGTAAGGTACCAGAAGAAATTGCTAGGCATATAGTGAGAATATTAAATGTAGAAATTAAGGATGTTTTTTTACCAGTAACTTTTACAATTAGTAAAGCAAACAATCAAACAGAGTAGTGGGTGAGTCAAAGAAAAATACTAGATAAAGATATGGAAATAACTGGGAAAGTAGTAAATTATTTAATGAAAGTTGAAGAGTTAACATTTGAAAAAATAAAAACTATATTGAATTATACATCTATTGCTATGTCTATATATGATGCCATATTAAAAAAACATGCTAATAAATTAGATGAATAGGAGATTGAGGCTTTTACAGAAAAATATTTGTAAAGGATTATAAAGTAAATGTGACATAGGACAAATTTATTCCAACATAAGCTGTATAAAGGGGTTGGAAATATGGAAGTAGGAGTTAAGCAAATAGAAGCAAATGAACCATTGAAAGTAATGAAAATAGAAAATACTACAATAAAAATATTTATGTCTGATTTCGCATATAAGGGTGATGAAGAAATAGAAAGGGCTTTAGATAGGATTAGTAACATATGGATAGATGCCTATATAAATGGGAGAGTAGATTTGGAGATGCTGGAGAAATTAGGGCCATTTGAAATGATAAATATATTTTGAAAGGAATGAGAAGAAGAGATGAAACAAATTAGATTAATTGGTTTCACTTGTAAGGCAAAGGACCTAATTACTAGGCTAAATGAGGAATGGGAAAAGTTAGAAAAGATTAAAAAAGACAAGGAAAAGAAAACAACTTAGTTTCTTCATTAATTAAATTTTATCACGAAAAAAGATGGGATGAGGTAACTAGAGAGGTATTTCAAATGACAGGAGCAGCCCTTTCAGTAGTATTTTCAAGATAAGGAGGGACAAGCAAGATATATAAAGGTAGCAAACGGACAAGTAATTACAGAAGATAGTGAAATCGTAGAGGGTATAGGAGTTGTTGAGGAAGCTCCTGAATTCAGTGTGGAAGTACAAATATGGGTAAAATAGATGAAGGATTTATAGTGGATTTAAAAGGAAAACAATTTGTAACCTATAAAGTATTACTAGATCCTGTACGTCATAAAGGATTAATTTCTAAGGTGATAAGCTTGGATTACAGCAAAGATACGAGTTATTACATAATTTTAAGAAAAATGGGACAACTGAAGTAGTGGATATAAAGGGAGTTGAGACTAAAGAATTTAAAATCAAGAAAAAACTATTTGAATATAAGTATCGTGACTAACATTGGAGGTGATTAAGTAAAGGCAATTTACCCTTAAAAGATAAATTGCCAGATGTTTATAATAAAGGGTTTTCTATTAAAGTAGCAAATTGAGCTAGATGGAAATGATCGTCATTTACTGTAGTTCTTACTCTTGCGAAGTGTACGTGTTTTCCGTTGCCCACATCGATAGCTGGACCAGTTAGTCTTTCAATCTGATGATGGTGATTTTCAAAGAAATCGGTATTAGTAAATAATTCATGCCTATGGTTACCATTAGAGAAGAAGATTGGTTCGCCAGTAACTCCAGCGAAACGATGGTTGTGTCTATCATCACATTCTTCTGCTAACATTGTACTACCTTCAAACTCATGCACATGACCTGGTTCGAATTCAATACAATCAGGGTTATCATAATTTGTGCTATTCATTGATTACACATCCTTATTTAAAATTTATAAACTTTACATACTCAAGTAATGCTTGTTAGGCTTGTATATAGTTTACATTACATTATATTAAGGTGTAGATAGTTTTGATACAGATAAATTAAAATATGGTGGGAATGATGAGGAAACAAAACCTTAGGGCATGGGATAGAATCCATAAGAACAGGTGGAAGCCATGAAGAAAATTAGATGCATTAAATGTGGCAAACTACTTCTTGAACTTGAAGGAAAGGCAGAAATAATATGTCCTATATGTAAGACTAAGAATAAATTTGATACTAAAAAGAATAGCTAGTCATTTATATGAAATTGAACTTTGAAAACTGAATAATGCGGTATTGAAATTAAAAGTATTTACCACAATATGCAAAATGAATTTATTGTATATGCTATAATATCCATATGAGTAATGCATAATAGTAGAAAAATATGACAGATGAAATATCCCTAGAAGCTGAGTTGGTTATAGTAAGATTTTTATGGAGGTGTAAATATGCATGGTATAGTATCATTGCTGCCTCAACCTTATTATGAAGAGGTTGAAAACATATGGAATGAGTTAGAAAAAGAAATTGGATTAAGTGGAATTAGGGTTACACCATATCCACATTTTTCATGGCAAATTGCAGAAAGCTACGATATAGACAAATTAATAAATGTATTTGAAGATATTGCAGTATGTACAAAACCATTTAAAGTAAAAACAACGGGGATAGGATTGTTTACTGGAAAATCCCCAGTTATTTTTATACCCGTAGTTAAAGATGCTCAACTATTGAAGTTCCATTATTCTGTTTGGGAAAGATTAAAACAAGTAGGAGAAGATATAAGTGATTATTATAGTCCACAATCGTGGATTCCTCATATTAGTTTAGCATATGAGGATGTTACAAAAGAAAATATAGAAAAATTATTAAAAAAACTATCATTTATAGATTTTAGTTGGAGCTTTGAAGTAGATAATATTTCATTTATTTATGAGCCAAATGGACAAATAGGGGAACTAAAATATAGAATTGATTTCAAAAGATAGCATTAATGATTTGATTGGAGGTTTAGCATACTGGTGTGGGATACTTCACCTAACATGATATTTGCACAAGGGGGCACTAGGGCATAATCTTTATATTAAAGGTCATAATTAATAAAACCAAATATTTCATCGAAATACCGTATTATTCAGAGAAGAATTATGCGGTATTCTAAGTAACTAAAGTTATTTATGAGAAATAATAATTAGAAATTTGGACCTTGAAGGCTGAATCATAAAGTATTGAGAATATTAATTACTAGAATTATTCAATAATTGATACTTGGGATGGAATATGGTAAAATTTTAAAAATATAATTTACTATTATTTAATAGTTATAAACTAGTGATAATTGATGTTAGTTAGGTTATTACGCTAAGGCATTTAATAAATGAAGTTTTGGAAGGAAGTGGTTTTTATGATAAAAACAATAGTTATAAACCTAAAAGTGTTAGGAGGAAACACGTAAAATAGCTTTCCAATAAATTTAGGGAGGAAGTATATGAATTCAGAGTTGAGTTTATATGAGGTTAAATTGGAGGAAGAGATTGATTTGTTTTGGCAAAGAAGAAATCAATATATGAGAGAAGATATAATTCCTAATTGTACATTAGGAACTCCAATAGATGAAGATGCGGAAAAATGGTTTTTTTCAAGAGAATATAAAAATCATATAATGATGCTTTTCAATAGAGAAGAAGATCAATTGAAAATCTTATTTTTTAAAATAAATAATAAATATGTTGGATTTTGTGTTTATGTAACTTATATTTCAGAGGACGGCAAGTGTTTCATAGTTGATTATTGTATAGATTTGAATCATAGAAATCAAGGTCTAGGCAAGCAGTTTTTTTATCTTCTAAAAGATCATGTGATTGAGAAGGGAGCTAAATATTTCGCACTTAATCTATCCAACGAGAACAATCAAAAGTTTTGGAAATCTTTAGGATTTGAAAAGGGATCTGCTGATGAATTTGGAAATGATATTTATTTTAACAAGATAAGTATGGATTAATGCAAACTTAAATAACTACTAAGAAATTCAATACGCTTAAAATGTATAAAATATTAATTAAGTAAATTATTGAAGTTGATGAAAGTATTATAGTAGTTGTGAAGATATTCACCTGTAAGGTAGGAGTTTATTTAATATAAAACATGAATATTTGACTGAAATACCGTTTGGCATAGATGGTTTAAAGCAAATGATAAAATAGTGCTAAAAAATGTTATTTTGATGCTATTGTAGCTGCGTTAATATGGTACTAGGGAAAATTGTTCAGCTTCATAATTTAAGTATCTTTTTCAAAACCTCGTTATCTTGATGGGATCTTTTTATTAGAATGAAAGAGGTAATTATATGAAAATATTTGAAAGAAGTATTTATAAGTAAAGGCCCTATAGGAAACTATAGGGCCTTTGTCTTTGGAGAGCTTTAGAACTAGTGTGTGCAATGATTCAGGAATTGTTTAATAATACCTTCTACCATCACATCAGCCATTTCTAAAGCTTGTATCTCAATGGTATCATATACTGTAATGCTATCCTCATACCTTTTTTCAAGCATGTAAACAGCCTCAGATTTAGTTAGTGCCAAGTGTTCATACAGCATGGATTTCCATTCTTCCTCAGACCAATATGGATTGATACTAACAAGAAAAGCGGCAATTTTATCTGTGTTTTCATACCATCTTCTTTCAGTTTCAGCAGCTGCTTCTTCATTACCTGCTTTGGCTTCCTTTACAAGTTGGGCGGCGAGGACAAGATGGTTTGTAAGTAGATTAGCAAGCTGGGAGGCGATTTGATCTCCATAAAAAGGTTTTAGAGCTGATTCGAAGTCTTTAGGGTTTCTGAGAAGACGTTTTATAACAAAGTCTACATCTGGCAAATCGAAAACAATACTAACGATAGCTAGTCTGGTCCAAACAGCGTGTTGCATCCAGAGCAGACGAAATTGATTGTTTAAATATAATTTTGTTGCATTCATTCCTGTAGAAAGAATATTAAAGTTTGAGTAGTAATAATTATATTCAGGTTCAGGGCATATGTGAATGACTTGACCGGTGTGGAGATTATTTAAATCTATATCTAGATTTGCAGACGCAATATCATAAATGGTAGTATTGTATCTTTGAGCTAATAGAGATAATGTATCATATGGTTGAATTGTATAAGGAAATGCTTGTGTTGGATTTTGAAACATATTTAATCACCACTTTTATAATTTTTATATATTATCATATGATTATACAAATGAAAAAGTGCATTTTTTATCTACTTTTATACTTGAAAATGTGAGAAATAGTATAGTAAAGAATGGTAAAGACATTTTTGAAATAAATATACTGAGTGATTAATTTGTGCCTTGCCGAAAAGCAGCAAATACTATATTAGCACATCAACCTCACAGACAGGATGAAATTGATGTGCTAATATAGTATTATGGAAGACTATTCCAAAACCATGTGTCAAAATTAAATAAGGATTACAAAAATCTTACAAGTTCCCTGGTGGGACTTTTTATTGTCCTTACTCCCTATAAATATAGTTATAAATGTGTATAATAGTTTAGTGTAGAAGCTAATAATTTGAATATAATATTGACAGTATAAGTATTGTTGTATATACTTATTGATAAGATAAGGGAGTAGTTAGCACAATAAGAATTGTGTAATAAAGTCAACATACTGATAAAATTCATCTGGCTTTATTTTAAATAATGAGACTTGTCTGCAGAAAAAGACTGCAGACAGGTCTTTTTTTATATTAGAAATAAGCATAAAGGAGAAGAAGATATGAGTTTGCTTGAATTGTTTATTATTGCAGTTGGTTTATCAATGGATGCATTTGCAGTCGCCATTTGCAAAGGGTTATCTATGAATAAGATTAGTATTAAAAAAGCTGGAATCGTAGGCTTGTATTTTGGAGTATTCCAATCAGGAATGCCTTTGATTGGATATTTTCTTGGGGTAAAGTTTCACAATAAAATTACATCTATGGATCACTGGATAGCATTTATACTGCTTGGACTTATTGGAATAACCATGATTCGAGAGTCAAGAAGAGGTAAATGTGAGATTGAAGTTAATTCTCAAACTGATGAGGATACTAATGAATTTCTTGATTTTAAAAATATGTCTGTTTTAGCATTGGCAACAAGTATTGATGCCTTAGCAGTAGGAGTTACCTTTGCTTTTCTTAACGTAAATATTACTTCAGCAATTTCATTTATTGGAATTGTTACTTTTATATTATCAATGATTGGTGTAAAGATAGGTAATGTATTCGGTTCAGCTTACAAATCAAAAGCAGAATTTATAGGTGGATTAATTTTAATACTTATGGGTTTTAAGATTTTACTTAGTCATGTAGGAATAATCGCTTTTAGATGAAAGTCTACATTAGGATACCTAGACGAACTTAGAGAAGAAGATCATCTATTGCTTGTAGATAAACTAGTACGTTTAAAGTGTAAAATGAAATAGTTTAAATAGGGATAGATTTATGAATTGGTGGAAAGATAAAATGTATAATAAGTATTTACTAAGGAGGAGTAACTTGGACAATAACCTAGAAACAATAAAATCACTTAATGAGCTATTGCAAGGAGAATACATGGCAATAGAAAGTTTTAATAATTTTATATCTAGATTAGAAGATGAGAAGATGAGAAAGAGTTTTCAGGATATTCAAAAACAGCACAGGGAGAATGTAGAGATATTAGCAAACTACATTCAGAACATAGGAGGTCAGCCAGATGAAAACCTTGGAATGAAGGGGAAAATGGGTGATATTATGCTTAATATGGAGCTAGGACCAGATTCAATAGATAATGAAATTATTAAAAAAGCCATAGAGGGAGAAACAAAAGGAGTTAATATGGCAGAAAAAGTATTAAGAGGTAAATTAGATGAGAAGTCACGAGATATAGCAGGTGAGATACTAGAAAATGATAGAAGGTCAATAGAGAAATTAAAAAATTCAAATAAGCACTAGAGCCACTAGGCTCTTTTTTCACGCAAAAATGCACTTTTAAATTAAGCGTAACAGGCTAAATATGTTTAACTAATTATTATTTTAAATCCTCATACTCAGACAAGAGCTTGTCTAGTAATTGACTTAGTTTGATTACCTCAGAATCAAGAAGATTGTAACTCTTCTCCGATATTAAATTGTGAAGTTTAATTCTAGTTATTTCAATTTCTTTAACGAGTTTTTCAGTTGTAGCTTTGTTGTTCAACTATCATACTCCTTTTCTATGGTGGATTTATTTAACCTGTCACGCTAATATAAGTTTACAAAAAATATGAGGTAGGTGGTGATATGAAGAAAAAAGGTGGAAGACTTAGCAAATATGAAATAGAGTGGAAAGATAAATTAATAGTTATAGAGGGCTAGGCAAGTTGAAAACGCCTTACTTAAAAGAGCATTAGGCTATGAATATGAAGAAGTAACACAAGAGGGGGTTATCAAAAAAGAGGTGAAAGGAGATTCGATGACAGATTTACATGGATTCCCCATAGCTGAAATGATAACAGCCAAAGTAGTAAAAAAGTAAGTAGTTCTAGATACTACAGTACAAATATTTTGGTTTAAGAATAGAAAATCTAAACAATGTAGAGATAAAAGAGAAACAGAAGTTACAGGTGGGCCAATTGAAATTACAGGACAAAAACTTATTGAGAAACCTACTAAAGGAAAAAATAAAGAAAAAATAATTACTATAATTAATTCCTTGAAAGATGAAGAGGTGAAAGCTCTACGGTAATCTAGGGTCTTTTTTGTTTTGCCAAAACCTTCCAGTATAAAATCTAAAATAAATCACACAATATAAATGTAAGGTTCGTAAATAGGTTTCGAAAAAATATGTTCTTATTTTATAAGGTCCGTAATGGATTTTTTAAATAGACGTATTGCTCGGTTCCATTACGGACCTTACTTTTTTATTTTTGAAGTAACTATGAAAGCTCTAGGGTAAAATCTAGTTTTTTTGGTTTATAGTAACACTTGTACTAGTCCACCATATAATAATATTAGGAAAGTCATAAATAAACTTTTCTAATATTAAAAGAGGAAGGCGAAAATAGTAGATATTAACCAGCTAGCTAAAGAGCAAATGCAAAACGAACCAATTAGAATAGGTGCAACATGTGTGGCACAAATAGAAGGAAGATTTTTCTTGCTTATAGAAATAGAAATAGAAGTTATGGGTTTTGAAAGAGAAGAAGTAATCATATTTGAGATAACAGCGGCAGAAGCAGCAGCACTAATAGCAGCAGGAGTTATGCGTTGTCGAATAGTTACCACAATTCCTACTCCAGGTCCAGGACAGGACGTAAATCTTATTTGTGCATTTGTAGTAGGCCAAAATGCATTTCTGGTGTTTAATGTTGAAAATGCAACTGATCGTCTAGTTCTAGTGAGAGTACCTTTATGTACTATTATTGAATAAAATGAAAATATATCCATTGGAACACCTTAGAGTAAAATCTAGGGTCTTGTTTGTTTTTGATTTTTTGTCTTAGCTGTGTAATTCTAGTGCAATTTACACCTATAATTAGCCTTGCAGTCTCTTCTGGACCACCTGCACGAGAAGAATAAGGCACTGGTGGCGGCGGAGGTAGGAAACCTCCGGATCCCAATAAGCCATATCCTATAGGCCCGTAAGCCAAAATAGATACTCCTCTCTACAAGTGTAAAAATAGCACTAGAAGTAGAAAGGAGTATTTATTATACCTATGAAGCATTATTAAACAGAATCAACTTCTTGGTCTTTCCTATTTTTGAGGATTAATACAAGGTATACTCATCTGTAGGATTATATTCTGTAACTAAGAATTCATTTAAGGCTCTAGAATAAAGCCTAGGGGTTTTTTTCATTTTTTTGGAAGTACTTATAATATTAATTATCGGAATGTGACTTGTATTTAAGGAAGGGTATTATATAGCTCTAATACTATTATATTGATTTACTTAAATTTGGTGATATAAATGTTTAGTATATAGAGTGAAAGTTAATTTTGCAAATCACTCAGAGAAAATTAAAGATACTAGACTAGAAGTTACATAAAAAGTTAACAAAATAAGTAACATAATTTTGAGGACAGTATATACAGATATTAAGGGAGGATTGTATATGGCTGAAATCAAAAGAGATATTTATAGCGACAATTTGCATAGATATGATTATGATGAAATGGGAGAAGAACTGATTGATCAGAATACAAGAGGTAATAATGGACTTTGCCAAAGGTCTGCAAATATATTAAATGCTTCTATATTAACATCAGAAGAGGATCTATGTGTAGTAATATTTAATAGAGATATTGAAGCTGAAATTGCAGGAAGACCTACAAGAAGTCCTTTGGCATTAGCAGCATTGTTTTCTTTTGAATCTATGGATAACATAGGTAGGATCTTAAATTTAGGGGAAACAGTAATACTTCAAAAAGAAATAAATCCTTTTATAACCGCTTTAAGGGAAAGAGGAATTGAAGTAACTGCTTTGCATAACCACTGGTTATTTGATAGGCCAAGGCTATTTTATATTCATTTCTTTTCTATAGAACATCCAATAACTTTTGCAAAAAAAGTTGCTGAGGCTCTTCGAGTATTAAGATCTTAAATTTGACTAGGATTAAACTCCTAGTCTTTATTGTTTTTTGAAAGTATAAATACTATTACCTTAATATTTATAAAATTTTATATTAGAAAGATAAAATAAGTCGTTTTAAATGTTATGTTTTTATTAAATATAAAAATATATAGTTAGTGTGTGGCTTATATAAGAACATTCCATATGAAGTATAAAGAAGATCCTTGACAATGTTAATTAATAGGTATAGCATACGGGTATAAATGTAAAAATGATTAATGGAGGCAAAAAAGATGAGCGATTTTAAAAAGATAGATGTTAGAAATGCTGTTCGTAAAAGTTATAGTAAAATAGCTACTGGAAATATAAAAGAGGATGGCTGCTGCGGAGGAGATATTAAGTTTAAAAAATCTACAATAGAGATATCACGTAAAATCGGATATTCTAATGAAGAAATATCAACTGCCCCAGAAGAAGCTAATATGGGATTGGGTTGCGGAAATCCTCAATTAATAGCTAATCTTAAAGAAGGTGAAACTGTTATAGACCTTGGAAGTGGAGGAGGGTTTGACTGTTTTTTAGCTTCAAAAAAAGTTGGGGTTAAGGGATATGTTATTGGGGTTGATATGACTCCAGAGATGATTAATAAATCAAGAGTTACATCTAAAAAACATAGATATAGAAATGTAGATTTTAGACTAGGTGAAATTGAAAATCTTCCTGTAGCAGATAATACTGCAGACGTAATTATTTCGAACTGTGTTATAAATTTATCTCCCAATAAACAAAGAGTATATAACGAAGCTTATCGTGTATTAAAAAAGGGTGGTAGAGTTGCTATTTCCGATATAGTTCTGATTAGAGAATTGACAGAGGAAATGAAACAAGATGAAAGCCTTTATTGTGGATGAGTTACTGGCGCATCTTCGGTTGAAGAATTAAAATTATATTTAGAAAAGGCTGGTTTTAGTGATATTAGTATTGAAACCCAAGAAGTATCAAAAGAATATGCTGAGAAATGGGCACATAATTTAAAAGTCGGAGAATATATTATGTCTGCATCAATAAAGGCAACAAAATTATAGAATAAGGTATGGTATAGAAGAAAATCTGTTTCTATAATATAAACAATAAACCACATATTTTTAGCTATATCACCAACAACATGGTGGCACAGAAGAACTAGCTCATTGGGAAATGATTGGAACATTAGTGTGGAGACTAGTAAAAGATGCAACACCTGCTCAAATAAAAGGTACACCATTTGAAGCACATTATGTAAATCATGGAAAGAGCCCATTTCCTCATAATGCAGGAGGAGAAGCTTGGACGGCTTCATATATTGGGTCGAAAGATGATCCAATAGCAGATTTACATGAAGATATGGCAGCGGAAGAGAAAGCAAGAGCTACCTATGAATGGCTAATACGTGTAAGTGATGATCCTGGAGTAACAGATACATTAAGATTTCTTAGACAAAGAGAAATAGTGCATTTCCAAAGATTTGGTGAAGTACTGATGATAGTACAAAATGAAATGGATAGAAAAAAATATTACTAATTAGATATATAGATAAATCTAAGGCTCATATCTTTCAAAAATATGAGCCTTTTTACGATAAGAATTAAATAAACTGAGGAATAGTTTTGATAATGATTTAATTTTTGTGATTAACCCAACCCAAAATGGATATATATAAATAGAGCAATAAGGCTTTGTTTAAACTAAGATAAGCAATATATAAAATATATATAAAAAATAAAAGGGGGAATTTTAATGAATGCAATGACAGCAGAAAATTTAAGATCAGCATTTGGTGGAGAATCTCAAGCACATATGAGATATAGAATATGGGGAGATAAGGCTAAAAAAGATGGTTTTCCAACAGTGGCTAGATTGTTCATGGCTACATCAGATGCAGAAGAGGTTCATGCTACATTACATTTTAAAGCATTAAAAGACATATCAGGTGATTTTTTAGTAGCATCAGGAGCAGGATTTGGATTAAGCAGCACTTCAGATAATCTTCAAGGAGCAATAAATGGAGAATTGCATGAAGTTAATCAAATGTACCCTGCATACATAGCAGTGGCAGAAATGCAAGGAGAAAAAACAGCAGTATCAGCTATGAGATTTGCAATTGAAGCAGAAAAGGTTCATGCAGATTTATTTACTAAAGCTAAGGAAGCTGTAGATGCAGGTAAAGATTTAGAAGCTAAAGTAGTAGAACTATGTCCAATATGCGGGTATATTTCACTAACAGGTGAGGAAGATAACTGCCCACTTTGTAAAGCAAAGAAAGAGTTATTTATAGCGTATTAATAAATAATGCTAGACATACAAGTATGTCTAGCATTATAATTTATATATAACTTAAAAAAAATTACATAATAGATAATTGACACAGAGGAGTGCTTCATATGGTGACGGAAACTATTACCTTATCCTTACTTCTTGGTAAATTAACAGGAGGAAAGATACGGAACATAGGAAATTTATATATTAATGGTTGGTATTTATTTGTTATATCTTTTTTAGCGGAAATCATAAGCCTGTTTATAGCTTCAAAAACTAATGGAAATTTAAGTATTATAATAGAAAACAATTTCTTTTATATACATATATTTATTTATCTATTATTGATTATGGGATTAATGATGAACTTTCGCGAAATTGGACTTAGAATAACTTTATTTGGATCTACCTTAAACTTTTTACCGCTTCTTTTAAATAATGGAAAAATGCCTGTTTCAATAAATGCTTTAAAGCATTCAAAACTTTATATTCAATTATCTTTATTAGATGAAGGAAGAATAATGACTCATGCTTTAGCAGATAAAGGAACGAAATTGTGGATTTTAGGAGATATAATACCTATACCAAAACCTTATTTTTTTCCCAAAATAATTAGTATTGGAGACATTTTAATTGCCTTAGGACTTTTTATTTTGATTGTAACTCATATGAAAAAGAGATATATAGTAGAAGGAAAAACTATCGAATTTTATAAATCCTAATTTCATTAGGGTTTATTTTTTTGTATTTTTGGGAAACTATAAGAAAAGACATAAGGAGGTATTTTTTTGAGATTTAGACTTTTCATTATAGCTGTTATACCTGCTGTGATTATTCTTTTAGGTATATATCTATCTGACAGACGCGATAGGGAACCTTTAAAAGTTTTGTTATTTACCTATATTTTAGGAGCATTAACAGTAATTCCTTCAATAATAGTTGAAGAAATTTTGATATCTTTTAATATATTTCCTGGAGTATTAGGTGCATTATTTAATGCGTTTATTGTTGCAGGACTTACAGAAGAATACTTTAAAAGATTAGCAGTATTAAAATACCCATATAAAACAAAATTCTTTGATGAAAAGCTAGACGGTATAGTCTATTCAGTGTTTGTAACTATGGGGTTTGCAACTGTAGAAAATATAATTTATGTAGCTTATAGATATACCAATAATCCATTTATAGGCTTATATAGAGGAATATTTTCAGTACCAGCCCATGCTGTATTTGGAATAACTATGGGATATTATTTATCTTTAGCAAGATTCGATACAGATATAGATAGGAAAAGAAGAAATATGAAGAGATCCCTTTATATGCCTGTGATTATGCATGGAATATTTGACTTTATATTAATGGCTGAAATTCCTCACCTTACAATAATATTTGTTCCTTATGTAATATTCTTATGGATTTTAAATCAAAGAAGACTAGCAAGTTTCATGTATGATTCAAAGTCTAAAATAATAAATGTTAGAAGAGAAGAATAAATTTTTATTGTATAAACAATTGACACAGTATAAAATCAAAGGTAGAGGATTCTCTACCTTTTAATCATAAGGACAAGCTATAATACTTTAAGGAGGAAGGAATGAAAAAGTTAATAATTATTTTTACACTGATAATCAGTTTATCAGTTGGGATATTTGGTTCTATAATAGTTAAAGAAATCTTAGTATTTCAAGAGAATGACTATGTGAAAGGAAATAAGGATATAGTAAATGAAGATTTAGGAATTGAAGAAGAAAATGAAAGTGATGAGGAACTTGAAGAGAAGGTATCCACCATAAGATTATTGGCAGTAGGAGATATCATGTTTCACTCTCCACAGTATAAAGCTGCCTATAACCATGAAACTAATAGCTATGATTTCAGTCATTCATTTAAACATATTAAAAAATATTCAGAAGATGCAGATATAGCCCTAGCTAATTTTGAAACAGTAACAAGAGAAGACGTGAGTTATTCAGGATTTCCAAGATTTAATACTCCTAAAGAATCATTATTGGCCCTAAAGGAAGCGGGATTTGATATACTTGCTACAGCAAATAATCACTGTTTAGATCAAGGGAAAAAAGGATTAATTAATACTATAAATAATATACATGAATATCGAATGAAAAATATAGGAACATATATAGAAACAAATAATATTCTTATAGAAGAAGTAGAAGGGATAAAAATAGGATTTCTTTCATACACTTACGGATTAAATGGCATGGATGGTATGTTATCTAAAGAAGAATTATCCTATATGGTAAATAGAATAGACGAAGAAAAAATAAAAAAAGACATTGAAAAAACAAAGAGTTTAGATGCAGATATTACAGTGGTATTTATTCATTGGGGAAATGAATATGAGAGAGAGCCTTCAAATTATCAAATAGAATTAGGAGAAAAAATGGTGGATTGGGGTGCAAACATTATTTTAGGAAGCCATCCTCATGTAATTCAAAAATCTCAAATAATTAATAAAAATGGTAAAGATAATTTCATTATATATTCCCTAGGAAATTTTATATCTAATCAGAGAAAAGATACTATGGATAATTCCTATACTGAAGATGGTATTATGATCCAATTGGAAATTGAAAAGAACTTTACAAAAGGAGAAACTGAAATTAAAAACATAGGCTATATACCAACCTGGGTTCATAAGTATAGAAAGGATAATAAATTATTTTATGAAGTGCTTCCGATAGATGATTATTTGAATGGAGAGTTAGATACAGCTAATAAGGATGCTATCAAGATGAGACTAAAGAAATCTCTACAAGATACTATGGACAAAATGGTTGAAAATTAGATATTTTCAGAATTAAATTAAATTTAATATATTCAATTTATTAGTTCAAATAAGACAATATATATTATATAATAGAAACAAGTAATAAAAATACGATAAGAGGTGTGATATTCCTTGCAATTTTTCAGATCATTATTTTCCAATCTAAGAATAGCTGACATAATAGATATCATAGTTGTAGCAGCAGTTTTTTATAAACTTTTCAAATTAATCAGAGAGACTAGAGCCGAACAATTGACAAAAGGGATTTTTGCACTATTTATATTTGCGGAAGTTAGTGGACTTTTAAAACTATATACTATTAACTGGATATTAAAAAGTGCAATGACAGTTGGAGTCATAGCAATACTAATAGTATTTCAACCAGAATTACGTCGTGGACTAGAATATATTGGAAGATCAAGATTTTTTACTAAGTCTTTCTTGGAAATCAAAGGAGAGAGTCTTTCAAGGACTGTAGATGAAATAGTAGAGGCCTGTGCCTCCTTATCTAGGCAAAGAATAGGAGCTTTAATAGTTTTGGAAAGGCAAACTGGTTTAAATGAAGTTGTAGAAACAGGAACTAAAATCAACGGAGAGGTATCTAGTAATTTACTTATAAATATATTTATTCCAAATACTCCATTACATGATGGGGCAGTAATTATAAAAGAAGATATGGTTAAGGCGGCAGCCTGTTTCCTGCCTCTTACAGAGAATATAAACTTGAGTAAAGAGCTGGGAACTAGACATAGAGCAGCATTGGGAATATCCGAAAGGTCTGATAGCCTATCTATAATAGTTTCAGAAGAAACAGGAGCCATATCCATAGCAGAGAATGGAACTATAGCAAGACACTTGGATTCTCAAACACTTAAACAAATACTAACTGATATGTATAAGCCAAAGGATTCACAGGAAGCATTTATTATAAAATGGAGGCGAAAAGATGAGCAAGGAGAAGAATGATTTAACCTTAAAGATCTTTGCTTTTACTATAGCAATTGTTTTGTGGGGCTATGTTATGAGTATAGAAAATCCAGATATATCAAAGGAGTATAGAAATATAACTCTAACATTGAATAATACTGACGAATTAGATAGACAAAACTTAATAGTTATGGAGCCAAAGGAGGTCACTATATCTGTTAAGGTAACAGGTAGAAAATCGGACATGGCAAATTTTTCACCGGACCTAATAAAGGCTCAGGCAGATTTATCTGGCTATGGTGAAGGTAAGAAGAAAGTGCCAGTAAATGTAAGCTTAAATCAATTTAATAATATAAAGATAGTTAATTATGAACCTAAAGAAATACTATTCACATTTGACAAACTAATAACGAGAGAAAAAGCAGTTACTATTAAAACCTCAGGTGAGTTAGAGTCAGGTTATGTATTAGGAGATATAACAACAAAATCTGGATCAATATTATTAAAGGGTCCTAGAACATGGGTAAATCAAGTATCTGAAGCAGTAGCAGTGGTGGACATTACTGGAATGAAAGATGATAACTCTAAAACAGCAGTTATACAATTAATAGATGATCAAGGGAATGATGTTCGAGGAGTGGAAAAAGAACCTAATACAGTAGATGTAGACACCTCTATATTTAGGACTGTAAATGTACCTATTGAGCTTAAAACGGAAAACCAACTTCCTGATCAGTATGAAATTACTAATATTACCATAAACCCTAGAACTGTAACGCTAAAGGGTGATAAAAATATAGTTAACTTAAGGTCTATTCAGACTAAAGCCATAGATATAAATTCATTAATAGAAAATACGACTCAAACCGTAGAACTAGAATTACCACCAAATGTATCCCTCTTAAATCCAAATGAAAAGATTACAATTTCCTTAAATATTGAGGAGATTTCCACTAGAGTCTTAGAATATACCTTAGAGGATATAGATATGTTAAATTTAGATACAGATCTAATTATAGACAAAGAACATTCTCAGGAACCTATATATCTGACAGTAAAGGGAAATAGTGAAGTTGTTGAAAAACTAAATAAAGAAGATCTGGGGTTATATTTAGATTTACTTAATCTTAATGAAGGAATTCATGAAGTGCTTTTAGGATTTAATGCACCAGCAGGAATTACAGTTAAAGAGATTACGCCACAACCTATGGAGTTAAAATTAACTAAACATTAAGGGGGAAAAATATGGAAAGAAAATATGTACTAGCAATTAATCCAGGCTCTACATCTACTAAGGTAAGTCTATTTGAAGAAAATAAAGAATTAACAACCTTTAAAATAGACCATAGAAAAGAGGAACTAGATAATTATAAAAGAATAGCTGACCAGTATGATTATAGACTAAACCTAATTAAAGACTGGTTACACAGTGAAAATATTGATGGAGGTTCCTTAAAGGCAGTAGTAGGTAGGGGTGGATTACTAAGACCTATGCCTGGTGGCACATATATAGTTTCAGATTTTATGATAGAAGATTTAAAGGTTGGAATACAGGGAGAACACGCCTCTAACCTTGGTGGAATGTTAGCTAAAGGATTAGCAGATTTAGAAAACATACCTTCCTTTATAGTAGACCCTGTGGCAGTAGATGAATTCCATGAAGTAGCTAGAATATCGGGCTTAAATGAAATATCAAGAAAATCATTAATTCATGCACTAAATATAAAAGCAGTAGCTCATAGAAGAGCTAATGAAGTAAATAGGGATTTAGAGGACATGAACCTATTGGTAGCTCATTTAGGTGGTGGAATCTCAATTGCTCCAATTGAAAATGGAAAGATGATAGATGTGAATAATGCCAAGGAAATGGGTCCATTTTCTCCAGATAGAACAGGCGGGCTTCCTATGGGAGACATAGTTAAAATATGTTATTCAGGTAAATATACCTTAGATGAAATGAAGCTTAAGGTTCAAGGAGAAGGAGGATTATTTTCCTATTTAGGAACCATGGATGGTAGAGAAGTTGAAGATAGAATAAATAAAGGTGATAACTATTCAAAACTTATATATGATGCCATGGCTTATCAAATTGGTAAAGAAATAGGAGCATATTCCACTGTGCTGAATGGTGAAGTTGACAATATAATACTTACAGGTGGACTAGCTTATTCTAGTTATCTTATGGAAAAGATAAAAGAGATGGTTGAATTTATAGCAGAAGTAATAGTATATCCAGGTGAAGATGAAATGGATGCCCTTAACAAAGGAGCATTGAGAGTTATAAATGGTAATGAGGAAGCAAAAATATATGAAACTGAGGTGGATATAAATGGCTAAATCATTTAAAGATTTATTAGAATTGGCTAAAACGAGGGGACCTAAAAAGGTGTCTGTAGCTGTAGCAGAGGATAAAGATGTATTATCTGCAGTAAAAGTAGCAACAGAATCTAAAATAGCTGAGCCTATATTAGTAGGAAGTAAGGAAAAGATACTAGATATAGCAAGGGAAATAGATTTTGATTTATCAAATATTGAGATAATTCACGAGGAAGATAAAGTCCTTGCTTGTAGAATAGCTACAGAATTAGTTAGTAGTGGAAAAGCTGATGTTTTAATGAAGGGACTTATAGATACTTCTATAATAATGAAGCAAGTATTAGATAGTGAAATTGGACTCAGAACAGGAAATGTAATATCTCACGTAGCAGTATTTGATGTACCGACTTATCATAAGGTATTTATTGTAACTGATGCCGCTATGAATATAGCTCCTGATCTTAACCAAAAGAAAGAAATTATTGAGAATGCTGTAGTATTAGCAAGATCATTAGATATAGAAATGCCAAAAGTTGCAGTATTAGCTGCAAAGGAAAAAGTATCACCAAAAATGGAAGCGACAGTCCATGCTAAGGAATTGGCAGATATGAATAAGGCAGGTGAAATTAGAGACTGTTTAGTAGATGGACCATTTGCCCTAGATAATGCCATATCTAAGGAATCTGCAATCTTAAAGGGGATTAATAGTGAAGTAGCAGGAGATGCTGACATACTTTTAGCACCTAATATTGATGCAGGAAATGTACTTTATAAATGCTTATCATTTTTAGCAAATGCCAAGTCAGCAGGACTTGTTGTAGGTACTAAAGCTCCAATAGTCCTTACATCTAGAGCTGATAATGAGGAAGCGAAATTAAACTCAATTGCCTTAGCAGTACTAATGGCTTCAAAATAGGAGGGTAAAAATGATTAGACTTTTAATTATAAATCCAGGCTCTACATCTACAAAAATAGCAGTTTTTGATGATGAAAAAAGTATATTTGAAGAAACCTTAAGACATTCTGTTGAAGAATTATCTCCTTATGAAAAGATATATGATCAATATGAATTTAGAAAAAATATTATTGTAGATATACTAGAAAAGAACAATATTGCCATAGATTCATTAGATGGAGTAGTAGGTAGGGGTGGACTTCTTAATCCAATAGAAGGTGGAACTTACGAGGTAAATGAATTGATGTTAGAAGATTTAAAAGTAGGGAAAAAAGGGGAACACGCCTCAAATCTAGGTGGCATAATAGCCCATGAAATAGCTAAAGAAATAGATAAGCGTTCTTTTATAGTAGATCCTGTTGTAGTAGATGAACTACAGGACTTGGCTAGAATATCTGGATTAAAAGAAATTGAAAGAACTTCAATATTTCATGCATTAAACCAAAAGGCAGTGGCTAGACGCCATGCTAAAGAATTGGGACAAAAATATGAGGATTTAAACTTAATAGTAGTCCATTTAGGTGGGGGAGTTTCGGTGGGAGCCCACGAAAAAGGAAGGGTAATAGATGTGGCAAATGCCTTAGATGGAGAAGGACCATTTTCACCTGAAAGAGCAGGATCTTTACCTGTTGGGGATATGATAAAATTATGTTATTCGGGAAAATACACATATAATGAAGTAAAGAAAATGATTACTGGTAATGGTGGAATTGTGTCATATTTAAAGACTAATGATGCTAGGGAAGTTGGAGAAAGAATTGAAAATGGGGACAAGTATGCAGAACTAATATATAATGCCATGGCCTATCAAGTAGCAAAAGAAGTAGGGTCATGTGCCGCTGTTCTTAAAGGAAAGGTAGATGGAATTCTTCTTACAGGAGGAATAGCATATGATAAGCTATTTACTTCTTGGATTGAAGAAAGGGTTAAGTTTATTGCTGATGTAACTATCTATCCTGGAGAAGATGAACTTACAGCATTAGCAGAAGGTGGATTAAGAGTTTTAAGAGGAGAAGAAGCAGCAAAAGTTTATAAATAGGATATGGTGACTATGTTAAATGATGATAAAAGAATAAGAGTTATAATTGGACATTATGGCAGTGGAAAATCTGAATTTAGTGTGAACTATGCTGTAAAATTAGCTCAGATGGGTAAAAAGGTTGCTTTAGCTGATTTAGATATAGTAAATATGTATTTTAGATCCAGAGAAAAAGCTCTGGAAATGGAGGGTGTAGGTATAAAAGTAATTGGAAGTCAAATCAATGCACCAGCCATAGAAGTGCCTTCTATATCGGCAGAAGTATATACGCCATTGCAGGATGAAAGCTATGATTTAATCTTAGATGTAGGTGGAGACCAAGTGGGAGCCAGGGCGTTGGGAAGATATGTCGATTATTTTGAAGAAGGTAAATACGATATGTTTTTTGTCCTAAACGCTAATAGACCTGAAACTCAAAGCGTAGATAAAGTCCTTGAATATATGACAAAAATTCAAGACGTATCTAGAGCTAAAATAACAGGTATTATAAACAACACTCATTTATTAAAATCTACAACTTGTGAAGATGTATTAAGAGGGCAGCAATTGGCTTTAGAAGTTCAAGAAAGAACTGGTATAAAGCTTAAATATATATCTGTATTAGAAGAAGTAACACCAAGTCTTCCTAATAACTTAGAGGGCGAAATATTCCCCATAAAATTATTTATGAGGGACGAATGGATGCTATAAAATAAAAGGAGGGTTTAAAATGGCTAAAGGTAAAGTAACATTTAATGAGGACATCTGTAAGGGATGTGGACTTTGTACAACTGTTTGTCCTGTAAAGATACTTGCATTAGATAAAACAAAAATAAATGCAAAGGGATACCACCCAGCATCAGTAACAGACCCAGAAAAATGTATCGGTTGTGCAAACTGTGCAACTATTTGTCCAGATGTAGTTATTACAGTAGAGAGATTCTAACTATACTTAAAAAAAGGAGGTTTTAAAATATGACGAAGGTTCTTATGAAAGGTAATGAGGCTATAGGTGCAGCAGCAATTCAAGCAGGATGTAAATACTTCTTTGGCTACCCTATAACTCCCCAATCAGAACTACCAGAATATATGTCAAGGGAGTTACCAAAAGTAGGAGGAGTATTTTTACAAGCAGAATCAGAAGTAGCAGCAATAAATATGGTTTATGGTGCAGCTGGAGCAGGTGCAAGAGTAATGACATCTTCATCAAGTCCTGGAATGGCATTAAAACAAGAGGGGATTTCATATATTGCTGGTGCAGAACTGCCTTGTCTTTTAGTTAATATAATGAGAGGTGGTCCAGGGTTAGGAAGCATTCAGCCTTCACAGACTGACTATTTCCAAGCAACTAGAGGTGGAGGAAATGGAGACTATAGAATGGTAGTATTTGCTCCAGCAGATGTTCAAGAGCTAGTTGACTTAATTATAGAAGGATTTGATATAGCAGACCAATACAAGAATCCAGTTATGGTTCTTGGTGATGGTATGATTGGACAGATGATGGAACCAGTTGAATTTAAAACTCCAGTAAAAAGAGAATTGGCAGAAAAAGACTGGGCTACAGTAGGTACTGGCGGTAACAGAAAGCCAAATATAATAAACTCTTTATATATAGCAGCAGAAGATTTAGAAGCTCACAATATTAAACTTCAAGCTAAATATAAAAAAATGAGAGAAAATGAATCTAGAGTAGAATCATATAATATAGAAGATGCAGATGTGGTTATAGCTGCTTATGGAACTACATCAAGAATAGCAAAGACAGCAATAGCAAAATTAGAAAAAGAAGGATATAAGGTAGGATTAATTAGACCTATTACATTATGGCCATATCCATTTGATGAATTTAAGAAAATAAATCCAAATTGTAAAGGTATACTTACAGTTGAAATGAATAATGGACAAATGATAGATGACGTTAAAATAGCAGTTGAAGGAAAATTCCCAGTATCATTCTATGGAAGAACAGGTGGAATGGTACCTACACCAGATGCAATAATTGAACATGTAAAAAAAATCTATGGAGGTGACAGATAATGACTATAGTTTTTGAAAAGACAAATGGATTAACAGATGTACAAACCCACTATTGTCCAGGATGTACCCATGGAATTGTTCATAGATTAGTAGGAGAAGTATTAGTAGAATTAGGAGTATTAGATAAAGCCATAGGAGTTGCTCCAGTAGGATGTTCAGTATTTGCATATAATTATTTTAATTGTGATATGCAGCAAGCTGCTCATGGTAGAGCACCAGCAGTAGCTACAGGAATCAAAAGAGTTCATCCGGATAATTTTGTATTTACTTATCAAGGTGATGGAGATTTAGCTTCCATTGGTACAGCGGAAATAGTTCATGCTGCACATAGAGGGGAAAAAATTTCAACAATATTTATAAATAATGCTATTTATGGTATGACAGGTGGACAAATGGCACCTACAACACTTATAGGACAGAAAGCTACAACTGCACCATTAGGAAGAACTGAAGAACACAGTGGTAGACCAATAAAAGTAAGTGAAATGTTAGCTACAATTCATGGAGCAGCATTTGTAGAAAGAGTTGCAGTAAACAACCCAGCAAATATAAGAAAAGCTAAAAAAGCTATAAAAGAATGTTTCCAGATACAACTTGAAGGAAAAGGATTTGGAATTGTAGAAGTATTATCCACATGTCCAACTAACTGGGGATTAACAGCTCCAGAGGCTATGAAATGGCTAGAGGAAAATATGATGCCTTATTATCCTCTTGGAAACTATAGACGTCCAGAGGAGGTTGAATAAAATGGAAGAAAGAATAGTAATTGCGGGATTTGGCGGACAAGGTGTAATGGCATTAGGTCAACTTTTAACATATTCAGGTATGACAGAGGATAAAAAAGTATCTTGGTTACCTTCTTATGGTCCAGAAATGAGAGGAGGAACTGCAAACTGTAATGTTATTATATCATCAGATGCAGTAGGTTCTCCTGTTGTAATAGATTCAACTTCAGCAATAGTAATGAATAGACCTTCCTTAGAGAAATTTGAAGATTCAGTAGTGCCAGAGGGAAGACTATTTATTAACTCATCATTAATAGATAGAAAAACTACTAGAGATGATATAGAAGTATATTATATTCCAGCTAATGAAATAGCTAATGAAATTGGTAACCCAAGAGTAGCTAATATGGTAATGCTAGGAGCGTTTTTAGAAGCTACAAAGGCAGTTGAGGTAGATACTATATTAAATAAAGCATTTACAGCAGTATTTGGAGAAAATAGAGTTAATTTACTTCCAATAAATAAAGAAGCATTAGAAAGAGGAGCAGAATTAGTAAAAGAACAAAAGAAAGCAATTCTATAGATTATAAATTGAACTTTTAAATATGAATAGCCCTCTGTCTCTTGACAGAGGGCTTATTCACTTAGGGATAGTTCATATCATTATATTTTAGTTATTAAGATTAAACTTCTTCTACCTCTACTGAGCAACAATGTGGATGTTCATGACAGTGTGGAGGTTGAACTGTGCCTCCAACGGATGGAACTTGAACCTGTCTGTTCTGTAGAACTTTAAGTGTAAGTTCTATAACCATTTTTTCTTCGATCTTTTTGAATTCTCTTTCTTCAAAAGGAAACTCCCTGTCATGAGGGTGCTTGCGATCAATAAATTCATCGAATTCAAAAATTCTTGCTCTGATTAGTTCGCAGAACGGAAGTTCGTTGAAGTTTTCAGTTGTGAATTGATTAAATTCTGATAGATCTCCTGATAATAATTGATCTTTTTCAGCAAAGTGTTTATTTGGCAAATCACTTACCTTTAAAAACTCAAACTCTGATCTGGAATTTAGAGCAAGGGTTTCAGGTGGTGTGAAAAACTCAATTGGTGTTGAACATTCAAAAGGAACATCTACAGTGCAATGACGGATATCGCCACATACTCCTTTCCAGTTTGAGCATTCTGCTGTAGAGAAGTCTATATTTTTACGAACAAAGCCTTTGATAAATAGAATATTAGTGGGTTGAAGTAAAGTACATTGAGTAATTTTCAACTTTTTCTTAATGTCTTTAACTTCAAGAGCTGGCTCAGGTAATCGAATAAGAGCATTAACATTAAATCTAATAGTTAACTCCGCTAATACTACAGGTATCTTTACAACGACACCTGATGTTATACCCCTTGGGGTTATCGGAATATTTTTACAATTATCTAAAACTTGACTATGAACATCAACACAAGGTTCATGATGTTTTGAGCTAACATTACATACTTTAGCAGGACTTGTCATAATTTTGTGCGAATGTCCCAAATTACTATCTACAACACTTACATTACTAACGTTTAATCCTTCTACATGTTTATTCATGCTTTATTTCCTCCTCGATATAATCTGGATGTTGATAACTCGGATGTCATGTCCCTACTATAATATATTCTCGAACTTAGATTAGGTGATAGTATTTTATAGAAAATTGTCTGAAAATACATTTTGTAAAAATAGTTATTATATGGTATAATATTTCTAGTTTCGAAAAGAATAATCGCTGAATTCACTTTTTGAAGCGGGGGAACCAATATTTTGGGGTGAATCCTTTATAGGACGGGCATAACCCTTTAGCCCGAACCCGACAGCTAACCTCGTAAGCGTATTAAAGGGGGCAGAAAAAAGTACTGATCTCAGAGCTATGGTTGCCCATAGTTTTTTTTGTCCCTCCAATGTGGTTGACATAAAAAATGAGAGGAGAGATATTAATGATGGGATTAAACTTTACTATTGTTGGTGCTGGGAATGGCGGTATGGCAATGGCAGGTTATTTGGCCATGATGGGGTATAAAGTAAATTTATATAATAGAACCTTAGAAAATATAATTCCTTTAATAAAAAATCCAATAATATCCTTAACAGGTGAAGAAAAAGGTATTGGAGTATTAAATAAAGTAACCGATATAATGAAAGAAGCCATAGAGGGGGCAGATATAATTATGGTTACAGTTCCTGCCATGGGACATTATCAGATAGCAGTGGAGATGGCACCATATCTAAAAGATGGCCAAATCATAGTACTTAATCCTGGGCGTACAGGAGGAGCTTTAGAAGTATATGAGACAATAAAAAGACACAAATGTGAAAAGGATATAGTTGTCGCAGAAGCTCAGACATTTATCTATGCTTGTAGAGCAACATCAAGCAATAGTGCACATATTTTTCAAGTAAAAAATGAAGTGACCATAGCTTCCATACCTTCATCTAAGACAAATCATGTTATTAATCTATTGCAATTTGCTTATCCACAGTTTATTCCTGCTAGTGATGTTTTAGAAACAAGCATAAATAATTACGGGGCAATTTTCCATCCAGCACCAACCCTATTAAATAGTGGTCATATCGAAAGAGGAGCACCATTTGAGTATTATACAGAAGGAATAACTCCATCTATAGGAGATTTTATAGAAAAGATGGATAAAGAAAGAATGGAAATAGGAAGGGCTCTTCAGATAAACACCTTATCAGCTAAAGATTGGCTATACGAATCCTATGGAGCAAAGGGAAATAATCTATACGAAACGGTTCAGAATAATCCAGCATATAAGGGACTTCAAGCACCTAAAGGCTTGTCTATAAGATATATATATGAAGACGTACCATATAGCTTAATACCAATGTCTTCCATAGCAAGAGAATTGGGGATAAAAACACCAGCTATTAACTCCATTATAAATATTGCAGAATTAATTACTGGAAAAGATTTTCATATGGAAGGCAGAACCATAGAGAGATTAGGTCTCAAGGGATTAGCTGTACATGAGATGCATAAGATTGCACAAATAGGCAAAACAGATAAAAAAGATGAGGAGGGTGTTGCTTAGTGAAAAAAATTATTGCAGGTACTCTAGGTAACTGTGTTCATGTGGCAGGAATAATGAACTATTTAAACCTAGCGGAAAAGGAAAATTATGATACTGATTTTATTGGAATAGGAAAGTCAGTGGATGAAATAATAATGTTAATTCATGAGAAGAAGCCTAATATAGTGGCTCTATCCTATAGATTGACACCTGAACCACTTCATAAAATTTTAGAAGAATTGAGAGATAAAATAAATAAAAACAATATAAGAAATATCACTTGGCTATTTGGAGGAACAGAGCCAACGGGCCTAGTAGCAAAAGAATATCAAATATTTGATAAAATATTTGATAGCACAGAAGATATCGACGAAGTTATAGCATATTTAAAAGGAAAAAATTACTCAGGAGAAGAATCTTATCCAAGAGAATTAATATCTAGAATTAAATCCAAATATCCATATCCAATATTAAGACATCATTTAGGATTACCTACCATAGAAGAAACAGTGAAATCCATAGAAAAAGTCGCAGAGGCAAAAGTAATAGATATAATATCCCTTGCACCAGACCAAAATGCTCAAGAATTTTTCTTTGATCAAGAAAACATGGATGAAAGATTAAATGGAGCAGGAGGGGTACCCTTAAGAAATAAAGAAGATTTTAAAAAACTTTATAACGCAGCACAAGGAGGGAATTTCCCACTATTAAGATCTTATAGTGGGACAAAAAATATAATTCCCTTTGCAGAAGTCCTAAAGGAAAGTATAGACAATGCTTGGTGTGCAGTTCCATTATTTTGGTATAGCGAACTAGATGGAAGAGGACCAAGGAAATTAATAGATGCCATAAAAGAAAATCAAGAGGTAATGAAATGGCATGGGGAAAGAAATATCCCAGTAGAAGTAAACGACCCTCATCATTGGAGTCTAAGGGATGCCCACGATGCCATAGGAGTAGCCGTAGCTTATATTGCAGCATATAATGCGAAGAAAATGGGGGTCAAGGATTATATTGCTCAATATATGTTTAATGTCCCAGCATCTATTTCACCAGAAATGGATTTAGGTAAGATGTTGGCAAAGATAGAATTAATAGAAAGTCTAGTAGATAAAGATTTCAATGTATATCGTCAAGCAAGGGCAGGTTTAGCAAGTTTTCCTACTAACCTTTATCAAGCAAAAGGACAATTAGCAGCTTCAGCATATCTAGCCATGGCAATTAAACCTCATATATATCATGTAGTAGGATTTTGTGAAGCTCATCATGCAGCAAAAGCAGATGATATAATAGAGTCAGCTATGATAGTAAGAGGAATACTAAAGAATGAATTCTTAGGTTCAGTAGATATGACTAATGATAAGAATGTACTTGAAAGAAAGAATACACTAATAAAAGAAGCAAAGATAATAATAGAGAGTATAAAATCACTAAATTTAAACTTAGAAGATCCATTAACAGATCCAGAAACTTTAACAGAAGCAGTGAGAATTGGAATATTAGATGCACCACATTTGCAAGGATCACAAATAGCTAAGGGACAGTTGAAAACAAGAATGGTCAGTGGTGGATTATATGCTTATGATGAGAAACAAAAGAAGATAATTACAGAAAAAGAAAGAATCAATTTGCTCCTAAAAGAAGCAGGGTATTTAGAAATATAGAAAGATATAATAAATTACATTATTGGTGTTGTTACTAATTTTTATAATTTATTCATAAAACTATTCCTTATAAAATATGGTTAGGCACAGTTTTTTTAATAATGTCTAATCATATTTTATATTTTACTCATTGTTTTAATATCATAATACTAAATATTATTAAGAATGATTAGTAAGTAATAGTTTTTCCACTCATTGTAAGGCTATTATATTATTGGCACTATAGTTTGAGCCTTAACTTAGTTTTAATACTATAGTTAATTTAGTTGTAATATTTCTTTGATTAAATAATCAATATCAAGGTAATTTTTAAAGATAAATGCTAATAGTACAAGATGGAGTTATCGACAAAAATAGTCCAAGATGTCGAAGAATACACAAATTTAGTTGTATACAAATTAATTTAGATATGATATAGTTGGTGCTAATAATATAGTGTAGATATAGAAAAATTTAAAAACAACTTAAAAAATCATGTACAAGCCTTTAGTAGGTCAATAATTATAAAAAAGTAAACCTATGAAAGTTTCTACATGATACCAGCTAATGATTTAATTGTTATTGTGAGAATCTTCCAACTACTTTTAATGGGTTTTGAGATGGATATCAACTAAATGCTTTATAAGTTATATCAAAGTATTTAGTTGTTTCTATAAAAAGTAACTGTAGATCAAATAACTGTACTTACTTATTTTGTATATATATGTACGGTTATCATGCTACATAAAGGGGGGTGAATTCATGGAAAATAAGAATTATAGTTTTGATACTAAAGATGCATTAGTTATTTTGGAAGAGGGTATTGATATCGCAGGAAATAAAATAGATGATTTAAACACGGATTCCTGTGAAAACTTTTTTGCTCCTGTCTATGTATGTAAATAATGCGTAGATGTTTTTTATTTACTAGCTTATAGTGAATGGTTTTGGCGCACAAGGTTGTGCGTCAGAATTATTCCATAATACTTTTAAAATTTAATTGATATACTTGTATGAGTTGACATGGTTGTATCTTTGATAATTGTGTAGTTTTGTAGATAGTGTTAGAGTTATTATTTAACATTATATTACACAGCAATATAAATATATAATTAGGAGAAAAATATATGAAAGTTTTGTTTGTAAATCTTTATGATTTTACTAGTAGTAGAGCGAGTTTACCATTAGGTATACAATCATTATATTTATTATTAGAAAATAAATCAGATTTTGATGCCGAGATATGTGATTTTAACAAATTATACGACAACAATTTATTAACAGACAATAATTTTCAAGAGAACATTAATGACATGGCAAATTATATAATATCACGAGAAGCTAAAATTGTTAGTATTTATACAATGTGCAATAATTATCATATTGCATTGCTTTTATGTCGAGAATTAAATAAGTTGAAGTCTGATATTTTTGTTATCTTAGCAGGTCCTCAAGCTACAATGGTTGCCCGTGAGACATTGATGAAATATGAATATGTTAATTATATCGCTTTAGGCGAAGGAGAAGATACGATTCTGCCAATACTTCAAGGAATTGTTAATAATAATTTAGATAATGTTAATGGGATTGCATATCGTAAACATAATGGAGTTATAGATATTAATTGGGATAAAACTAAATTTGTTGATATCAACAAATTAGAAATATTTGATATCGAAGAATTTTATAGAGATGAAGAAATAATTAATATAGAAGTTGGCAGAGGATGTCCTTTTCATTGTTCATTTTGTTCCACAAAGAATTTTTGGTGTAATAATTATCGACTAAAGAGCGTTGAACGGATTATTCAAGAATTAGAATTCTATATTGATAAATATCAAATGAAAAGTTTTGTTTTTCAGCATGATTTATTTACTTATAATAGGAAATATATCATTAAATTTTGTGATGAGATTTTGGAAAGAGGTATCGATATTAAATGGGCTTGTAGTTCTAGAATTGATGTAATAAATGAGGAAATGATAAGTAAAATGTCTCTTTCAGGCTGCAACTGTATATACTTTGGAATCGAAACTGGCTCTCAAGATATACAAGATATAATTAATAAGAATATAAAGATTGAAAAAGTTGAAGAGACAGCTAGATTAGTTAAGAAATATAATATTGATTCAATTTTTTCTTTTATATATGGCTTTCCAAGTGAGAGTGAACATGACCTTAATCAAACTTTACAACTTATTTACAAATTAAAGAAAATTGAAGCAGAAAATAAGAAAGTAAAAAACACAATACAGTTATGGCCTCTGAATTTTTTACCAGGCACGGAAATGGGAGAGGAATATAAAGACAAACTTATATTTCAAAAAACTTCAAGAACTGATTTTAGCTATAATAAATATATAGATAATGAAGAAGTATCTAGGATGATTAGTAATGATAAAGATGTATTTATTAATTACTATAATTTACCTAAGAATTATTCGGAAAGATACATGTATTTAAGTCCTTTTATAATGGGGCTATTTAACAATTTTTATAAATACTCTACATCTTCAATAGATATGATAATAGAATATTACAATGGTAATATCCTTAAAATGTATGATGATATACTAGGGTGTTGCCTTGAGCAGATAACAAAGTTTTTTAACGTTAAAGCCAATAAATATAAGATGAAAGAAGAAATTTCTATTCTTTTCACTATATTTGAAATATTTTTGAAGAAAAAAGACATAAATATTTTGAGACCTGATGTTTATGAAATATTTATTTTTGAAAGAGATATTTTTGACTTTATACATTTTGAATTTGAGAATAAAAAAATAAAAAATTATCACTATAATGTTTATGATTTTTTGTCTAATCAAAACATATCTTTGCAAAAACAAAACAATTGCTTGAAATTTATTAAAGATGAATATGGTGCTAGAATTCAAAAAGTTTAAGATATTAATCTATTTAATAATTGTAAGCAGTAGGAGGATATTATCACATATATTAAAATATAATTATTAGGGACAGATTTCTTAAATATAATTTATACTTATGGATAGTTTCCTTGACAAGTACAGGCATGGGAGAGATGTAATATGAAAATTGTTTTTATAAATGTATGTGACTATGTAAATATTGCTAGTAGTTCATATCCACTGGGAATATTATCTTTAGCCACTGTGATAAAAGAAAGTGGAGAATATGAAGTAGAAGTTATAGATTTTAATCGAATATATACAGAGCAAGGAGTAGATATAAGCGATGATTTAAATGAAAATATCATGAATGATACTAATTATATATTGAAGTATAATCCGGATTTTGTGAGTTTATACACAATGTGTAATTCCCATCATATTGCTATTTTGCTTGCAAAACAGATTAAAAGTCAAAATCCTAAAGTAAAAGTATTATTTGGAGGACCTCATGCGTCATTAACAGCTGAAGCTACGCTTAAAAAGTTTGATTTTATAGATGCTATAGGAATTGGAGAGGGAGAAAATACCATACTGGAAATATTACGAGCAGTTAATAGTTCTGATTTTACAGATGTTAGAGGAATTGGCTATAGACAGAATGGAGAAATTCTATGTATTGATAACGATAATCTAATTTCAGATATGGATCAAATGCCTATTATTGATTTTGACTTATACAAGCATAACTTAGATAAAGGAATAAGCTTGGATGTAGGACGAGGATGTCCATTTGGATGTAGTTTTTGCTCAACTAAAACATTTTGGAAAAGAAAATTCAGAATAAAATCAGCAGTAAGAATTTTTCATGAAATTACTACATATATAGAAAAATATGACGTCTATGAGTTCAATTTTCAACATGATCTTTTCCTTGTTAACCGAAATGTAGTATTAGAGTTGTGTGATATGATAATTCAAAATAATATTAAAATTTCTTGGTATTGCAGTTCAAGGATTGATACAATTGACGAAGAGATGATTAACAAAATGTATTTAGCCGGTTGCAAAAGTATTTTTTTTGGAATTGAAACTGGATCAGAAAGGATGCAGAAATTAATTAATAAGAACTTAAATCTAGGATCTCTAGATAACTTAGTGACACTACTAAAAAAATATAATATTACTCCTACATTTTCATTTATTTACGGATTTCCCGATGAAACTGAAAAAGATATTGATGAAACATTAAGTATATTATATTATTTGTATAGTTATTTTTATGAGGACTTTAAAGGCAGAAATATTACACTTAATCTTAGCAAACTAATTTTCTTTCCTGGAACTGAGATTACAAATAGGTATATAGATGAATTACACTACATAGGAAACTATCATACGGATGCAAGGCTGAGTATAGGTAGATGGAATAGTGAAATTTTAAACAAATTAATTAGAGACAAACAGATTTTCCCACAGTACTTTGATTTGCCAACTAAATTAAGGAATGAATTAAGAAATTTAGATATTGTATTTAATTGTATATTTATCCACACAATAATGTATATTAACGAAACATATAGGTTAGTTCTTGATTCAATGAATAATAGCAATTTAAAAGTATATTATGCATTTACCGAAGTTGTATCAGAAAGCGAGATTCTAAATTGTCATATTTATAATTACAATAATCTTAAAGAATATATTTTGGATGTAATGAAATTAATTAAAAGATTTGTAAATACATATGAATTTGGAGAAAATACAGAAGCTATAAGAAATATTTTTGCGTTTGAAGAAAATATATTTTTATTTTCTACGATAAACAATGACTATGAAGAAGTTGTTGAATATGACTATGATGTCATTAGTATGAAAAAAAATAGATTGATAAATCCTATCAGGAATAATATAAAAGTCAAATTTTTAAAGAGTGATAATAGCGCTTCGGTTTATAAAGTGAAATAGAAATAGTGAATCGTTTATTAAAGATGATAGATTTAAAATCTAAACTAGATAACTCCACAATATTAAAAAATAATACTAAGGAAGTCTACTAACCTAGTTTGGAAAAATTAATATAATTGTGATTATATAATATAAATAATTAAATTAGGGTGATTATAATGATAATATTCCAAGGAAAAAAGTACTTTATTTCTCCTAATGTTCATTTTAAAAAGTCAGTTATGGACAGTCCAAATTATGAATATTATTTATTTGTTAATTATAAAACAATAAGGATAAAAGATGCAGCTGGAATTTTTTTTGAATATTTAATAGGGACAGAAATTATAGAATTTGATAATATTGTATCTAGAGAATCTAAAGTACTTAATCAGAGTTACCAGAGTATAAATTCAGTTCTTCTGAAATATTTTAACTTATTTAGTGATTATGGATGGTTGATGGAGGTCGACAATACCGAAATTATCTGGGATATTGCAAAGCATACATATTTCACCCAAAATGATGGTAAATACTATGCAATGAATTTACTCTATAAGACGGTAGATTTGATATCAGAAGATATATATTATATATTGAAAAACAAGAATTTCACAGATGTTAATTCACAGATGCTTTTTCAATTATATACTCGTAAATATTTAGAAAATACTAGTTTAGAGACTGATTATACTAGTTTTTTAAAGCCTCCTAATTTTAAAGTAGTATCATTGATATTTTCCTATGACTGTAATTTAGCATGTGTATATTGTTTTGAAAAAGATAATAATATAAAAAATATAATGAGAAATGATACTTTTGAAAAAACTATAAAATATATTGATAATTTGGCTAAAGAAAATAATGTACTGTTAGTGTTTTATGGAGGCGAACCTTTATTAGAAAGCAATAAAGAATATATTTATAGAGTCTTACAAGATTTTAAGGATAACAGCCGGATATTATTTAGATTTATAACCAATGGTATTTATATAAGAGAATATATTAAGATATTTGATATTGCTAAAAGTAAAATAGTAGAATTTACCATAACCATTGATGGACCAGAAGAGGTTCATAATAGTAAACGTATATCCAAAGATGGACAATCTTCATTTAATAAAATTATAGATTCTGTTTGCTTATTAAATGAGATAGGCTATCGTGTGTCAATTAGAATTAATTTAAGTAAAGATAATATTGAACATCAACTTGAATTAATTGAATATTTAAATATAATAATTAAAAACAAATCACTTATGCGCATCGAATATCATAGGGTAGAGGATAAGAAGAATCTAGATTATCAACCATTATCATATTTAGATTGCTATCAATTATATTGTATGGTAAAAAACAAAAGTAAAATAAAAGTAGAGTTTTGTCTACCTATTATTAATCTTTTGAATAACATCAGTGAAAATGAAAACGAATATCCTATAATTGAAAAAATTTATTGTGGCATTAATTTGAACAGAGTTATTGATGTTGACGGTAAAGTTTATTCCTGTAATGAAGCAATGGGTATAGAGGAGTTTTATATTGATAATGTTGAACATTCGTTTCAAGAGAAGCATGCTGATCATGTTGATTATAAAAAGTGTAAAAGCTGTAATTTCTACTTAGCATGTTATGGCAATTGTGCTTTAGTAAATTATTTTAGACATTCTGCTAATTCAGAGAAAGAATGTGATTATAAGCAAATAGAGAACGTCTTAAAGTGTTATTTAAACGATAGGAGAAAATAAGATGAAGAATGATTTTAAAATCAGCAAATATATAGTTTGTGTAGATGATTTGGATGAAAAGAATATTCTTTTTAATTGTGCAACGGGATCATTGATGTTATTGGATAAGGATAAATACAGCTTACTAGAAAATAATTTAATAGATAAGATAGATTCTTCACTTATTGAATTGTTAAAAAAAAGTAAAATAATTATTCCATCAGAATGTAATGAAGAAGTAGAGTACTTAAAACATATTGAAAAAAGTACTAAGAATGATGAAATATACTTAACAATTTCTCCTACTTTTTTATGTAATTTTGATTGCAGTTATTGCTTTGTAAATAAAAGTAATAGTATGATAAATACGACTACCTTGAACTCTATTATTAATTGTATAAAAAGTAATAATTTCAATAGAGATAAAATGATAAATATTATTTGGTTTGGAGGAGAAACTTTATTAGCTCTTGACCACATAATTGAATTTACGCAAAAATTAGAAAGATCAATAAGTAGTAATAATATTCGAGCTAGTATTGTTACTAACGGTTATTTACTTAATCAAGATGTATTAGTTAAGTTGATTAGATCACACATCAAAATTATTCAAATAACATTTGATGGAAATGAATATTTGCATAATAAATATAGAAAGACTAAATGTGGAAAAGAAACTTATAAACAGATTATGGAGAATATTATTAATTTATTATCGACTAATTATGACTTTGTATTAAATCTAAGGTGTAATTATTTTTCGGATGGTGCAGATAGTGATATGATTGCTGAATTTGTTAAAGATATTGCCCCAATTATCCAAGATGATAAACGAGTAAATATTCAATTGAAACCAATTATTGATTTTTCTTGCTCATCTAATACAAAAAGTTTTTTCGACAGCTATGATAATGTAGAACTGATTAAGCAAGCTATTACTAAAGAATTACCAAATCAAGTGATTTATAATACAGTTGGCCTACCAAAGCCTAAAATTAAATGGTGTAGTTCCGGAGAGGAAAATATGTTTAACATAGGACCATCTGGAGAATTGTATTTTTGTAAGTCTCAATTTGGATATAAAGATAAAGCTATAGGTTATATTAATGAAGATGGAAGCATATCTTATAATAAAAACTATGACATAAATGTCAGAAACAACTATTTATTAGAGAAATGCTTAGAATGTAAATATCTTCCGTTATGTATGGGTGGATGTAAAAGATTAAGAGTAGATAAGAATAAAGCAATTTGTTATTGGAATGAAGAAAGTATCAAAAATCTCATTAGAAGAAATTTAGCCACGTGGAATTAACTATTTAGGAGGTAAATTATTTGCCATATAGAGGATGAATTGTAGCTTATGAACAAAACTCTAAAATTCTGGGAAGCATGATTTTTTTAGAGATGAAATCAATATCACTCGTTTTTGAACGATACTTCTTTTGGCAGATGTTATGTACACATCACATTATTTTACCCTTGAAATATTAAATTAAATAAAAGTAAAATAATATGCTTTTGATTTTATCAAAAGCATATTATTTTACTTTTATTTACATTAATGCACATTGTTTTGGCAAAACTATCAAATGATCTATTCTATTGCAAATAGAAACTCTCCCTCACAAGCGAGTTCATCTCCAACATAGGCCTTACCTTCTCCAATACCCACAGAACCCCTAACTCTAGTTAAGACTACCTCCATCCTAAGAGTATCTCCAGGTACTACTTTTCTTTTAAATCTTACCTTATTTATTCCAGCAAAATAAGGGGTTTTTCCCTTATACTTTTCATCAGATAAAAGAATTACAGCTCCAACTTGAGCCATGGATTCCACTATTATTACTCCAGGCATTACAGGTATATTTGGAAAATGCCCTTGAAAAAATGGCTCATTTATAGTTACATTTTTATATCCTATGCCTTTAACTCCAATTTCTTCTATGGAAACTTTATCAATAAAGAGAAAAGGATACCTATGGGGAATAATCTCTTTTATTTCTTCTATATTCAACAATTTATCCATAAAATCACTCCTTTTTTGATTGTTATAGTAAAAAATTAATTATTGATTATTTTATTATATTCATATATACTAAGTCTTAAAGTTCTATTCGCATGATATTATTAATAATAATCTAAATAAAACTAATTTGCAAATATTTTAAGGGGGTGGTATATGAAGAGTGGGAAAAGTAAATCATAATTAAATACGGAGGTGGAAAATGAAAAACATTTATGTAGGTATTTCTGGTGTAGGTAGCTATGTTCCTGAAAAGAAAGTTACTAATCATGACTTATCTAAAATTGTAGATACATCTGATGAGTGGATTGTTGGACGAACAGGAATTGAGGAAAGAAGAATAGCCAGTGATGATATGGCAACTTCAGATCTAGGAACATTGGCAGCGAAAGAAGCCTTAGAAGACGCAAGAGTAAAACCAGAAGATATAGATTTAATTATTGTTGCAACAGTTACAGCTGACCATGCTTTTCCATCAACTGCTTGTATAATTCAAAAAAACATAGGTGCAATGAAAGCAGCAGCATTTGATATAAACGTAGGTTGTTCTGGATTTGTCTACGGATTATCCATAGGAGAAAGTTTCATTAAATCGGGAACCTACAAAAAGGTATTAGTCATAGGAGCAGAAACATTATCTAGAGTAGTAGACTGGGAAGATAGAAATACTTGTGTGCTATTTGGAGATGGTGCAGGAGCTTGTGTATTAGAAAAATGCGAAGAAGGTTCAGGAATTCTTTCTAGTGAATTAGGTTCAGATGGTACAAATGGCCAAGTGCTAAGTCAGCCAGCAGGTGGTTCGAGACTACCAGCCAGTATTGAAACTCTGGAAGATAGACTTCACTATATAAAGATGGATGGAAAAGAAGTATTTAAATTTGCAGTTAGAGTTATGGAAAAAGCATCAATAAATGCTTTAGAAAAAGCAGATTTAAATTTAGATGATTTAGACTTTTTAGTTCCTCATCAAGCTAATATGAGGATCATAGATGCAGCAGCTAAGAAATTAAAGCTTGAAAAAAACAGGATATGTGTAAATTTAAATAAATATGGAAATATGTCTTCAGCCTCTATTCCAATTGCCCTTGACGAAGCAGTTAAGGATAATAGAATTAAAAATGGTGATAATATACTTTTAGTAGCCTTTGGAGCAGGCCTTACTTGGGCTTCAATGACTATAAAGTGGAGTAGGAGGAGATAAGATGTGGAAGACTAGGATAACAGATATTTTAAATATTAAATATCCTATATTACAAGGTGGTATGGCCTGGGTAGCTACACACGAATTAGCGGCAGCTGTGTCGGAAGCAGGTGGCTTAGGAATTATTGGAGCTGGTAATGCCCCAGGAGAAGTAATAAGAAATGAAATCAAGAAGCTAAAGGAATTGACAGATAAACCTTTTGGTGTAAATATTATGATGATGTCACCCTTTGCTGAGGATATTGTAGGTATAGTCTGTGATGAAGGAGTTCCTGTTGTAACTACAGGTGCAGGAAGTCCAGGGAAGTATATAAAGAAATTAAAAGAACACAATGTAAAAATCATACCTGTAGTACCTACTGTGTCTTTAGCAGTGAGATTAGAAAGAGAAGGCGTTGATGCCTTAATTGTAGAGGGAACAGAGGCGGGAGGCCATATTGGAGAATTGACTACTATGGCATTAGTTCCTCAAATAGTGGATAAAGTTAATATTCCTGTTATAGCAGCAGGAGGAATTGGAGACGGAAGAGGATTTTTGGCAGCATTAAGTCTAGGCGCAGAAGGAGTTCAACTAGGCACTAGATTTCTATGCTCCACAGAGGCAAATGTTCATACAAACTATAAAGAAGCCATAGTAAAATCTAAAGATAGAGATGCACAAGTAACTGGGAGAAGTACTGGGCATCCTGTTAGAGCATTGAAAAATAAATTTACTAGGGAATTTTTAGAGTTGGAAAAAAACAATGGATCCCTTGAAGAATTAGGGTTATTAGGTTCGGGAAGATTAAAATTAGCTGTAGTGGATGGAGATGTAAATAAGGGGTCTCTAATGGCTGGACAAATTGCAGGATTAATAGAAGATATTAAACCATGTAAGGAGATAATTGAAGATATTATAGGTTATGCAGATAAAAAACTGAATATATTGAATTCCTTAAGTAGAGGTGATATTGGTGAATAAATTAGCTTTTATATTTCCAGGCCAAGGCTCACAATACGTAGGAATGGGTAGTGACTTTTACGAATCCTTTGCAGAATCAAAAAAAGTATTTGATGAAGCAAATGAAGTATTGGATATGGATTTAAAAGGCATATGTTTCAATGGAACCGAAGAAGATCTAAGGAAAACGGAAAATACTCAACCAGCAATACTTGCAACTAGTATTGCAATACTCAAAGCCATGGAAGCTAGAGGGATAGATTGTGAATATACAGCTGGGCTAAGTCTTGGAGAATATAGTTCCTTAGTCACAAGCAAGAGCTTAGATTTTAAAGATGCTCTTAAGGTTGTAAAGGAAAGAGGAAGGTTTATGCAAGAAGCAGTTCCCCTAGGAGTAGGTGGAATGGCTGCGATTCTAGGATTAGACAAAGAAAAGTTACCCTTTATCATACAAAAAACTAAGGAATATGGAGTAGTTGAGGTGGCCAACTATAATAGTCCAGAGCAAATTGTACTGTCAGGAGAAATAGAAGGGCTAAAAGTTGCCTGTGAAGAAGCAGTAAAACTAGGAGCTAAAAAAGCAGTACCATTATCTGTGTCTGCTCCATTTCATTCATCCTTATTAGTTTCAGCAGGGGAAAAGTTAAAGAATGAATTGTCAAAGATAGATATAAGGGAAACCCAAAAGAAGTTTATTTCAAATGTAGATGCGAAACTTTTATCTAATAAAGATGAAATAAAACCTAATCTAGTAAACCAAGTGAGCAATTCAGTATTGTGGCAACAGTCTGTGGAATATATGATAAATGAAGGTGTAGATACCTTTATAGAATTAGGACCAGGAAAATCTCTTTCAGGCTTTGTAAAGAGAATAGGAAAGTCCATGGGGAAAGAAGTAAAGGCACTAAGTGTAAATAATGTTAATTCCTTCGAGGAAACAGTTAATTATATAAAATCAGTGAAAGATAAATAGTTATTCACTAAATTAGAAAGGGGGTGAAAATATGAGCCTAGATAATAAAGTAGCCCTAGTAACTGGAGGTTCTAGAGGGATAGGAAAAGAAATTGCCTTAGAGTTAGCTAAAAATGGTGTTAATATAGGAATTACCTATATTAATAACGAGGTAAAAGCTAGAGAAGTAATAGATGAGATAAGATCCTATGGAGTAAAAGGAATTGCCATAAAGGCAGATGTATCTGTAGAAGAAGATGTATTAAGGATGATAGGGTCCATAGAAGAAGAATTAGGCACTATAGATATATTAGTAAATAATGCTGGAGTTACAAAAGACAATTTAATTATTAGAATGAAAGAGGAAGACTGGGATGAAGTAATGAGTGTAAATCTAAAGGGAACATTCCTCTGTACTAAGGCAGTATCTAGAATGATGATGAAGAAAAGATATGGAAAGATAATAAACATTACTTCTGTAGTAGGTATAATGGGAAATATAGGTCAAGGAAACTATAGTGCTTCAAAGGCTGGAGCCATTGGATTTACAAAGTCCATGGCAAAGGAATTAGCAAGTAGGGGTATTAGAGTAAATGCCATAGCACCAGGGTTTATAGAAACTGATATGACAGAAGTATTAAAAGAGGATATAAAGGAAACAATGCTAAAATCAATACCACTAAATACCTTTGGCAACCCAAAAGATATAGCAAACCTAGTAGTATTTTTAGCTAGTGAAAAATCAGACTATATAACAGGGCAAGTAATAAATGTAGATGGTGGGATGTTAATGTAAATGAGATAAATTATAAAAAACGAGTCTTATTTTTATAATTTATCTAATACAATAAAAAATTAGGAGGAATGCGAAAATGATATTTGAAAAGGTTGTAAATATAATAGCAGAGCAATTAGGAATAGATGACGTGGAGAGTATTACAGTGGAGACTTCCATGATGAAGGATTTAGAAGCAGATTCATTGGATGCAGTAGAAATAATGATGGCTTTAGAAGATGAGTTTGGAATTTCTGTGCCAGATGAAGATGCTGAAAACTTTAAAAACATTGGTGATATAGTAAAATATGTAGAAGAAAAGACAGAATAATACCTTACATTGGAGGTAAAAAATGAAAAGAGTTGTAATAACAGGATTAGGAGCAGTAACGCCTATAGGTATAGGAAAAGAAAAATTTTGGAATTCATTAATACAAGGGAAGTCAGGAATTGGACTTATAACTAGATTTGATACTAAAGAATTCGATACTAAAATAGGTGCTGAAGTTAAAGACTTTAATCCATCTGACTATATAGATAAGAAGGAAGCCAAAAGGATGGACAGATTTACACAATATGCAGTAGTAGGTGCAAAGCTTGCTATAGAAGATGGAAATCTAAACTTAGATAAATTAAACTTAGATAAAGTTGGAGTTGTAATTGGAGTTGGTATCGGTGGTATGGAGACTATGGAAACAGAGTATGGAAAACTAAGGGATAGAGGACCAAGTAGAGTTAGCCCCTTATTTATCCCAATGATGATATCCAATATGGCACCAGGACAAATATCCATGACCTTTGGATTTAGAGGACCAACAATGACAGTAACTACAGCCTGTGCGTCAAGTACCCATGCCATAGGGGAAGCTTTTAGAATGATAAAATCAGGTAATGTGGATATGGTAGTAGCAGGTGGAGCAGATGCGTCTATAACACCTATTTCAGTGGCAGGTTTTTGTTCAATGAAAGCTCTTTCAACTAGAAATAATGACCCTACAAAGGCATCTCGTCCTTTTGATAAAGAGAGAGATGGATTTGTAATGGGAGAAGGAGCAGGTATATTGATTTTAGAAGAGTTAAACCATGCACTCTCTAGAGGGGCAAATATATATGGTGAAATTGTAGGATACGGATCTACTTCAGATGCTTTCCATATAACTCAACCAGACCCAGAAGCAAGGGGAGCAACAAGAGCTATGGAATTGGCATTGGAGGAGGCAGCAGCCGACTATAATGATGTAGAATATATAAATGCTCATGGTACGTCAACATATTTCAATGATAAACTAGAGACTTTAGCAATAAAGAATGTTTTTAAAGACCATGCGGAGGATATAAACATAAGCTCAACAAAATCAATGACAGGTCATTTACTAGGAGCTGCCGGTGGAATAGAGGCTATAGCAGCCATTATGGCAATAAAGGAAGGAATCATCCCTCCAACAATAAACTACGAACATCCAGATGAAGAATGTGATTTAAATTATACACCAAATGAAGCAGTAAAAAGAGATATAAAATACGCATTATCAAATTCACTAGGATTTGGGGGGCATAATGGGACGGTATTATTTAAAAAATATATAGATTAAAACAAAGGGACTTTGAGAGAGATCAAAGTCCCTTTTATCTTTGGGATAACTTTAACAAGTTCTAGGACAATAAATTAATTATATGATAATATAGAGGTAGAAAAACAACAGAGGGTATGGAATATACATATATTTAGAGCACTACTTAAATTATTACTATATAATTATGGCTAAGTTATAGCTTTAGTATTTATAACATACTAATTATTATTTTTATCAAGTTATCAAGAAAAATAAATAATATAGAAAATTCCGTTAATGGAATAAAGGAAAAGTTAGATAAAAATTTAGAGGAGTAAAACTTAATAGGAAATATAATTAGAGTAAAATAAAGATTAAAGATAATCTAATATATAATTTTATAGAGGGTGATACTCAGTGCTAAGAATAGCTATATGTGATGATGAAAATTCAATATGTAATCAATTGGAAGAAATTTTAGAAGGACTTGAAAAGAAATTTTCAAAGGAACTACAAATAGATATTTTTTACTCTGGTGAGGAATTATGTTCGTATCTATCTCAAGATAATCATTATGATATTATTTTTCTTGATATTGAATTAGAAGAAATGAATGGCGTAGAAGTGGGACAAGTAATTAGAGATAAGATGTTAAACGAAACTACTCAAATTATATATATTTCAGGGAAAGAGACTTATGCAATGGAGCTTTTTAAGATAAGACCTTTAGATTTTATTATAAAACCTTTTAATTATAATAAGATACAGGATGTTGTTGAGATTGCTTTAAGGATTATACAAAGAGATGAAAAGGTATTTCAGTATAAAGTTGGACATACAACATACAATTTGCCAATAAGAGATATTATATACTTTGAAAGTAAAAATAGAGAAGTTATAATACACACTATAAATGGGTCAGAAGTATTTTATGGAAGATTAAAAGATATATATGAATATTTAAATCAATTTAAATTCATTCATATTCATAAATCCTATTTAGTAAATTATAACCATATTACAAAACTTGAATATCATCAAGTTACTATGTCAAATAAAGTGATTTTACCTATTAGTCAAGCAAATAGAAAGAAAGTAAGAGAATTACAGTTAGAGTTAGAAAGGGATAGGATATGGGATTAAATATTTATGACTATTTTTATTTAATAACCAATATTTTGAGGGCATATACTACATATAAATTCATGGATATATTCTTTGATACCAGAGATACAAATAAAAAAATAGAAATTCTTTCCTATACACTTTATTTTATTGTAATTAGTTTTGTATATTTAACTATTAATACTCCTGTAGTTACATTTATAAGTAATATATTATTATATTTTGTTTTAACATTTAATTATAAATCATCTATAAAAAATAAGATTATATCCATTATGACTATATATATGATTTTAATGTCTATAGAGAGTATAATCGTTTTATTATCAGGATTTGTTTATACTAATGGTCTTAGCAGCAATCCATTATATTCTTCAATTATCGGAATGATTGCTATAAATATAATTTCATATATGATTGCGTTAATAATGGGAGGATATAAAAATATAAAGAAAGGCATAGATATGCCAAATATCTATTGGTTATCTATATTTTTAATACCATTAGGGAGCTTATATATTATCTTGACTCTGTTACAGAACTTTAACTTAGATATATACAAAACTGTAGGCTGTATAATTATATTATTTTCAATAAATATAATTATTTTCTATTTATATGATACTTTAAGTAAAGCATTTAAAGATAAAATAGAGAAATTAACACTTGAAGAACAAAACCACTATTATCAAAGGCAGCTTGAAATTATAGATAGTTCCTATGAGAATATAAGGTCTTTGCGTCATGATATAAAGAATCATTTAATAGTATTAAAGGAATACGTAGAAAATGGGGGAGAAGAAAAGGCTATTGATTATATTTCACAAATAAATGAAAGTCTTTATGAAAAGGAACAGTTTTCTAAAACAGGCAATATAGAGATAGACAGCATTCTAAATTATAAGTTACAAGAGGCTAAATTAAAAGGAATTTTAGTATCACTAGAACTAAAAATTCCATCTAAATTGAATATCTACCCATTAGATATAGTAGTGATTTTAGGGAATTTGTTAGATAATGCAATAGAAGCTAGTTCCAAGGTTGAGAATAAGAAGACCATTGATATTAGAATTAAATATAAGAATGATATACTATTTATTTATATTAATAATTCTTTTGATGGCTCTATTATTTATGAAGGAGAAAAGATAAAAACAACTAAAAAAGACAAAGAAAATCATGGTATTGGATTAAATAATATAGAAAAAACTTTAGATAAATATGATGGTACCATGAAAGTATATCATACTGAAAACAGATTTCATGTTGATATATTAATGTATGGAGTATAATAAATTAGATAATTAGGGCCAAAGTCCTTTAATATTTTAGTAATAAATATACAAAAATTGTAAGTTTCAACAAAAACATATATAAGTTTCAACAAATTCCTAAAGAGCTATTATTTCTTATTGTATAATGAATATACAAAAAATAACAAAGGGGATGATTCTTTTGAAGAAAGTTATTTTAAGATTTGGTGGAGCTCTTGCAAGTTTAGCATTGATGGTAACATCTATGAATGTAAATACAACATGTATGTATCTTGCTCATCAGCCTGAATTGCCAAAAGGTGCAGAAAAACTTCGTAAAAATTAACGGAAAATAATATGATTGAGAAAATAACAAACTACTTTGTTGTTAATGAGCTAATAAAAGATGAGGATAAAGAGATTTATGTCTATGGATTACATCAAGGACTTCTAATACTACTAAACATCATAACAACGATTTTAATAGGATTTATATTTAAAGCAGTCTGGGAAAGCATTTTATTTATAATAGTGTATACTCCACTTAGAGCCTATGGAGGAGGGTATCATGCTAAAACTGAAGTTAAATGTTATTTGTTTTCTATAGTTCTAATTTTAGTAGTATTATTAGGAATAAAAATTATTCCAGACACAGATGTGATAATCCTAGCTTTAACAGAAGTAGGTGAAATTATAATCTGGTTTCTAGCACCTGTAGAAGATAGCAATTTGAGTTATGGTTAAAAAAATTACATTTAAATATGGATAATAGCAATTAAAATCAACTTACTAGCTGAATCATTGTGTTGTAAATTTATTGAAATTTAAAATCTTGGAGGTTTTTATGAATAATAGAAATAAAGGTTTTCTTCTTATTTTGAGTATTGCTTTAATATTAACTTCATGCTCAAATTCAGAACCTGATAATGAATATACGAAGTTAACAGATACAGAACTTGCTTATATTGAAAATTATTCAACAGATACAATTATAAAAGAACTGCAAAGCAAAATTCAAAAGCCTATCTTGGAATTTGATAATATTTTGATAATATAGAAATAAAAGAATTAAATGTCTATGAAGATAAGCTACTAATGAAACCCAAAGAGAATAAGAAAGAGTTTGCAAATATATTTATAGATGCATGCTTAATATTAGATAAAAGTTTAAGTTTTGAAGAAACTACTAATTTAAGTGAAGAATGTATGGATAAAATAACTGATATTTTTAGAGAAAGGAAGGGTGGAGAATTTAGACTTTCTACAATATCTGTTGTATTTGAATCTGAAAACTTTAAAGAAATTCTAAAAGAAAATATACACTTTCGAGATATTGATAAAGATATAAATGTATTGAGTTTAAAACAATCAGAAGAAGACTTTAATATTCAGACAATCATATTTAATGAACTTTCTAAGGATAATGAAGTTGATATTTTAAGGTTAGGGCTAGAAGATATATCTAATAATTATAATATAGAAATAAATATATTTGAAGTAACAGATGCTGAGACTTATATTGATGATATAGATTCAAAAAATGATGAATTAATAAAAATATTGTCCAACAATGAAGACGTTAAAAAATATTTTAAAAGTAATTCTGTAAATAAATTAAAACTAATTTATAATATGCCATGGCATAAAGAACCACAACTTATATATGATTTTGAACTTTAAATAATATGGTGCATAAATTAGTTTATTTATTTAATATATTATACAAGGAGGTATATTATGAAAAAATTTAAAAAAGTAGCAGTCTTAACATTAACATTGATATTATGTTTAAGCAGTAATTTAGCTTTTGCTAAAACAAGCATCACTGAAAACACAAAAATAAGCAGTGATAATTATTATGACATCATTTACAACGGAAAAACTTCAGGTAAAATAGCAGAAGGAGTCTCTAAGGGGTATATTTCTGATGACAACAAAGAAGAAAGTTATTTTAGATCTAGTCGGGCAGCACTAGTTGTAGGACAATCTGGATTTAGCAGAAATTATCTTACAAAAAAAATATCTGCATGGGGTTCAACAGATACCTCAATAAAGTACAAAGTAAGTGTTAGAGGGGACATGTATAAAAACTACAGATACTATAATGGAGCACCAAGCACAGAAGGATATGGGTATGTTGAGTCTGAAACACCTAAAATTTCATATGAATCAGGAGATAATTTTGAATTTCGAAGTTTTCATAAGGGATGGAATTCATCTGGTGGTTTAGATTATGAGGATACTTTAGTAATAGATAGAGATATATAAGAATACATAAGATTAAAAGGAGAGATGAAAAATGATTCATATATGTTTTTCTGATGGATTTAAAAATACAATAGAAGACTTTGATAGTGAGTTGGATGTGATATCTCTCCCTTTAATCTTTAATATTGGTTCAGTAGAAGAAATTGAAGAAATGACAATTTATAAAATGTTATTCTTTTATAATATGTTTGAAGAAATTGATAAAAAGAAAGCCTTAAAAAATTTTTATTCTATACTTTCAAACACTGAGAAGGATAGTTTTACAATATGGTATTCAGAGGATTCAAATGAATACTGTGGTATGCTCTATACTGTCTATAAACTAAATGAATATTTCAAAAAGGATATCTATTTAGTTAACTGTACACAAAAAATTTATAGAGATAATTGTATTGTGAGTTACAGTTGGACAGGGGAAATACAATCAGTATATTTACCATTGTTTTTCGATAAAATCAAACAAATCGACAATAATCTGGATGCTGTTTATAGAAAAGAATTTATTGAAAACTTCTGTACTCCTAAAATGATACGGATATATGCAAATCATAGAGTTGAATTTGTTGAAAGAGATATACTTACAAATATGATATATCCTCTTATAAGTACAGGAAAATCACATGGATTTCATATAAGTAAAATTAAATTTGAACTAAATTTAAATTTCTATATTGTTGATTATATTATATCTTTTCTTGCAAAAGAAAATAAAATATCTATTAATGAAAAAGGAATAATTGTAAAATGAAAAATAAATTGCACAATAACAAACTGAAAATATTAGTTATAATGTTTGTTTGTTTTTTATTTATAAGTGTATATATATACACTTATAAACCTATAGATACAATTACTTATGAATACTTAAAATTACATATTGATAGTCTTCATGAAAATAAAAAAACCCTTATCTTATATGAAAAGAATAGTAAAAATCCAGTACATGAAATTAACTTAACATTAGATTTTGATTCTAATAAAGATTCGTTTTATAGGGCCATTCTTTTAAATAATTATGAACAAGTCCCATTTGCGATTGATAATTTATCATACAATGAAATTCAAAAAATTAAGCTTTCTAAAACAGAAACTATTACTTCTACTGAAGTTGCTTTAAAAACTGAAAATAAATATTATGATTTAAATGATTATATTTTACTTCTTCTTGAAGAAGCCAATGAACATATGGGAAAAGTTAAATTTTTTAGGTTTAATGTTGTCAACAACACTTTAAACAACATATCTTCATTTGATAGTTTATATAGTAAGAATTTTTTTAATGATGGAAGTCCAGACCATTTAAAAAACTCTCCTAATAAATATGAATATTTAACACTCCTTGATGAGAGTTTAGAACCAATAGACTCTAATATTAGCTCTCTGAAAAAAGCAGAAAAGGTATATTTATTTGTTGATTTAAGTAGGTCTTTACATGGCTCTCCTTATTATGAGAATTTTTTAGATGATATAGAATCACAATCTAATAATTTTATTAGTTTAGCAGTTTTTTTAGTTGATGATCAAGAAAATTCACTATTTAATAATCAAGTGTATTATATTAACACTGAATTGAAAGATAAAATATTGATTGAAGTAAATCATGATTTTAATGTAAATGATTCTTTTAGAATAATGTGTTCATTTTATCCTCTTGAAGCATCAGATGATAAGATGAATACATATAAAATGTCAATATGGGATAATGTATTTTTTTCTAGTGTCTTTTATAATTAAAAACAATGTGATAATATTTTAAGACTAATATCACCCTTAATCTTAAAGATGTCATGTATTGTTTATTTCTAAAATTGCAACCATTTTTTAATATTTCTTCTTTAATATTTTAATTTTGTTATTCTTTATTTTTCAATTTAAATTGTGTTTCAGTTAGTATTTTTTGAGTATGTAAATTGAATTATTGTTTTAAGCCTTTTATAGAGAGGTGAAAGAGTAATTTAAATATATATCTTTGTCACTTTCGCTTATTTTTTATAAAAACGAACGGGAAATTTAGCAATAAAGTTTTCCCCAAAAGTGGGTTAAGGGGAACTCCCCTTACAAGTTACCAAATTTTTGGTATGAAAGGAGCGAAGATTTTTATGGCACATTTGATGAAATCTACAAGAGGAGCAACTGGAGGATTGACTCGTCATTATGAAAGATTTAAAAATGAGAAAGATGAATATATTAAATTTGGCAATCAAGAAATAAATATAAAAAAACTCATTTAAATTATAATCTTGCAGCTGAAAAAAATCAGCTTAAATTTATAAAGAAGAGAACTTCTGAGATTAAGTGTTTAAATCGTAAAGATGTTAATGTAATGTGCTCTTGGGTTGTTACTCTTCCAGGAGAAATTAAAACTTCTGAAGACCAGGAGAAGTTTTTTAAAGAGTCTTATAATTTTTTAGAAAAAAAGTACGGAAAAGAGAATGTGATTTCAAGTTTTGTTCATCTTGACGAAGTAACTCCACATATGCACTTTGCTTTTATTCCAGTGGTTTACGATAAGAAAAAAGAAGAATATAAGGTTTCAGATAAAGAATGTATTACTGAAAATGATTTAAAAAAATTTCATCCTGAATTTGAGAAATATATGGAAAATGTTTTTGGTCGTGATATAGGAATTTTAAATGAAAGAACTAAAGAAGGGAATCGAAGTATAAAAGAATTAAAACAAGAAACTGCTATAAAAGAATTAAATTCTTTAAAAGAGAATATAAAAGATAAACAAGTTATTTTAGATAATATTAAAAACGATTTAAAGGCAGTTAAAGAGGATTTAGATAAGTATGCCTTATTAACTATTGATTTAAAGGCTATAAATCGTTTAGAGGGCAAAGAGGGGCTTCTAAGTCGTAATAAAATTGTTTTAGATAAAGAGGATTTTGAATTTTTAAAGGACATTGCTAAAAAATAATTAGTTATAGAAAGTAAATATAGATCATTGGTAAGCGCCTAATAATAGATGTATTGAATAACTATAGGGATATCGGTATGATATCCCTATAATAGTGTGTTTATTAAGCTTTACATGTTTTTTGAATTACTTCATTCCAAGGCATCATTAAATCTAAGATTTTAGGATTTGTCTTGAAATTAGATCCTAGCAATCTTGATAGCACAAATTCTAAATATTTATAGGGGTTTAATCCATTGGCTTTTGCTGTTTCTACTAGTGAGTATACACAGGCACTTGCATTGGCTCCTTCAGGACTACCACAGAAAGTCCAGTTTTTCCTCCCTACTGTAAATGAACAGACTCCCATTAGTTAGACCAAAACTCTAACTAATGGGAGTCTGTTTTAATTGATTTGTCCTCCAAAAGTTGAACATATAATAAGGATTAAGTTCTATATGGAGGAGAAGGAAAGGCTATTGATTATATTTCACAAATAAATGAAAGTCTCTATGAAAGGGAACAGTTTTCTGAAACAGGCAATATAAAAATAGACAGTATTTTAAATTATAAGTTACAAGAGGCTAAATTAAAAGGAATTTTAGTATCACTAGAACTAAAAATTCCATCTAAATTGAATATCTACCCATTAGATATAGTAGTGATTTTAGGGAATTTGTTAGATAATGCAATAGAAGCTAGTTCCAAGGTTGAGAATAAGAAGACCATTGATATTAGAATTAAATATAAGAATGATATACTATTTATTTATATTAATAATTCTTTTGATGGCTCTATTATTTATGAAGGAGAAAAGATAAAAACAACTAAAAAAGACAAAGAAAATCATGGTATTGGATTAAATAATATAGAAAAAACTTTAAATAAATATGATGGTACCATGAAAGTATATCATACTGAAAAAAGATTTCATGTTGATGTATTAATGTATAGAGTATAATAGATTAGATAATTAGGACCAAAGTCCTTTAATATTTTAGTAATAAATATACAAAAATTGTAAGTTTCAACAAAAACATATATAAGTTTCAACAAATTCCTAAAGAGCTATATTTCTTATTGTATAATCAATATACAATAATGAATATACAAAAAATAACAAAAAATAACAAAGGAGATGATTTGTTTGAAGAAAGTTATTTTAAGGTTTAGTGGAGTTCTTGCAAGTTTAGCATTGATGGTAACATCTATGAATGTAAATACAACATGTATGTATCTGGCTTATCAGCCTGAATTACCAAAAGGTGCAGAAAAACTTCGTAAAAATTAATGGCTAGTAATATGCTTGAGAAGATAACGAACTACTTCATTGTTAATGAGCTAATAAAAGATGAGGATAGGCAGATTTATGCCTATGGATTACATCAAGGACTTCTAATATTACTAAACATCGCAACAACAATCTTAATAGGATTTATATTTAGAGCAGTCTGGGAAAGCATTTTATTTATGATAGTATATACCCCACTTAGAACTTATGGAGGAGGGTATCATGCTAAAAGTGAAGTTAGATGCTATTTGTTTTCTATAGTTCTAATTTTAGTAGTATTATTAGGAATAAAAATTATTCCAGAAACAGATGTGATAATCTTAGGTTTAACAGAAGTAGGTGGAATTATAATCTGGTTTCTAGCACCTATAGAAGATCGCAATAAGCCTTTGGATAAAGAGGAAAGAATTATATATAAAAGAAGGACAAGTATTATTCTTATTACAGAGATAATAATTACTATATCCTTACTAGTATTGAATTTTAAAAAAATAGCATTGGTTATGTCTGTCTCAATTTTTATAGTAAGTTTGATGTTGATTCTAGGGAAAATGATTAACAAAGATTAAATATATTATTTGAGTTATGGGTTATAAGCAAAGCCCTATATAAATAGGGAGCAATACTATTCAAGGATTTAGATAATTAAAATTCCATAGAGTAACTTGTATTGCAATACAAGTTACTCTATGGAATAAAATCTCAATACAAATTAAAGGTGGTTATTTTGAAAAAGAGAATTGCAGTTTGGTTAAGTAAAAGCAGTAATCATATTTTTAAGATTTTCTTTGCACTTTGGTTTTTACTGTCATCATACTCTTTATTTCCTATTCCACAATCATTGATTCTAGCTAAAAATCTAGACGTTTTTTCATATACTGTTATTTATTATATAGGAATATTATTGTTTTTTGGGGTAATTTTTTTATCTAAAAAACTTTCTATAAATTCACGATTATCTGTTTTTATCATTTTAAATATCATATTAGCAGTACTTTTTAACAAAGTTAAAGTAATAAATTTTAAAGATTTTGGAGATTCCATCCTTCGATTTGTTGCGTCATTAGCCAGTCTAGCTTTTATAAGGCATGCTAGACAATTGAAAAATGTTCTAAAAATGCAAAAAAATAAACAAGAGATGAATCAAATAACTATTTATCCTACAGATATCCAAAAGAAAGTAACTAAAGGTCTTTATAGATATACTACTTCCGATGAAAAATTTTGGATAAAAGCACAGAATGACACTGCTGATGTAGAATATATTTGTTCATTTTGTATTTTATTTTTTGTATTTTTAATACCAGATAGATATTTAACTTCTTCAACTGCTTTTATAATTATTATTAGTGCTTTTCGTCTGATGAAACATAAATGGGTCTTAGTTGATAAAGATGGTAAAATAGTATAGGTAATAAAAATTACATATAAAAATTACTTCCGATAGGATAAATATATTGAAATTGTAAAAGGTTCTTCTACTCATATTCCTAAAAGGAGGTCAGATTTAACTATGAAAAAAACAAATTATTATATCATAGGAATAATTGTACTTTTGTTAGTAACATTATGTGGTTCTGGCAGTATATCTAAGGAAGATATAAATAAAGTAAAAAATATTAGTTATGATGATATTGTAATAAGTCTTTCAAATATAATTAATAATTTTTTATATGAGTATGATTATTATACTGTTTCTAATCTAGAATTTGTGGAGGATAAATTAGCCATAGATAATACTAACGAAGTAAAAAAGTTTAATAATATAAAAATACTCCTGGATATAGAGGTAGATTTAGAAAAAGATTCTAATGATTTGAAAAAAGATATGACTATGGCAGAAAAATATAAGTTTTTTAATGAATTAGCGAAAAATACTAATAAGGATTTATTAGATATATTACATAAAGAAAGTCCCATCGCATATTCAAAAGTTGGAAGAGTAGAAACATCATATATAGATACCAAAAATAAATTAAAATATAGTTCAAATATAAATAATTCAAGGGATTCTCAAACAATGATAACTTTAAGAAATGAAGAATCTGAAGGCGAAAAATTAATATTAGAAGCGATATTTGATTATATAAGAGAGTGTAAGGAAAACTATGAATTAAAAAGATTTGGTACAGACAACAATAAGCTAATCATAGAATTTGATTTATATACAGTTGATGATATACATAATCAAGAAATTGAAAAAACAAGTAATGGGTTATTTGAGTTAATTATGGAGAATGAAAATACCAATAGATATATAGAAGAACAAGAAGTTAAGTCTATTAAGGTTATTTTTAATAAGGAAACAAATGATATGGAACCAATCATTTTTGAAAAAGAGATTTGATGTAATGAATAATAGGATATGCAAGGTGATTATATGATAAAAGGTAGAATTAAAAAACTTCAAACAAAAATTGCAATTGATATAATTATACTTATTTCATTTATTTTTGCATATTCTGTTATTAACTCCTTTAATAAAGACTATTTAATTCAAATAAGAGATCTCAATGGAATTTATAATGAAAGACATTATAGCTGAATATAACTTAACCCCTACTAAGGATTGGATTCTATATTGGATAGGACTCAGTCCTTTTAGTTTGAGGTAACTTTGACAAAACAAATTATTATGTGACAATATAGAGGGGAGGTATAAAGTATGATAAAAGTTAAGGCACTACCACCGTTATCATCATTAATCATAAGTTGGATTGTAATAACATTTATAATTTTAGCCTTTATAGTTATACCAGTTGTTATTTTCATTAGACTGAAAAGAAAAATAAATAATATAGAGAATTCTCTTGATGAAATAAAAGAAAGATTAGATAAAGATATGCAGAAGTAGGTGATTGACTTGAATAAGTATATAAGGTACATAAAAAAATATAACTTTGTTAGTAGTATATTATCATACTATAATTTTCAAAGGGAAGAAGAACATAATTTTAGTTTATATCTTTATCGCCTTCAACTAATTATAAAAAGCATGTGAAATTTATTAAATTTATGTAAAGGGGGATTTCATGAATAATAGAAATAGAGGTTTTTTTCTTATTTTAAGTATTGCTTTAATATTAACTTCATGCTCATATTCAGAACCTGATAATGAATATACGAAGTTAACAGATACAGAACTTGCTTATATTGAAAATTATTCAACAGATACAATTATAAAAGAGCTTCAAAGTAAAATTCAAAAGCCTATTTTAGAATTTGATAATATAGAAATAAAAGAATTAAATATTTATGAAGATAAGCTACTAATGAAACCCAAAGAGAATAAGAAAGAGTTTGCAAATATATTTATAGATGTATACTTAATATTAGATAAAAGTTTAAGCTTTGAAGAGGCTACTAATTTGAGTGAAGAATGTATGGATAAAATAACTGATACTTTTAGAAAAAAGAAAGATGGAGAATTTAGACTTTCTACAATATCTGTACTATTTGAATCTGAAAATTTGAAAAAGATTCTAAAAGAAAATATATATTTTCGGGATATTGATAAAGATATAAACGCATTAAGTCCAGAACAATCAAAAGAAGATTTTAACATTCAGACAATTATATTTAATGAACTTTCTAGAGATAGTGAAGCTGACATTTTAAGATTGGGATTAGATGATATATCTAATAATTATATTATAGAAGTAAATGTATTTGAAGTAAAAGATGCTGAGGCTTATATTAATGATATAAATTCAAAAAATGATAACTTAATAAAAACATTATCCAATAATGAAGACATTAAAAAATACTTTCAAAGTAATTCTGTAAATAAATTAAAACTAATTTATAATGTGCCATGGTATGAAGAATCGCAGCTTATATATGATTTTGAACTTTAAATAATTAGGAAGGATATATATCATAGAAGAGAATAAATAATATAACAACAAAGAAAGACTTTGGAAATCATTCCAAGGTCTTTCTTTGTATAAAAAAACTTGTCTGCCACAAATACTATGATATACTAAAATAAGACAAGATATTGGAGTGATAATATGGAATGGAATATTCCAGAGTATGTAGATAGGATTATAGATAAACTTGAAGCTAATGGTTTTAGTGCGTATATAGTAGGTGGCTCTGTCAGAGATATATTAATAGGAAAGAAACCATCAGATTTTGATATAACTACAGATGCTTTGCCAGATGAAATAGAAGAAGTATTCAAAGAATATAAGACTCTTGAAGTAGGCAAACAATTTGGAACTATAGTTGTAGTTCAAGAGGAAGGTATTGTAGAAATAACTACATTTAGAGCAGATGGAGAATACAAAGATGGAAGAAGACCAGAAGAAGTATACTTTTCGAAAAATATTACGGATGATTTAAGTCGGAGAGATTTTACTATTAATTCCATGGCATATAATAAGAAAACAGGAATAATTGATTATTTCCAAGGAAAAGAGGATTTGAAAAAAAGACAGATAAAAACTGTAGGAGACCCAAAAGAAAGATTTAGTGAAGATTATTTAAGAATAATGAGAGCCCTTAGATTTGCGTCACAGCTTGAATTTTCAATTGAAGACTCTACCTTTGAAGCTTGTAAATTATATAGTGAATATATTTCAAATATCAGCATAGAAAGAATTAGAGAAGAATTTTTTAAAATTTTATTATGTAAGACTCCTTCCAATGGAATTAGGTTAATGAAGGATACAGGCATACTTCCTATAGTCTTACCAGAGATGGTAGATACAGTAGGATTTAACCAGCATAATCCTCATCACGACAAGGATGTATTTGAACATATAATGTGTGTATTAGATAATACAAAACCTATTTTAGAACTAAGACTTGCGGCACTTTTCCATGACATAGGAAAGCCTCATACGTTGACTATAGATGAAAAAGGCATAGGGCATTTTTATAATCACGATAAACTAGGTGCTAAAATAGCTGAAAAGATATTAAAGAGATTAAAGGCACCAAGTGAATTAGTAGAAACTGTTAGGTTGCTAATATATAAACATATGACACAGCATGCTAACTTAGGTGAAAAGGGATTAAAGCGGTTAATATCCAATTTAGGGGAAGAAAGAATATTTATATTATTGGAATTGAATAAAGCAGATAGAACTTGTTCAAATAAGGATGCAGATATAACTGATTTAATTGAGAGAGAAGAAAAAATAAAAAAGATTATAGAAAACAAAGAAGCATATGAAAAAAAACATCTAACAATTAATGGGCATGATGTGATAAAATTAGGATATAAAGAAGGGAAACGAGTAGGAGAAATATTAAATTACTTATTAGAAAAGGTATTAGAAAATCCTGAATTAAACAAGAAAGAAAAGTTAATTGAGATTATAGAAAAAAAGTTTAAATAGGGTGCAAACCTTACTATAAACTATTCATTATTAACTGAATTTGAATTTGGAGGTTTTATAGATGGGTAAATTATTCGGTACAGATGGTATTAGAGGAATTGCAAATAAGGATTTAACTCCAGAGTTAGCCTATGAAGTAGGGAGAGCAGGAGCATATATATTGGCTAAGGAGAGTAAAGGTACTGTAATAGTAGGAAAAGATACAAGAATATCTGGTGATATGCTGGAAGCTGCCATAACTGCTGGAATTTGTTCCATGGGATTAGATGTCATATCTGTAGGGGTTATACCTACTCCAGCAGTGGCGTATTTAATAAGAAAATACAAAGCCCTATCAGGAGTAGTTATATCGGCATCTCATAATCCAGGAGAATATAATGGAATTAAATTTTTCAATAATGAGGGATTTAAGTTACCAGATGAAGTAGAAGATGAAATTGAAGATATTATATTAAATAAGAAAGAATTAGATATAAGACCAATAGGAGATAAAGTTGGTAAAATAATAAAAGAAGAAAATGCTTCGGAAGATTACATAGATTACTTGGTGTCTACTTCTAATATAGATTTAACTGGAATTAAAATTGCAATGGATTGTGGACATGGAGCCTTATATAAAATTGCTCCTGAAACCATAAGAAGACTTGGTGGAGAATTAGTAGTTATAAATACTGAACCAACAGGCACCAATATAAATCAAAACTGTGGCTCTACTAATCCTAAAATGATTCAGGAGCTGGTATTAAAGGAAAAGGCAGATATAGGAATTTCTTTTGATGGTGATGGAGATAGAATAATAGCTGTAGATGAGTTAGGAAATGTATTAGATGGGGACCATATATTAGCTGCCTGTGGGTTATACCTTTATGAACAAGGAAAGCTTAAAAACAATACTGTAGTAGGCACTATAATGACTAATATGGGACTAGATACATTTTTAAAAGAAAAAGGTATAAATATAGTAAAAACTACAGTTGGTGATAGGTATATATTAGAAGAAATGATTCGTAAAGACTTTGTATTAGGTGGGGAGCAATCAGGACATATAATATTTTTAGATTACAATACGACAGGAGATGGTTTGGCTACGGGACTACATTTACTTGAAGTAATGCAAAATACAGGAAAAACTATGTCAGAATTAAATAATTTAATGACTAATTTTCCACAGGTTCTAGTCAATGCAAAGGTAAAAAATGAATTGAAATATAAATATAATGAAAACGAAGAAATAAAAGAAGAAATAAAAAGAGTTGAAGATATGTTTAAAGGTCAAGGAAGAGTAGTCATAAGACCTTCAGGAACAGAGCCTTTAGTCAGAGTAATGATTGAGGCGAAGGAGGATATAGGACTTCCACAGATAGCATCTGATTTAGCTAAGTTTATTGAAGAAAGAATAGGCAATTAAAAATTTTATGAGGTGATGAGATGAATTACAAAATCGTAGCAGATAGTAGTTGTGATTTAAATGAAGAATTAAAGGAAAATCTCAATATAAGTTTAGTTCCATTTAACATAGATGTAGATGATACCAAATTTATTGATGATGAGAGTATGGATTCTATGGAATTGATTCGTGCCATGAGAAATAGTCCAAATCCGGTTAAGACTTCTTGTCCTTCACCTGGAGATTTTGTAACAGAATACAAAGATGCTGATAATGTTTTTGCTGTTACAATCTCGAGTCAGCTAAGTGGGACATATAATTCGGCAGTATTGGCAAAAAAAATGGTTCAAGAAGAAGAACCGAATAAATTTATTCATGTATTTGACTCTAAATCTGCAAGTGTAGGGGAAACTCTAGTATCTATGAAGATTCAGGAATTAGTTGAAAATCGATTAAGTAATCTTGAAATAGTAGAAAAAGTAGAAAACTATATTAATGGAATGAAAACTTTCTTTATTTTAGAGAGCTTAGACAATTTAATCAAAAATGGAAGAATTTCAAAAACAAAAGGATTAATAGCCAATGTTTTAAATTTAAAGCCTATTATGGGAGCTACTGATGAAGGTGAAATAAAATTAGTTGAAAATACAAGAGGAAGTAAAAAGGCATTTAAACGACTAGTTGATATAATTGGAGAAACTGGAGAAAAATTTGAAGAAAAAATTTTGGCTATATCCCATGCTAATGCCTTGGAGAAAGCTGAGGAATTAAAGGAAGAAATTCAAAGAAAATATAATTTTAAAGATATAATTGTAGTAAAAACAGCAGGTCTTAGTACTGCCTATGCCTATGATGGTGGAGTAATACTTGTATTTTAAAAAAATATTGACAAGTAAAATCAACATGGTATAATAATAAGGTAAGTTAAATTTATTTTATTTATGCGGGAGTGGCGGAATTGGCAGACGCGCTAGACTTAGGATCTAGTGTCATTGACGTGGGGGTTCAAGTCCTCTTTCCCGCACCATGTTAAAACCAGTGGATTTAGACCATTGGTTTTTTTATAAGGAATAGGAAAGTTCTATTTTTATCTCTTTATATTGGGAGCTTTCTGTAAATGAGTTTCAAAAAAAGGTTTCCTCTGACTTTTAAATATAATTGGAAGCCTTTTTTACTATGTTTTTGTAATTTATAGTGTTGGATATTGTTATATGTTATGTTATAATTTTATGATATAATAAGTTAGTTAAAATGGATAAATATATTGGAGGAGGAAAATATAAATGAAGGCTGTTCTAGGAAAGAAAGAAAACAATAAAGTTAGTTTTACCATTGAAATACCAGGGGTGGATTTCGAAAAAGCGACACAAGAGGCATATATAAAAAACAGATCAAAATTTAATATTCCAGGATTTAGAAAAGGAAAAGTACCAAGAAAGATTATAGAGTTAAACTATGGTATGGGAATATTTTTTGAAGAAGCTATCAACTTGATTTTGCCAGAGGCATATAATAACGCAATAGAAGAGTTAAAGCTTGAGCCAGTGGATCAACCAGAGATAAATATTAGTGAAATAGAAACAGGAAAGCCTATTATTATTGAAGTAGAAGTAGTAGTAAAACCAGAAGTAACTCTTGGAGATTACAAAAGTATAGAAATCGAAAAAATAGAGTATAATGTAACAGATGACAATATCGCAGATGAATTAAAATCAGTTCAAGAAATGAACGGAAGAATAATAGATGCAGGCGATAGAGCTGTTAAAACTGGTGATGTATTAAATATTGACTATAAAGGATTTGTAGGAGAAGAACAATTCCAAGGTGGAACTGCTGAAGCACAAGAATTGGAAATTGGATCCGGGAGATTTATTCCAGGTTTTGAAGAGCAATTAGTGGGTAAGAATAAAGGGGAAGAAGTAGATGTAGTTGTAACTTTCCCAGAAGAATACCATGCAGAAGAGTTAAAAGGCAAAGAAGCTATATTTAAAGTTAAAATAAATGAAATAAAAGAAAAAGAATTACCAGAACTTGATGACGAATTTGCAAAAGATGTATCTGAATTTGATACTTTAGAAGAATATAAAAATGATATTAAAGAAAAACTAGAGAAAGAGTTTAAAGAAAAAGAAGAAATAGAAAATGAAAATAACTTAATTGAAAAAGTAATAGAATCTTGTGAAATAGATATACCAGAGGCTATGGTAGATACTCAGTTACAAAACGAATTAGCTGATTTTGATTATAAAATAGGAATGCAAGGAATAAATTTAGAGCAATATTTACAAATAACTAATTCAACTGTAGATAGCTTAAAGGAACAATTAAGACCTATGGCTGCTAAGAGAGTTAAGGGAGATTTAGTTCTTGAAGCTATTGCCAAAGCTGAAGATATTACTGTAACAGAAGAAGATATAGATAAAGAGCTAGAAAAAATGGCTGAATCCTACAATCAAGAAAATAAAGAACAGTTTATTAAAGATATGAGAAAAGGAGATGTATCTTTCTTAGAAACAGCTATTTCTAATCAAAAGGTTATTGAATTACTTAAGTCAATCGTTAAATTTAAATAATTAATGGAGGGATGTAAAGTGACTCTAGTTCCTATGGTAGTAGAGCAAACTAACAGAGGGGAAAGATCTTATGATATTTACTCTAGGTTATTAAAAGAAAGAATAATATTTCTAGGTAGTGAAGTCAATGATGTTAGTGCAAATCTAATAGTTGCACAACTATTATTCCTAGAAGCAGAAGACCCAGAGAAGGATATTCAACTTTATATAAATAGTCCAGGTGGTTCCGTAAGTGCAGGATTTGCTATATTTGATACTATGCAATATATAAAACCTGATGTATCAACTATATGTACAGGTATGGCAGCTAGTATGGGCGCATTCTTACTTGCGGCAGGTGCAAAGGGTAAAAGATTTGCATTGCCAAATGCCGATATTATGATACATCAGCCTTTAGGTGGGGCCAAAGGTCAAGCAGAAGACATAAGAATTCAAGCTGAAAAGATTATTGAAATAAGAGAGAGAATCAATAGAATCTTGGCAGAAAGAACAGGTCAACCACTAGAAAAAGTATCTAGAGATACAGATAGAGATTATTATATGACAGCAGAAGAAGCAAAAACATATGGGATAATAGATGAGGTAATATCAAGAAAATAATATAAGTGAGGTGTCATCGTGGTAAAATATGATGAAAGACAGCTTCGTTGCTCTTTCTGTGGGAAACCCCAAGAACAAGTCAGAAGGCTTATTGCAGGTCCTAATGTTTATATATGTAATGAATGTATAGAATTATGCCAGGAGATAATTGAAGAGGAGTTTATTGATAGCTTCGATTATGAAATGCAAGATTTACCGAAACCTGCTGCCATAAAAGACACTTTGGATGAATATGTTGTAAAGCAAGATAGAGCTAAAAGAGCTCTAGCTGTGGCAGTTTATAATCATTATAAAAGAATAAACAAAAAACCAACAAAGAGTAACGATATAGAGCTACAAAAAAGTAATATTATTATGTTAGGGCCTACAGGTTCTGGTAAAACATTGTTAGCGCAAACTTTAGCAAAGATACTAAATGTACCTTTTGCAATAGCAGATGCTACTTCTTTAACGGAAGCAGGATATGTAGGAGAAGACGTAGAAAATATAATCTTAAAGCTTATTCAAGCAGCAGATTATGATATAGAAAGAGCTGAAAAAGGTATAATATATATAGATGAGGTAGATAAAGTAGCTAGAAAAACTGAAAACCCATCTATTACAAGAGATGTAAGTGGTGAAGGAGTACAGCAAGCACTTTTAAAAATACTAGAAGGTACAGTTGCAAATGTTCCGCCTCAAGGTGGAAGAAAGCATCCTCATCAAGAATTCATCCAAGTAGATACTACTAACATATTGTTCATAGTAGGAGGAGCTTTTGACGGTTTAGATAAGATAATTCAAAACCGTGTAGGTAAAAAAGCTATGGGTTTTGGTGCAGATATAACTTCTCAAAAGGATCAAGCAATAGGCGAACTTTTAAAACATCTTCAACCAGAAGACCTTCTTAAGTTTGGATTAATTCCAGAATTTGTAGGAAGACTTCCAGTTACAGTTACTTTAGAAGAATTAGATGAAAAATCACTAGTGAGAATCCTTACAGAACCTAAAAATGCCCTTGTGAAACAATATAAAGAGTTGTTCAATATGGATGGGGTAGATCTTGAATTTGAAGATGAAGCTTTGGTTTCTATAGCTAAAAAAGCCATAGAGAGAAAGACTGGAGCAAGAGGACTTAGGAGTATAATAGAGGAAATGATGCTAGATATTATGTATGAGATTCCTTCTAGAGATGATGTAGAAAAATGTGTCATAACTAAAGAGACAATAGAAAATAAAGTAGAACCTACTTTAGTACTTTCAGATAGAAAAAAGAAAAGTAGATCTAAGAAAACAAATAACAAGGAATCTGCATCTTAAAGGCTCACTTTTGTGGGCTTTTCCTTGTATTTATACATATTGTAGTTTATTGGAGGGATATTAGAGTTGAATCAATATAATATAGAGAATAAAACCCTGCCATTAATACCCTTAAGAGGTATATCTATGTTTCCACATATGGTGGTTCATTTTGACATTGGACGTGAGAAATCTATTAATGCTTTAGAAAAAGCAATGATGGATGATTCTGAAATCCTTTTATGTACTCAGAAAGACCCTAAGGTCAATGATCCAAGTGTAGATGATTTTTATCATATAGGGACTGTAGCCAAGGTTAAGCAGATGTTAAAGTTACCAGGTGGAAGTATTAGAGTATTGGTTGAAGGAGTAAATAGAGGTAGAGTAGTAAATATAAATAAAGAAGAACCATTTTTTATGGCTGAAGTAGAAGAATTGACCTATGAAGAAGAAAATATAGAAAAAGATTCTACCATAGAGGCAGCCATGAGACTTGTAACAAATGATTTTGAAGAGTATCTTTCTTATAATGATAGAATATCTTCTGAAATTTTAATTACCATAACAGATATAGAAGATCCAGGACGACTGGCAGATGTTATATCATCTTATATATATTTAAAACAAGAGGATGACCAAAAAATATTAGAATCCTTTGATTTCTATGAGAGACTAGAATTGCTTCATGTAATGTTACAAGAGGAAATCGAAGTTTTAAAGATAGAAGACCAAATAAATCAAAGAGTAAAGAAACAAATAAACAAAGTTCAGAAAGAGTATTATCTTAAAGAACAAATAAAGGCTATTCAAAAAGAATTAGGCCAAGATGATGATATAATGGTGGAAGTAGAAGAATATGAAGAAAAGATTAATGAAATAAAAATGCCTAAAGAAGTAAAAGAAAA